>JBHENG010000018.1:0-36458 GCA_046262195.1 Pyrinomonadaceae bacterium | reverse complement strand
GAATGAGCTATTGCCCGCCCAGTCAAATACCTTATCCAGGCCAGACTGAAGAAAGAGAACGCTCACGAGGAGCGAGCCGATCAGTGCAGGCAGGTGTCGGGCGATCAGTTCCAGGTCCATTAACGGTTCACCGTTTACGTGCGGCCATCAGGGCCTCGATCTCGTCTGGATGCTTAGGCACTTTGGACGTGAGATTCCGATTGCCGTCTTTGGTTACCAGAACATCGTCTTCAATGCGGATCCCAATTCCCCTATATTTTGCGGGTGCAGACTTATCATCGGGCGGAATGTAAAGACCCGGTTCAACTGTAAGCACCATTCCAGGTGCAAACGGGCGGGAGTTCTTTGATGTCTGGTCCGTAAAATAGCGTCCTGCGTCGTGAACGTCGAGCCCGAGGTAATGACCAACACCGTGCATGTAATACTTCATGTACGACTTTTTCTTGATGAGGTCGCTGGTTTTTCCTTTTAAAAGTCCGAGCTTCTTCATTCCTTCAGTTAGAAGCTCGATCGAAAAGTCCTGTCTGCCATGCACCGTATTGCCGGTTTTCGTATATTCAACACACTGCAGCTGAACGTCGAGAACGACATCGTAGACCTCACGCTGCGCCCTGGAGTATTTGCCGTTCACAGGAAATGTTCGGGTTATGTCAGACGCGTAGCCTTGATATTCGGCACCGGCATCGATCAGGATAAGATCGCCGTCTTTTAATGGCATATTATTCTCGACGTAGTGCAGAATCGTCGCATTTTCGCCCGCGCCAATGATGGAGTTGTAAGCGACACCGCTTGCACCCTTGTCGCGCATATACGACTCCATCAGTGACTCGACCTGAAACTCATTCATACCCGGCCGAACCCTTTTCATCGCAAGGATGTGCGCATCTCCGGCAATGTCGGCCGCGGTCTGCATCAACTCGATCTCTTGCGGCGTTTTGTGGAGCCTCATTTCACCGATGATCGGCGTCGGGTCAATTATCGTGTGCGGCGGGTACGGCGTCTTCAATCGACGAACTCGCTGTTCGGAAAGATATTCCAGGATTTGAAGATCCAGCTTTTCGTCCACGCCAAATCGATAATAGAGTATGTCGTGGCCGTCCAGGAGCTTGCCGAGGTCCCTGCCAAAGGTTTCAATGGACGCCGACCGCTGAGCGCCGTAATTTTTTGTAGCCCCCTCAACACCCTGCCGGCGGCCAAACCAGGTTTCCATTTCCAGATTGCGTGGGCGGACATACAGTGTGTAAGGTTTTTTGGCTTGCTTGTCTAACACGGCGATCGCATCGGGCTCGGGGAACGCAGTGAGGTACCAAAAATCGGAGTCCTGACGAAACTTGTATTCCGTATCATAGCTTCGCCGCGCTTCGTGGGCCGCAGGAATAATGGCGATGGAATTCTCATCCATCGAATTTAGAAAATTCTGGAGTTGTTCACGCATAATTGGTTTCCGCTGCCGAAATTGTAACGCAAAAACTCCGCCTTGTCAGAGCCTCGTCGTCGGCAATGTGGCGTACTGTGCCGGAGATATATTTAATTGTGAAAATTTCAGCGGCGTACCGTACCCTACCCCGGATTGCCGTATAATCCACCACAAATCTGCAGCGATAAAAGGAAGATCCATGAAACAATACCTTCTGTTTTGGGTGGTGTTCGAGAACACCTGGCCCTATTCGACTAAAATGGGTTAGGCGTTTTTGCAATTATGCCCATGAAACCTGCATCATTCGGTTTTAGTGTATTGCGGAATCATTACCAGTGGTTCGGTTTGTTTTAGATGCCATGGAGCTGCGGATAACTGAAATATTTCTATCGATCCAAGGGGAGTCGTCGCATGCCGGCAGACCATGCTCTTTTGTGCGACTGACAGGCTGCCCGATGCGATGCGTGTGGTGCGACAGCGAATATACCTTTACGGGCGGCGAGCGCCTCTCGTTCGAGACGATCTTTGAAAAACTCGATAGTTTTAAATGCCAGCTGGTAGAGGTTACGGGTGGGGAGCCGCTCGCTCAGAAGAATGTCTTTCCATTTATTTCAGAGTTGTGCGATCGGGGCTATGAAGTGCTGATCGAGACCGGTGGGTTCATGTCGACCGAGCAGGTGGACCCTCGTGCACGGGTCATCCTCGATGTTAAATGCCCCGCATCGGGCGAAGCTGACAGAAATCATTGGCCAAATCTGGATCGTCTAAGGCCAGAGATGGACGAGGTTAAATTCGTTATCACGGACCTCACCGATTGGGAATTTGCTCTTGATCTAATTGCACGTTACTCACTCGAAACTCGAGCAAAGGAAGTCCTCATCTCCCCGGTGCACGCGGGCGACGATATGGCGGCGCTCGCCGAGGCTGTTGCTAACGGCGGCCGCCGGGTGCGTTTCAATATGCAGCTGCACAAATACATCTGGGGGACAGACGTGCGTGGTGTCTGAAGCCAAGACAGTGGTACTCGTTTCTGGTGGGATGGACTCTAGTGTGACGGCCGCGATCGCCCTTCGTGAGGCCGGGAAGGCAGCGTTCCTGCATATAACATACGGTCAGAAGACAGAGAAACGAGAACGCCAGGCTTTTAATGATGTAGCCGACTATTACCGGATCGAAGATCGGCTCGACATCTCGATTGGACATCTGGCGAAGATCGGAGGCTCGTCGCTTACGGACAACAGTATGGCAGTTGAGCCGGCAAACCTAGATTCCAGTGAAATACCGACAAGCTATGTGCCGTTCCGCAACGCAAACATGCTGGCAATAGCAGTTAGTTGGGCGGAGGTGATCTTCGCCGGCTCTATATATATTGGGGCGGTGGCCGAAGATTCCAGTGGATACCCTGACTGCCGACCTGCCTTTTTCGAGGCATTCCAGTGGGTGGTCAATGAGGGAACAAGACCTGAAACTCAGATCGCCATCAGAACGCCGATCATCCACCTGTCAAAAAGTGAGATCGTACAGAAAGGAATTGAACTCAATGCTCCTCTGCATCTCACCTGGTCGTGCTATGAACGGGAAGATCTCGCCTGCGGCAGGTGCGACTCCTGCGCACTGCGTCTGCGCGGTTTCGCCCTTGCTGGTGTGGCTGACCTTATACCGTACGCGCCAATCTAGTTCGAAATGTTAAGTCTCTCCCGCTCGATCGAAATTGCCTTTAGGTCGCCGAGAGCTGCAAAGGCCACATTCTCCGAACGAAAGAATTCATTAGCCAGCGATGCAACATCGTCGACCGTGACCGATGCGATCCGTGCAAGCGTTTCTTCTACCGGTATTTGTCGTCCATACGTGATCTCAGATTGACCGAGTGCGGCAGCCCGCGCTGCCGAATCCTCCAAACTCAATAGTATTGAGGCGCTCGATTGGTCCTTTGCCAACTGCAGCTCGTCGTCCGTTACCCCTTGGCGTACCATCTGACCCATTTCAGAAATGATCAGGTCAACCACCTCCTCGAGCTGATCAGGCGACGTCGCAGCAAAGGTCGAAAACAAACCGCAGTCGCGATAATTGATCGCAGAGGCACCGACACTGTACGCGAGGCCATGTTCCTCGCGGATTTCTTGCCACAGGCGGCTGGAGGTGCCGCCACCAAATATATTCGACAGTAGCTCTGCAGAATAGCGCCTCTCATCTATAGCCGAGACCAGTGGGGTCGCAAGAATAATATGAGCCTGTTCCAGATTTTCATTCTGCTCAATGATGAGCGGTGCCGACGGAGCGGGAACAGGGCTGGAGGAGGCAATAGATTCTGTCGAGTCGGCGGGTTGTCGCCAGCCGATCTGTTGTGCCAGATCTACCACGGCGCCATGGTCAACGTTCCCAGCGGCAGTGATAACTAAATTACCGCTGCGAAAAGTCTGATGATGGTATCTACGTGTTGTGTCAGCATCGAAGCTGCGCACTGTCGTGGGAGTACCGGCGATCGACATGCCGAGTGGATGATCTGAAAAATAACCCGCGCTAAAAATGTCGGCAAGGTGTTCTTCGGGCGAGTCCTCGATCATCTTCATCTCTTCGATGATCACCCGCTGTTCACTCTTGAGGTCGGCTTCGTCAAACCGCGGCTCGGTCAGCAGGTCAGCTAAAAGGTCGAATGCTCCTGGCAGCTGTTCGTCTATTATCTTGATCGCAAAGCCTGTTTCCTCGTGGGTAGTGAACGCTTCAAGGTTACCCCCAAGCCGGTCCTGTTCGATAGCGATGTCAAGAGCGGACCGCCGGTGGGTCCCTTTGAATACCGTATGTTCAATAAAGTGGGATATTCCGCTCAGTTCACGAGGTTCGTGCCGGGAGCCCACACGGAAAAAGAAGCCGAGCGTCACCGAACGGACGCCCGGCATTCGATCTGTAAGTACGATAGGTCCATGATTTAGCCGTGTTTCTTGAATCTCTTCCTTCATGAGAAAGGATAGAGACTACCACGCGGACCGTGTTGTCAGAAACTTCTCGACGGCTTCTTGCTGACTATTGGGCTCCTGCAGATGGTTGGAGATCGCATTGAACAGCAATGGTAATGTCGCAAGGGACTGGCCCCGGTATTGAGGGCGGAAGCCAAAAAGGAAAATCTTCCCTTTGCCAATGGAGAACTCAACTACTGCCGCCTTCCCGGCGATCCTGTCAACTCCCAAGGCCCACCCCGACAGCAGGACGTTCGCCGGGTCGATCGGATATCTAGCAATGATCTTGAAATTGTTCGCCGAGGCTGTGGAACTCGTTTGTATTTCAAAAGCAGGTGAGTTTTCAAACCAGGCTATCGAATTTCTTTGCATAGCGGCCGCAACAGGATGCGTGGTATCCAACTCTGTGCGAAGGATCGAGCCGGGGATGTAAAAGTCCTTACGGGCCAACCCCCGCGTCACGTCTTTAACTGGCAGGTCGAATTGCTCGATCGCAAAAGTCGACGACCGGTTCAGAAACACGAGAGTGCCGCCCGCCTCGACAAATTTCTTTAGATTTTCAACTCCTTGCTTTCCAACCCCGCCGGTTAATTCGTCCGGCATGGCTCCGCGCGCATAGCCATTGAGCATTTGGTTCGGCGACTGGTCAGGGAAGACTATGGAAGTTGTCTGAGCAGGTATGCCATTTCGGATTTCGCTGTCCGAGATGCTTACGTAGTTAACGCAGCAGACGGATGTCGATCTGCCCTTGTTTTCCAATATCCATCGGGTCCACCCCTCATCCATATTCGGAAGTTTTGAGCGATAAAGAGCAAGACGTTGAGAATTGCTTCCGCAAGAACAGTTCGGTACAGATCCACTCCCAAAGTCCCTGGTGCCAACCCTTTGGGGTTTAAATATCGGTTGAGCCTCAACATCCATTAGAAGCGGGAGTGTGTGAGCCGTTACATCGTACGGCGCTATGGGTATGCCTTTCTCATCCAGCAGGTTCGGGTATTGCTGCTTTTCAAGAAGTGTGACGGCGAAACGGCCATAGGGCTGGGCGACGGGGATAAGCAGGGAACTCTGGAAACCGGAACCCACACGGACTGGCGTGCCTGTGCCGTATAGTTCTACTCCGCCTCTCACCAGAATATCGACGAGAGCCTGCCGTCTGCGATGGGCATCCGTAGCGGATCCGTTTGGTCCGGGCTTAGGGAGCGGAAGGATATAGGCATTCAACTCCCCATCCTTTCGCGGTCGAACCGCCTCTTTCCCGACCTCGTAAAACCGTGTAAGCCATTTTTCACGGTTTGCGGCGGCGTGACCCAACAAGCTAAATGCCGCCGTTGTCATATAGTCTGTGATATCACGCAGCTTCCACTCACCACCGCGCCAAAGCGGGCCGAAATTCGGCGACTCTACTTTTGGATCATAACCATCGTCGGAGGGCACCCGCATGTCCTCGAACTTGACGGTTGTAGGCGTTGCAAGCTTTGCCGAGGCGGTTTCACTCAGAATTCGCACGCCACCGTGGTAATGGGAGTAGGCACGGGCCGGTGTCCAGGCGTCGTAGGTGGTATTGGTCGTTATTCCCTTGTAGCCTTTCAAACGAAGGTCGTTAGCAATGTGGTATCCAAGCTCAGTGAAGCCATCCACAATTTGGGAGGGAACGTTGGGCTCGACCGGCTTCATATACGGCGGGAGAAAAAGCCTGGAACCTATCTCCCCCTGCTGATGTATGTCATGCACGATCTGCGGATGCCATACGTTGAGGATCTTATCCACGGTAAGCTGAGTCTCCACTTGTGAGAACGTATACCAATCACGGTTGTTATCATGTCCGACGTATTTATGATAAAGCTCGGGCGGCGACGTTCCTTCGAACTTTGTGCCAAGCGTCTTGTCGTACCAGTTCTTTACAATATCCACCCCATCCGGGTTAAGCGAGGGAACCAGAAGAATAATGGTGTTCTTTAAAATGCTCTGAATTTGGGGTTCGTCGCTCGACGCAAGCCGATGGGCAATCAGCATCGATGAGAGGGGCCCGCCCACCTCTGTCGAGTGAATACCGCAAGTGATCAGAACAATTGTCTTTCCCTGCTTGATCAGAGACCTCGCTATTACGTCATTACTCCTGATCTTCCGCGGATCGGCAAGCCGGGCGTTTGCCTGCTCATAAGTTCTGAGGGCTCGCAAGTTTTCAGGCGCCGAGATCGTGGCATAAACAAAAGGAACACCGACTGTGGTTTTGCCAATCTCCTGGACCGTTACGCGGTTCGATGCGACATCTAGCTTTCTAAAATAGTCCAGTGTTTGTGCCCAGCTCGCAAGCTTTCGGTCGTCGCCAGGCGTAAAACCGAGAACGTCGCGGGGGACCGGAATATTTTGGCCAGCGGCCGTAGCGACAAAGATAGCAGCTAAGAATAATAGATAGAATCGACGGAAGGCTTTAGGCACAGAGATACTGTATTTCGACATAAGAGTAACTGTCTTAAATGAATCCAACCTATTGGGCTCTAACAAATTTACCACAAGTTCCTTGCCGTCGCTTCAGCCCACGCTTTAATACGGGTTCGCCGAACGACCGTTTCAAATCACTAGCGTCACTGAACGATGCGTGATAAATTAACCCAAGTTTAATTACCTTTCCCCGCACGGTAACTTCAACGTCATGTTGAGTTACGAGCGACAAGCCAGTCCAAGGAGACATGATCGAGATGAAGAATCCATTCCTTGAAAACTTTCGGCCTTATATTCCGGATGCATCACGCCTGCGCGAACTTACGCCCGTTCCGCTTATCGTTGGAACATTACTTGGCATAGTTTTCGGAGCGTCCTCATTGTACCTGGTACTGAAAGTAGGGCTTACGGTTTCCGCTTCGATCCCTGTAGCGGTTATTTCGATAACCCTATTCCGGATCCTGTCGAAACTGGGTGCCCGAGATGCGACGATACTCGAGCACAACATCGTACAGACGGCGGGGTCTGCGGGCGAATCCATAGCATTCGGTGTTGGAGTGACCATGCCGGCAATCCTTATCCTCGGTTTTGACCTGGAGGTTTGGCGGGTCACGATGGTTGCCGTGCTTGGCGGATTGCTCGGGATCCTAATGATGATCCCGCTGCGTCGCGCCCTTATTAAGAATCAACACGGCATCTTGAAGTACCCCGAGGGGACCGCGTGCGCGCAGGTGTTGATGGCGGGTGCTTCGCTAGAGTCGAGGCAGGAATCGATTCAAGCTGATACGGCGCATAACGATTCGGCCGCGATGCAGGGTGGAAAGATCATCGCGATCGGATTTGCGATGGGCTTTGCCTTCAATTCAATAATGCAGGTTTTGAAGGGCTGGAAAGAAGTGCCGTCGAAGGTTTTCGGCCGGCCCTTCGAAGGCGGGTCTGTCTCCCTTGAGAACAACCCAGCATTGCTCGGCGTGGGGTACATTATTGGCCCGAGAATCGCGGGAGTTATGTTTGCCGGCGGGGCGTTGTCTTATCTCGTTCTGATCCCAATGATCAAGTATTTTGGAGCGGGGCTGCTGGAACCGCTCGCACCCGCGACGAAGCTTATTTCAGAGATGGGCATTCAGGGTAAGAACAGCATCCAGGGCGATTACATACTTTATATTGGTGCGGGAGCCGTCGCGGCAGGCGGCATAATCAGTCTTTTCAGGTCACTTCCGGTGATTCTCCACGGTATCAGGGGCGGCATAGCGGATTTCCGAAGCGGCAGCAAGGTCGCCGACGAAGATGCACTTCCTCGCACCGATCGCGACATATCTATGAAGTGGGTGGTTGGCGGCATCCTTGGTCTAATTGTCATTATTACGTTCCTGCCGGCACTGAAAATGAATATTTTAGGAGCCATCCTGATCATCATTTTCGGGTTTTTGTTCGTTACCGTTTCCTCTCGCCTGACTGGCGAGATCGGTTCCTCATCAAACCCCATTTCAGGGATGACGGTTGCGACCCTGTTGCTGACATGTCTTGTATTTCTGATCGTTGGATGGACCGCCCCAGACCCTTATTTTGTAACCGCGCTGAGTGTTGGCGGCATCGTCTGTATTGCCGCCTCTAACGGGGGCACCACTTCGCAGGACCTTAAAACCGGTTTCTGGGTAGGTGGGACGCCGAAACGACAGCAGATAGCGATCTTGGTAGGAGCCCTCGCATCAGCATTGATTCTGGGGCCGATCCTCATTCAGTTGAACCAGGCCGCAACCGTTTATCAGCAAGTCGCACCAACTACGTTTTCGGCCGCGTTCCGCGTGCCTGAGCAAGAATTGCTCCGAGAGGGGAATACGTTCAAAAGTGAGACGGTGCAGGACGCTTATTTCAATGATCAAAACACCTACAGGGTCTGGCACAATACCGATGCCAAAAACACTGAGCCAGGACGATATCTGGTAGACATGCAGGGGCGACCCACATATCTTGTAGACCCGGGGATCAACGGAGCGGTTGAGAAAAGGGCAGACGGTACTGACGTACGGAAGTATGCAGCACCGAAAGCAACTTTAATGAGTTATATCATTAAGGGAATTCTTAGTCAGGAGCTGCCTTGGGGTCTCGTGTTGCTTGGAGTAATGATAGCGATCACTCTGGAGCTCGCGGGAATCCCATCTCTTGCATTCGCGGTGGGACTATATCTGCCGATCGCGGTGTCTGCGCCTATCTTTGTTGGTGGCGTTGTTCGTTGGGGTGTAGATAAGGAGCTGTTCAAGAGATTCAGATCGCGGGACATGACAGAAGAAGAAAAGATCGCAGAGACCGATAAAAGTCCCGGAGTGCTGCTCGCATCTGGCTACATCGCCGGTGGAGCCCTGGCGGGTATCCTTGTCGCCTTTTCGGCGGAATTTTTGGCGGAGACAGTTTCAGGGATGGAGAAATGGTCTGAAGCAAGCAACCCCCTGTTTACCTCCGATCTATTGGCCCTCGTTCCGTTTGTCATACTGGTCGTGATCCTCTATCTCGTTGGAAGAGATGCACTTTTCGGCGCTAAAGGGAATGCGATCAGCGAGCCCGCAGCAGCGACGGAAGTACGGGAAGGAGACCTCTAGCCGCGGCGAAAATAATGTTTTACTTTCTTTAACGTGACACGCTATAATCATTTTAGCGTGTCGCTCTCTCGAACGTTTTCGTTGTTTCTTACCCGACCACCCACGAAGTTTTACTGGTTGCTAAAATGAGAATTACGGACCGCGTCGGCCACCCCCCCGTCATAAGTTCCTTCTGGTTAAGCTCTCTTTTCCTAATATTTCCGCTAATTAATTCCTGCTCTGTCGCCGAGCCAAAGACGTCAGCTAACACCCGTATTCCTGTTTCGTCTCGATCTGGTTCTAGCACGGCAGCTGACTCAGTTAAAGGCGCTACTATTCCAATCGAAATTAATGGCCCGGCTGACACAGTTAGGGTCTTTTACAAAAACCTGCGGGAAAAAAAGTTTCGCGAGGCTATTTTTCTAACTAACCTTCGGCCCGCGATCGAAGGTTTAACAGAAAGCGAACTGAAGGACTTTTCACTTGATTTCGAAGCTATCGCAGGCACCATTCCAGCCGAAGTGGAAATAAATGGTGAGATCATTGGCGGAGATAATGCAACTGTCACAGCCAATTTACCAAATGACGACAGTGGCAAACCCGAGGTTCAGAAACTAAAGCTTCGTCGAATCAATGACGTCTGGATCATTCAGACGGTCGACGGTGACGCGGAAATCAGAATCCGAAAGGAAGGAAAGAATTACTTTTACAATCTGCGCATCGGGGTTCACGAGGATGAAGCTCGCAAAATGCTCGAGCGCATCTCGAAAGCTCAACTGGCATATTCACTGCAGCACGGCGGCCGTTACGCCGATATGCAGGAGCTTATTGGAACCGGACTGTTGGCGGATGACGCCAACTCGAGCGAGTCCACCGGTTATAACTACGCCATCGTGCTTGCCGCTGAAAACAGGAGTTACTACGCAACAGCGACACCCGCTATCTACGAAAAAAGCGGGAAGCTGTCATTTATCTTAAACCTTGACGGAAAGGGCATGTCTCGCGTGACCAGCCGCGACATTGCAGGTAAAACTCTGAGCAAATGAACACATAACTAAACCGAAAGCCAATTGAAGTTATAGAAAAAGTTTATATATTAGAATCCTGCCTTTCAGGCCCCCCATACACATGCTGCGTGAATTGATAACAAAATTTAACCGATCCGTGTCCGAGCGGATGGTCGCGCCTCGACGACGGCACACGGCGCCAGTTAAGGTCTGGTTTGATCCGGATGTGAATACAGAGCAGGCCCGGGACCTCGCCCGTGCCGGCTGCATCCTGGGTGAGACTATCGATATCAGCAGAACCGGTGTGGGCTTTTTAGTCCCATCCATTCGGGTAAAGGAGAAATATCTGGTCGGCCATGAACGAGTTTTAAACATTGAGATAGACCTACCGACCGGAAAAGTCTATATGAAAGCGATGGGCTGCAGATACGAGAAGGTTGGACTTCATATATCGACCGAGCGTTTTCTTGTTGGTGCTCACATCCTTTCCTTGTCCGGTGTGGACAAGGAAAATTACGAAACATTTCTTCGTAACGGCTTTCGCGGGGCCAGGCCGCAGCCTACTGCTCAGTTGTTAAGTATCGATTGAATTTACTCAACTAGATTGCTTTGCGTAGGCGCGAGACTCAGTACTCGTGCTTTTTTGTTTGTTTTCTAATGAAACGGGAAGCTGTCGAACTGTTGCAATGGCGCAGCCCGACCGTGTTTTCAAACCAACTCGGGAAAAGATATTACAATCTAAGTCGTCTGTTCCGCTTTTCAAGATAAGCCGGTTGTGGTAGTAATTAGGCACGCTTTTCGCACAAATAGCGCCTACTTCGGATGCGATGAGGCGTTCGAAATGTCGGATGTGTCAGCCATAACAGTCTCAGCCTGCGCACGCAGATTATGAAAAGATTCGTTGTTTTCGGAGGCGTATTTTGTCTCCTGATAGCTTTAGTAGCCGGCTGGGAGTCCGTCAGGCTGGCCGGCGCCGCGATCAAGGATCTCGTCAATGACGATCCGGACATTCCGTCACGACTGCAGACGGGTTTAACTAAGGAAGAATTCATGATGCTGCGTGCGGAAGGTATATCTCTAAAGCGCGGTATCGAAAAAGATAAACCTTTTGATCCAACGATCCGTGCGAAGGGAATCAGACAACTGGAGCGACAGGAGGCTCAGCGGCTCGAGCTGCCTGCGAGTAGACAGAAGGCTTCGTCGCTGCAGACGTGGACGCCCATCGGACCTAACCCAATTCCGAATGCGCAGGTCGGATCTGGCGCCGCGACCACTGCCAGCGGTCGGGTGCTCTCAATTGCTATACATCCGACTAATCCTGACCTCGTCTATGTAGGCACTGCGCAGGGAGGCCTTTATCGTACGGCCGACGGCGGTGTGACGTGGACGCCGCTCCTGGATAACGCTCTTAGCCTGGCTGTCAACACGGTCACCATTGCGCCGTCACAACCGGAAACCATATTTGTGGGTACGGGCGAATCAGGGTTTTGCGGTGATTGCTTTTTCGGAGCGGGGATATACCGCATCGACAATGCGAGTACCACCGCGAACCTGACGGGGCCAATTGGAGCTGCTATTTTCAACGGTCGATCTGTCAGTAAGATCGTAGTACATCCGATCGACCCAAATATTATCTTCGCTACGTCCGCTTCCGGCATCGGAGGCATCGGAGGCGCACTTTCCACGAACCTGTCGCCGCGAGGCATCTTCAGGTCTACCAATGCCCTGAGGGAGACGCCGTCATTTACAAAAATGACGGTCACTGGATTGGGCGGGCAAGACCGTGCATTTGCTGATATGGCAATGGACCCTGGTAACCCGGATCTGGTTCTCGCCTCGGTTGCCGATTCGTTCGCCTTGGGCGAAGGAGGCGTCTATCGTTCGACAGATGCCGTTTCCAATACGAGCCCCACCTTCGTACGCACCTTCGCTACTCAGGGAACAGGAACTGCCGCGTCCCGCACAGAATTGGCATTGCACCGGAGTGAATCAGGAGATGTAACAGTATATGCCGCGTCCGGCAGCGCCGGTGGGACCGTACATAAATCCGTGGACGCTGGCATAACATGGACCCATCGGATCGATAACAACTTCTGTACCCCGCAGTGTTTCTATGATATTGCCATCGCCGTAAGCCCAGCAGATGCGAATACCGTTTACCTCGGCGGATCGTCGGCTCTTACATTCGGACGATCGTTAGATGGCGGCGGCGTATTTACTGGAAACGGCCTCAACTTCACAGCGGGCCTCCATTCGGATACCCACACGATCGCGGTTGCTCCGTCGGATCCGTCGATCGTCTATTTCGGATCAGATGGCGGTATATATCGCACGGACAACGTAGCGGCTACGCCGATTGTGTGGAGATCACTCAATAATGCTACTTTCATCGCAACCCAATTTATGAGCTTGGCGGTACACCCAACCGATCCAAATTTCACCATAGGCGGTACGCAAGATAATGGAACCATGTATCACCGGTCCGACGGAACTTGGTTTCGTGCTGACGGAGGAGACGGCGGCTCTACCGCCATCGATCAGAATGCCACAGATCTACTGAACGTAAGAATGTATCACACGTACTTTAGTGACCGCGATTCCATGGGCTATGCCCGCGCGCTCACACCCGCCGCAGCAGATAGTCAGCTCTGGACTTTCCATGGTTGCGGTTTCTCGTCAGCAATTCCGAACGGCATGACCTGTAATGCGACGGCAAATCTCTTTTATGCTCCGCTCGAAACTGGCCCGGGAAACCCAAACACGCTCTATTTCGGCTCGGACGTACTTTATCGGTCGTCGGATGGCGGGGCCACAATGACAAAGGTCAGTCAGGAACCACTGCAGACCGGTTTCGCGATAAGCGCAATTGGTATTGCGCCTCAGAATGATGATGTGCGTATTGTCGGACAGAATAACGGAAATCTGTTTGGTACAACCTCCGGCTCTTCTATCCTGAGAAATCTTGATCCCGCGGGTGTGATTCCCAACAGCTATATTGGCCGAGGGGCGATAGATCCACAAAATGTCGACAAAGCGTACGTGACACTTGCTGCGTTCGGAGTAAGCACGGTTTGGAGAACATCCGATCTTTCCAGCCCGACCCCCACGTGGGTTACCGCCTCGACAGGGCTGCCGCAGGTTCCCGTAAGCTCGTTTGTGATCGATCCGCTGAACCCGGAGGTTCTGTACGCAGGGACAGATATCGGTGTTTATGTATCTAACAACGGCGGTGAATTATGGGCCCCTTTCGGAACGGGGCTTCCACGCGTCGCGGTTTTTGATATGGCGATACAACCAACCTCCAGAATGCTGCGGATAGCAACGCACGGTCGCGGAATGTGGCAGATACCATTGCCGGCACCGACGGCTTCGATATCTGGACGTGTGATGACTCCTGACGGCCGCGGCCTGAGGAATGTAAGTTTTGTTTTAACTGACCCGTTTGGTAACTCGACCATAGCCCAGACTAGCTCATTTGGATTTTTCCAGGTCAATGGTGTGGTAACTGGGGATACTTATGTGATGGCCGTCCGAAGCAAGCGATATAGATTCCCGTCTCGTCGTGTGGACGTGAGCGCGAATATGGTCGACGTTGATTTCACAGGTCAGGAGTAACCTCGACTGTTAGCGAATTTAAGCAGATCGTCCGTCAGGCGTGGAGCGGGCGGTCATTCGCGGGCCCCACCTAGCGGGGTCAGGAAGTGAGATCTATAACGATCCGCCAGCCCTCTTTCAACTTGCGGAACGTCAGTGTGAATTTGCCCTTCGGATTGTCCTTTACGTCGGTTAGCTCCCAGCTTCCGAGCACGACAGCGGCATCTTTTGAGAGTAGTGTGATCTCCAGATCAGAAAACTTTAGCATTCCCATTTTCGCGCGGGTGTCGTAGCTTTTTTTATAGCGATCCAGAGTCGGCCGCCATCCGCGAGTCACATTCATCCCCGAGACAAAAACGAGTTTTTCAGAACGCCAATATCCCTGCATGAAACCTTCTATATCACCCCGATTCCATGCCTGTGCCTGTTGCTCGATTACATGTCGTATGGCAGTCTCAGCTTCAGAATTATTTTTTTGAGCAGGGAGCAGATTAGTAAAGAAAAGAATGCAGATGATGAGACTGAAAGTGTTTTTCATTTCAACGTTTTCCTTTAAATTAACTGACTATCCTCTTAAAAAAATGACCGGCGTGATACCGCCGGCCATAAGGCAACAATTAACTACAACATTTACTTAGGGGTGGAGGATGCTGCCGCGGCCCCGCTCGCTTTTTGTTTTTCGGTCAAAGCGATGCCCATTTTTTCAAGCGTCATGGAATTCAAAGTGCCTGTAACTCTTACGCTATTTGCCGACTGATATTTCTTGAGGGCTTCGCGGGTCGCATCGTCAAGCTTACCGGTTTCGGTGCCCGCGTACAGCGACTTATCCTTAAGCATTTTTTGAGCGGCCTTTATTTGATCGACCGTGGCACGGAAAACTGCCGGCTTTTTCGCCTTAGGGTTTCCAGTCGAAGGCGCCGAACCGGATGCCGACGAAGCCGAGGGGTCGGATGCCTTCGATTTATCATCACTACTCGCGTACGAACTCTTCGAAACCGGAATAAGCTTCTGATTGTCGGTGAGCTCTATACCGAATTTCTCAAGCGTCGCCCGGTTCAGCGTGCCCGTCTCTTTCAAGCCATTGTCTTTCTGAAAGGCTTTGATCGCTGTTCGGGTTTCGTCGTTGTATGTTCCACTTGAAACCCCGTTATAGAGTTTCTTGTTCTTCAGCATGGTCTGCACCTCACCGATCTGCTCCTTCGTTGGCCGGAAAACAGGCGGTTTTTTCGCTGAGTTGGTTGTCGTAGCTGTTGTCGATGATGGTGGAGCCCCGGCCGGCGCCTGCGCGTACATCGCCGATGTGCCCAATATTAAGATCACGATAGCTAAAAATGTCCTTCTTAATTTCATATTTCTCCGTGGTTTTTGGGAGGTCGTTTTAGACACAGCGAATCGGAAAAAGGCACGACGCCCAGTCCAAGTTGACCTAGTTTTATTTCGAACGCGAAAAGTATCGGCCATTTGCGAGCAACAAGTCAAGCGGTTTTTCGCAAGTTGTGTAGTTAGCACATCATATGTCCGGTTGTAGTAGCAGATGATATGTCCGCTTTCTGTGGGGTTAGGAGCGGGCGGGATAGTTGCTGAATGAATGGTCATTCAGTATACTCTCGCTATATTTCACTTCGCAATCATTTAGCTATCGATATATGAATATTGCTAAAGCAGCCGTTCTGGGGGCCGGTACGATGGGCGCCGGCATCGCCGCACATCTTACAAATGCCGACATTCCGACATTGCTCCTTGACATTGCTCCCACTGAACTGACGGCCGACGAAGAGAAAAGAGGGCTCACGCTTGAAACGCCTGCGGTGCGGAACCGCATAGTTAATTCGCTGTTTGAAGCCGCAAAAAAACTAAAACCGGCGCCCTTTATGCTCGCAGAGAATGCGGGGCTTGTCTCGACCGGCAACTTTTCAGACGACATGGCCAAACTTGGAGATTGCGATCTCGTGGTTGAAGCAGTGGTAGAAAAACTTGAGATAAAGCAGGCGATCCTTGCCGAGGTGGAGAAATATCGCAAGCCGGGTGCAGTGATCGCATCGAATACCAGCGGCATCCCGATCGACTCGATTGCCGAGTCTTTTTCTGATGATTTCAAATCACACTTTTTGGGTATTCATTTTTTCAATCCGCCGCGGTACATGAAACTCGTAGAGATCATTCCGGGAAGCAAAACCAGCGGTGACGTGGCATGTAAGATCGCTGGTTTTCTGGACCAGAGGCTTGGTAAAGGCGTCGTTCTGGCAAAAGACCGTCCAAATTTTATCGCCAACCGAATTGGTGTATTTGGAATGATGGCAACGATCCACCAAATGATCACAATGGGATTCACGCCGACAGAAGTGGATCAGATGACAGGGAAGGCTATCGGTCACGCCAAATCAGGCACCTTTAGGACCTCGGACCTAGTCGGTCTCGATGTTACGGCACACGTAACCAACAATCTCTATCCTGCTGTTCCCGATGACGAGGATAGGGAAGTGTTTAGACTGCCGGAGCTGATCCAGACCCTGCATGATAGAAAGCTACTCGGTGATAAGACAGGCGGCGGCTTTTTCAAGAAATCCAAGGACGCTGAAGGCAACCGGCAAATACTTGAGCTCGATCTCGAGACGTTTGAATACAAGCCTCAACAGAAAACAAAGTTTCCTTCTATCGAAGCCGCCAAAGCCATAGAGGAGACCCCCAACCGCGTAAAAACCCTCGTCTGGGGCGACGATCGAGTTGGCGAGTTCCTTTGGAAAACTCACTCCAGGGTAGCCCGCTACGCTGCCAATCGTATTCCTGAGATAGCGGATACGATCGTGGAGGTCGATAACGCCATCAAGTGGGGCTTTGGCTGGGAGATTGGCGTCTTCGAAGCTTGGGATGCGATCGGCGTGCCTGAATCTGTCGAGCGGATGCGGGGTGAAGGTCAGCCGATACCGGCAAACGTAGAGCGGATGCTGGCGAGCGGTGCCACGTCCTTTTATAAGAAAGAGAACGCGGATGACTTCTTCTATGATCTCGTTGCGGAAGAGTACAAGCAGATGCCGAAGCGGCCGGGCGTTCTCGTTCTGAAGAGCGTTAAGGACCGGACAGGCGTGATCAAGTCTAATCCCGGAGCATCGCTCATCGATATTGGTGACGGCGTTGCTTGCCTGGAGTTTCACTCAAAGATGAACTCCTTGGGCGGCGATACCGTTTCGATGATGAATTATGCGTTGGACGAGGTTGAAAAAAATTTCAGGGGCCTGGTTGTGGGAAATCAGGGCGGCAACTTTTCCGCTGGTGCGAATATAATGCTGCTGCTCCTGGCAGCTCAGGAAGAGGAGTGGGACGACATCAATTTGATGGTTAGGGCCCTTCAGAATGCGGTCATGCGCCTTCGCTATTCTGCAAAGCCGGTCGTAACCGCACCCTATGGCCTCACCCTTGGCGGTGGGTGCGAAATCGCTATGCACGGTAACAAAGTGCGAGCAGCCGGTGAAACCTACATAGGTCTGGTGGAAGTCGGCGTCGGTCTCATTCCGGCGGGCGGGGGCACCAAAGAGATGACAATGCGTGCGATGGAAGCCGCTGCTAAGGCCCCTGACGCCGATCCACTCGCCTTCCTGAAAAAGACATTTGAGACTATTGGTATGGGTAAGGTGGCAACATCCGCCCAAGAGGCGCGGTCATGGGGCTATCTTAGAGATTCGGATTCGATCTCGATGAACGGCGACCGCCTGATACAAGATGCAAAGCAAGAGGTGCTGAATTTCGATGCGGCCGGCTACATCCCGCCTGTGGAAAGGACCGATATTCTTGCGGTGGGCGAGTCGGCACAGGCAGCGATGAAACTGGCCCTGCACATGATGAAACAGGGCGGATTTATTTCTGATCATGATGCCCTGATCGGTCGCAAACTAGCTAAAGTCATGAGCGGTGGTGATCTCAATCACGAAACCAACGTATCCGAGAGATACCTGCTTGATCTCGAACGCGAGGCCTTTGTATCACTTTGCAGCGAACGGAAAACTCAGGAACGTATCGCGGCTATGCTCAAGACCGGAAAGCCATTGAGGAATTAAAAGAACGGAGGCCGTATGAAAAACGAGGTGCTGGACAAGCTCAGAGAAATAGAATCCGATGTGCGCTCCGAATTTGGTTCGTTGTCCGCTGAACAGCTCAACTGGAAGCCATCTGAAAGCAGCTGGAGTGTGGCTCAATGTTTGGATCATCTGATCAAAACGAACGCTGCCATGCTGCCCGCCATTGATGCCAAGATCGCGGGAGCATCCAACTCACTTTGGGAAGGGTGGTCGCCTCTTACCGGATTCTTCGGACGTTTCCTGTCAAACGCGATGCCTCGCGACAATAAGAAATACAAGGCTCCTTCAAAAGCTATCGTACCGCCTAGCAGCATCGAGGCAGATATTGTCGACAGGTTTTCGGCAAGCCAAGCAGAAGTGATCGAAAAGGTCCGGGCTCTGGGTTCGCTCGACTGGGACAAGACCGTTATTACGTCGCCTTTCATGAAGCTAATGACTTATCGCCTCACCGATGGGGTCACGATACTGGTGGAGCATGAGCGGCGACATATTCGCCAGGCAAAGCGGGTAATGCAGGAGGCAAACTTTCCCGAGGGTCAAAAGGTGGAGGGGCAAGTTGTCTAGTTTTGGGCGCTGCACGTGGCCGACAAACGAACTTGCGGTCCGATACCATGATGAAGAGTGGGGCGTTCCGCTTCACGACGACATTAGGCTCTTTGAATTTATTGTTCTTGAAGGCGCCCAGGCAGGTTTGAGTTGGGACACGATACTTGCAAAGCGGCAAAACTACAGAGCGGCATTCGATGGTTTCGATCCTACTACGGTTGCGGCGTATGACGAGGTCAAGATAGCGGATTTAATGGCGAACAGCGGTATTATCCGCAACCGGCTCAAGATTGCGTCGGCCATCGCAAATGCGAACGCGTTCATAAACGTTCAGAATGAGTTCGGATCCTTCAACGAGTACATTTGGACATTTGTTAACGGCCGTCCGTTGGTGAACCGGTGGAACAACGTCAAAGATGTACCGGCGAGAACTTATATGTCCGACATGATTAGCAAGGATCTGAACAAGAGAGGATTTAACTTTGTCGGCTCGACGATCATCTATGCGTTTATGCAGGCAACCGGGATGGTGAATGACCATCTTACGACCTGCTTTCGGTTCCGGGACCTTGATCGGCATTACCGGATAAGCCCGGGAGCACGCGATAGTGTGAATTGCTCATGAGACACAGAAAAGGGATGCGCAGACATGTATACCCACTGGGCCTGTTTCGACTGCAGAAAAAGCTTCTCCAAGGAACCGAGTGTGAGGCCACGGAAATGTCCTGATTGTACTCGGCCGATGATCGACTTGGGCCCTTATTTCGAACCGCCTCGGAAGGCAGCCATTAAACGGTGGGAGGTGATGAAGCTCCTGGCTGAGGGTGGGCTAAGATTTAACAGCAGGGATAGCAAGGTCTACATTGACAGCCGCATCCTTGTTTCCCGCAACCCACGTCTGACCGACGTGTCAGAGCGGATCGATGAGGAACAGAAACGGAAGAGACAGGGCAGCGATGACTGACGCGGCACCGGAAGCATGCCTGACGGCAACAAACCCGCAGGCAATTAGTATGAGGAAGGATATGAAAGAAGCAGTAATAGTTTCGGCAGTCAGAACCGCAGTTGGAAAAGCTCCCAAAGGAACATTGAAAAACACTCGTCCCGATGATCTTGGTGCGGCGGTTATTCGAGAAGCTGTAGATCGCGTGCCCAACCTTGACAAAACACAGATCGAGGACGTGATCATGGGTTGTGCATTTCCTGAAGCCGAGCAGGGTATGAACGTGGCTCGAACGGCGATGATCGCCGCCGGGTTGCCCGTCGAGACGTCGGCTATGACGGTGAACCGTTATTGTTCGTCGGGGCTGCAGACGATAGCGCTAGCCGCGGACCGTATTGCGACCGGCGGTGCCGATGTGATCGTGGCGGGCGGTCTAGAGACAATGTCCATGATTCCGATGGGTGGAAATGTCGTCCGTCCTAACCCCGCAATTGTCGATAGCTACCCGGACTATTACCTGAACATGGGCCTGACGGCTGAAAATCTCGCCAAAAAGTATGAAGTTACACGCGAGCAGGCAGACGAATTCTCCCTCCGCTCGCATCAGAAAGCGGCAGCGGCCATTCAAGCAGGCAAGTTCAAGGATGAGGTAGTCCGCTTCACAGTTCACGTTGATGAACTTGACGAAAAGGGGCGGGTGCGACGGAAAGAGGTAGTTTTCGACACAGACGAAGGCGTTCGATATGACGCATCAATCGAAGGGCTCGCGAAGCTTAAGCCCGCCTTTCACGCGACGGGAACTGTGACCGCTGGGAACTCTTCACAAATGTCTGACGGGGCCGCTGCCGTAATGGTGATGTCACTAGAAAAGGCCCGTGAGCTGGGAATCCAGCCGCTGGCTAGATTCGTCTCATTCGCTACCGCCGGTTGTTTGCCCGAAGAAATGGGAATAGGGCCTGTATATGCCATTCCAAAAGCACTGAAGCTGGCAGGGCTAACACTCGACCAGATCGACGTTATCGAATTAAATGAGGCCTTCGCCGCTCAAGGATTATCCGTAATGAAGGTGCTCGAAATGGACCCCGAGAAAGTGAACGTTAACGGCGGCGCTGTAGCCCTCGGACACCCGCTTGGGTGTACCGGAGCAAAACTTACAGCGACGATCCTACAGGAACTTATTCGCCGAAATGCACGGTATGGAATGGTAACAATGTGTGTGGGCGGCGGTATGGGAGCGGCGGGGATTTTCGAACGGTTAGGATAAAGTTCAAGAGGACAGTCACAATGGATGCTACATCACAGGAAAAACAGTACATGAGAGGCGGCGAGTTCTTGATTGTCGACTCGAGCCCCGCTGAGATTTTCACACCCGAGGATTTTACCGAGGAACACCGAATGATCGGTGAAACCACAAGGCAATTCGTGGACAATGTGATCGCTCCGTCAATCCCGGTACTTGAAGATCATGCGTGGGACCTTGCTCGTGAGCTCGTTAGGAAAGGCGGTGATCTGGGGTTACTCGGAGCGACGATTTCAGAGGAATATGGCGGCCTGGCACTCGACCAGGTCTCGGGTGCGGTCATTGCTGAGATGATGGGTCGTGCCGGCGGATTCGGCACCACCATTGGTGCTCAAACATCTATTGGATTGCTGCCAATCTTGTACTTCGGCTCGGAAGAACTGAAACAGGAGTGGATACCTAAGATCATTTCCGGTGAGGTCGTTACCGCCTATTGTCTTACCGAGGCCAGCTCGGGTTCGGACGCGCTTGGAGCAAAAACGATTGCACGTTTATCAGACGATGGGGCTACTTACACCCTCAACGGCGAAAAGATGTGGATCTCGAATGGCGGTTTCGCAGACGTTTTCATCGTCTTTGCAAAGGTGGATGGTGAGAAGGAAAAATTCTCGGCATTCGTCGTAGAACGAAGCGAAAATTGCCGCCCGGGCGCGGAAGAGCACAAAATGGGGATAAAGTCGTCGTCAACGACTTCCCTGATCCTGTCCGACTGCAAGATCCCGGCTACCAACCTGATCGGAAACGTCGGCGACGGCGCCAAGATCGCTTTTAACATTCTTAATGTCGGCAGGTTTAAACTCGGGGCCTCAGTGACGGGCGGGGCCAAGCTCGCGATCCATGAAGCGGTGCGATACGCGAACGAGCGGCACCAGTTCAACAAACCGATATCCTCGTTCGGTGCTATCAAGCACAAGTTGGCCGAGATGGCCATACGAACGTGGGTCGCCGAATCGATCACCTATCGAACGGTCGGAATGATCGACGCTCTCATCGGCGACGGAGCGAGCGATGACAAGAAATTGCAGTCCATTGAGGAGTACGCGGTCGAGTCGTCCATAAATAAGGTAGCCTGTTCCGAGGCGCTTGATTACGTCGTTGATGAAATGGTGCAGATCTACGGCGGATATGGTTACTCGTCGGATTACCCGGCAGAAAAAGCATATCGCGATTCACGTATAAACCGAATATTCGAGGGGACCAACGAGATCAATCGAATGCTTATTCCCGGGCAGCTGATGAAGCGGGCGATCAAGGGCAAGCTCGGACTTCTCCAGGCGGCCAAAGCCTTGCAGGACGAGATCCTGAATCTGCAGATGTCTTTTGATGAGGACACCAGCCTGCTCGCCCGCGAGACTAAGCTGGCGCAGAATGCCAAGAAGACGGCATTGATGGTTTTGGGTAGTGCGGCTCAAAAATACATGATGGCTCTTAGCGAGCAGCAGGAGGTTGTGCTCAACTGTGCTGATATCATCATGGACGCCTACCAGATGGAAACTGCTATTTTGCGTGCGAAAAAACATGCCGACGCCGACGGCGAAAAAGCCGCCGGAAGGCAGATCGACATTGCATCGGTGTACTGCAATGACGCAATTCAGCGAATAGAGGCAAAGGCAAAGAATACCATCGCAGCGATCGCCCAAGGCGACGAGGGCCGAATGCTGCTGGCGGCTTTAAAGCGATTTACCAAGAATGATTCACCGCTTAATACCATCGCCGCGAGACAGCGGATCGCCGATACGATGATCTCAGGAAATACATACGTATTTTAAGGCTAAAAAAAAGACCCCGCCGCTATCGTGGGGGGCCGGGGATCATAATCGTTTAACAAGCTATTAATTTACTGTATCGTGCGGGGACGCCATCGTCTCCCGGGTAACGTTCCTTCATCACCCTTCGTATATGTTAAACTTGCCGTATTTTTGAGCCACGCTGAATGCGCTTTCAGCAAAAGGCCTGCCTGTTTACTTATTTTCAATGTTAAAGAATCCACTCCCCGAGTTGGCGCTATTTTACGATTTAGAATGGGTGCCGGATGCAGCCGGAGCTAAACGCTTATTCGACCTTAAAGATGATGTCTCAGAAATTGATGCAATGCATCGACTTTGGGAGCACTCCGCTTCTTTCAGCGAACAAAACCCTCGGCCATTCTTGAAATACATGTTCTCTCGGGTCGTTTCGATCGCATTTCTGTCACGGAAGCATGTTGTACGAGACGGCGAATCTATTATCGAGTTTTCCTTGAATTCGCTTCCAAAGCTGCCGCTAGAAACAGACGTCGTTGATGAGGCAGCCATTGTCGAGAGATTCCTGTACATTGTGGGCGACCGGTGCCCCCAGTTAGTTGGTTTTAATTCTTCCGAGTCGGATATCCAGGTTCTGATACAGCGTGCGATGATCAACGAGATCCGCGCCCCAAACTTCTGTAAACGTCCGAACAAGCCATGGGATGGGCCGGATTATTTTGACTCCAGGAATAGCGAAGCACATCTCGATCTTGTAAAGCGTTTTTCGGGCGGCGCAATGATGCCGCGTCTGGACGAGTTTGCAAAACTATGCGGATTTCCCGGAAAGATCGATGTGAAGGGCGACCAGGTGACCGATCTGTGGTTGGAGCGCCAGCTAACAAAGATCGTGGAGTATAACCAGATCGATACGTTAAATACATATCTCCTATGGCTCAGAATGGTCTATTTCGTAGGACAAATTGAGGAAGAAGATTATTTTGCCGAGCAGGAACAATTTCGCGATTTTCTGGAGGGGGAATCTCAGAAACCGGAAAAGGCATTTGTAGCCACGTTTCTCGAAAAATGGGCGATTTGATCATGGAATCCGGTCGAATATATCACGAGAATTGTCTCGACACCCTCGCCCGCATGCCAGGCGACGTGATCGACATGACGATAACAAGCCCGCCTTATGATGATCTTCGCGACTACAACGGATATCACTTTCCGCTGGAACAAATAGCCGAAGCGTTGTTTCAAAAAACTAAGCCCGGCGGCGTTGTCATCTGGGTAGTCGGTGATAGGACAGTGAACGGCGATGAGACGTTGACCAGCTTTCGACACGCTCTTACTTTTCAGGAGATCGGGTTTAAAGTGCACGACACAATGATCTATGCGAAGAATAACCCGATCCCCAGTGATTGTGGGAAAAGGTATCGTCAGGCATTTGAATACATGTTTTGTTTCAGTAAGGGTCAGCCAAAGACGTTTAATCCGATCACGCACCCGATAAAACAGGAAAAAGCGTTTAAGTCGTTTCGCATCACCAAAGTAGGTAGAAATGATCTAGCTCACGATCACGTCGCGCCGAAAGAGCGAAAGGTGAACAATATATTCTTTTATAATGTGGGCACGTCATCGTCTAGTGACAAGATCGCGTTCGAACACCCTGCCATATTTCCCGAAAGGTTGGTGGAGGACCAGATCAGCACCTGGACAAACGAAGGCGATTTGGTATACGACTGCTTCATGGGCAGCGGCACCACGGCCAAGATCGCGCATAACCTGGGTCGTAGATGGTTTGGATCCGAGATATCAGGTGATTATGTCCGAATAGCATTGGAGCGTATAGCAAAGTATGCCGGGGAGGAAGGCTACACTGCAGCAAAATAACAACCTTCGATCGAGTTGGCGCGTCAAAGGAACTTATGCGGTGGCAGAACCGCCGAAATCACTTAATCAGATCATCTATAGTAGGAAGAAGTTATGAAAGGACTATTAATAGCGTTCGCGGTATTTTGTTCACTGACCGTCGTAAATGCTCAACCACGTCCCGTTGAGAAAGGGAACGATCCAAATGTGCCGATCCCAAGTTCGTTTGAGGCTAAATACGAAGGTGGAATATTTGGGGCCACGGGACGCGAAAAAGGCACGCTAAAATTCGACGATACGAACGAGCGGGTAATTTTCTTTCGTAAGTCGGACCAGAGAGAGATGTTTGCCATTCCCTATTCGGCTTTGATCGTCATATACCCTGATTCAAAGGTGAGCACATCGCAGACCGGTAACGTGGTTAGTCGGCTGCCCTTGCCCGGTGCTGGTTTGGCCGGGCTGCTTTCCACGCGAGCCCAGTATCTGATAATCAATTTTGATGACGCTGATATCGAGGTTAAGGGGACAGCAAATTTCAAGTTTGACGACAAAAAGATGCTTCTCACGTTTATCAATGCTCTGGGTACTAAAGCCAAGATGAAACAGCGCGGGGACGCTTATTATAGAGCAAAGGGAAGTACCGTTTTTTAACCAGTTCAGTTGAGATCACCGAAACGATGTTGAAGAATGGCCGCTATAGACATCGCGGCCGTTTCCGCTCTAAGAACACGGCCCCTCAGGGTAACTATACTTACCGCTGCAGACCGCGCTTGTTCTAACTCGTCATCATCCCATCCACCTTCGGGACCCACTATGGCAGTTATTTCGTTCCTGACCTCAATTGACGAAAACGCGTCGCCCCCTCGCTCTGAAAACATTACCATTGGTCGCCCACCAGTCTGAGTGAGCAGCATCGGCAAGCTAATAGGCTCCCGAACCTCGATCAGCTTTGCACGACCCGACTGTTTTGTCGCCTCCAGGGCTAGGCGGCGCCACCGATCAGCGCGACCGCCTGACTCCTTGAACTGAACCTCACATCTGGCCGTTTGAAGGGGTATGAGTGTTGCCACGCCGAGTTCGACTGACTTTTGTACCACGAGATCAAATTTCTCGCCCTTGAGCATCGCGACTGCCAGGGTAATGTGAAAGGGCGACTCGCGAGACGTCGCCGTCGTTTGTTCAACAATAGTGAGCGTGGATTCCGATTTACTGATGCTTTGTATAAGGCATTGGTATTCATCGCCGACGCCGTTAAAAACGCGGGCCGGATCGCCCACTCTTAGTCGTAGCACCTGCCGGAGGTGGCGGGTTTCCTCGGGATCGAGCTTGACCAATCCTCCGAGGAATCTTTCTGGTGGAGCGTAAAAGCGACGCATCTTATGGTCAGATCTGGATGTCACCAAAGACTTCGACGAAGTCCTTTGCCTTTGTCCGAAGCGAAAGCCAGGATTCGAACAGCTCGGGCGTCTGCAGCCAAATTGTAAACCACTCTGCGATCTCGATATTCCTTCGGCGGGCTAGTTCAGTAGAAGCACTTTCCGACTGCTTAAGCGCAATGCCTTTTCCATGAAGCGCGGTGTCGCGAACCAGCTTAAAAGCTTCTTTATTATTATCTTGGCTATATTTTCCCGAGAGTTCGTCCAGCTTTCTCAAATAATCAGCGGCGGCTTGAAACTCGTTGAGATCATTGAGCTCTGGCAGCCCTGGGACATAAGACCTTTGGCTATACCGTTCGACAAATAAGCCTAGAATCTCGGCATGTCGAAGGTCAGCCCCCTCTTTTGCTAGAAGGCTGGCTATCCTCATCGGCGAATCAATCGCGGCCGAACCGAATCGGTCGGTTATCACTGTTTCGATCGCCTCGATCTCGGCGGTTCCGACGTCCTCGCAATCCAGTTTCTCCCAAACCTCTATGATCAGGTCATTCTTGTTTCGCGATCGCCACATCAGTTTGATTCGGTGATGTCATCGATAAGTCGGGTAGACGAATGGTCTTTCGGATCTCCGACGATCGCTACGCGGGCTCCATATTCAAGAGCAACATTGCGTTCAGGAACGGTCCAAGCCGTATAGTCGGTGCCTTTTGCATGAAAGTCCGGCCGGATGGACCTGATCAGCTTTTCCACCGTTGGGTCGTCAAAGATCGTTACTACGTCCACACAGCGAAGTGATGAGATTATCTCAGCCCGTTCGTTCTGGGGCACCAACGGCCGCCCTTTACCTTTAAGGACTCTGGTCTGCCGATCAGAATTGATGGCCACGACCAATACATCGCCCAGTTCCTTTGCACCAAAGAGGTAGCGCACGTGGCCCACGTGAAAGACATCAAAACAGCCATTCGCCAACACGATCTTTGATCCGGGCGAACGCATTTTATTGATAAAGGTGGCGATGTTTTCCGAATCAATGATCGGGGCAAAGTAGTTCGACATAGAATAAAAGACCTACTAACTGGACACCTCGTTGTGCAGGATTGAGTCTATCAGCTCGCCAGAGCTGACGGTGGCAGTACCTTTTTTCATCACAACAATCCCGCCTGCATGATTGGCAATGGCAGCTGAGTCCTTAAAGCTCAAACCGCTCGCCAGACCCAGCGCATAGGCCGCTATCACGGTGTCCCCGGCGCCGGTTACGTCTACAGGTTCGGATGGACCAACAGCATTTATTTCAACCGGCTTCAGATCTTTTTGAAAAAGCGAAACGCCCTTATTACCATTTGTAACCAGTAAAGCCTCGAAACCGAGCCTTTCATTGAGAGCCGCACAATCGTCCGGTGTGAAGTTCTTGCCAAGGATCTGTTCGACTTCTTCCCGATTTGGCGTGGCGGTCGTGGCGTTGGCGTATTGCCCAAGGCGGAACCTGGAATCTACGACTACTGGAATGTTTCGCTCGGCAGACACCGCAAGAGCGTCGGCAAAAAGTTCAGGAAAAACAGCTCCATAGTCATAGTCTGAGATTATTATTGCATCGGCAGCCTGCGCCGCGGTTGTGAAATTTGCCCGGAGCTGCTGTTTCAACCGGTCTGTTAAAGGGGTTTCATTCTCATAATCGATGCGGATAACCTGCTGCCGTACGGCGTAATGGTGACCAGCAAGTACTCGCGTCTTTGTCGTCGTGCTTAGATCGTCACCCGTTAGGACGCCATCGCAGTTTACATTCCTTTGCTGTAGAACTGATAAAAGGGCCTTTCCGTTCGCGTCGTCTCCGGTGAGGCCGATGAGGACGGTGCGGCCACCGAGAGAGGCGACATTCGCGGCAGCATTAGCGGCTGCCCCTGGGAGCGTTGTCGTCGTTTCATGACGCAGTATAAAGACTGGTGCTTCGCGAGAAACTCTTGCAATTGAGCCATGGAGAAATTGATCAGCGACGAGATCGCCCACGATCACGACCGTCTTCATCGGAAATACTGAGCGGATGGTTCTTTGAATGGCTGCGGTCAATATATGAATAATTACTACAAAGGGATTGAAAAAACAAAAATGGTTGAAGATGTTACCTCCAACCATTGAAAATCGGCAATTAAGAAGAAATTAGTGCGTATCGTAGCTCGCCACGGGATAGTCGTTCGGAGCTCCCCATTGGCCCCCTCCAAATCCACCGTCACTGCTTCGTAGAATAAAGAAGAATCCAGTCGGATCGCGCCAGACCGCAATGTCGGTCTTTCCGTCGCCGTCATAGTCGTTCTGTACGTTGAGATCAGACCCCGTCAAGCCGAACTGAGTTCCCGTGAACCTGTTATCGGAGCTGCGGAGCACGAACCATGACAAATTTGACTCAGGCGTTGGCCCTTCCCGGAGGACAGCATAATCACTTTTGCCGTCCCCGTCGTAGTCGCCGGGTACCACCAGATCCTTACTAAGTCCAAATTGAACGATTCTAAAGTCGTTATCTGAACTCCTAAGCGTGAAAAATACGGCCGGGCTGGTCGGGCTCGGTCCGGCCCTCTGCACCGAGAAATCGAACCTGCCGTCGCCGTCGTAATCGCCAGGTGCCGTGAAATCTGTGGAAAGTCCCCACTGAGTACCTGTGAAACCTCCATCGCGGCTACGAAGGACAAACCACGTAATCAGTCCATTAGATCGGCGGACCACTGCCAAATCCGTCTTACCATCACCATCATAATCGCGTGCTACCGGTTCGTCGCCGGCCGTTCCGAAATGGACACTCGTAAACGTGCCGTTAGAGCTATTTAGATGGTACCAATTCCCTTCGGGCTCGCGAAAAACAGAGATGTCCCCTTTACCATCCCCATCGTAGTCACCGGGAGTTAAGAAATCGTGGGTAGCCAGACCCCATTGCGTAGAAGTAAATCCACCGCTACTTTTGTTCGTAAACCAATAATTATTGCTTGGCCGGAAAACTGTAAAATCAGCTTTACCGTCTTTGTCAGTGTCTAAGGCGGTTCGCAAGCTTATTTGCGAAAATACGGAAACACTCAGGATCAGTGAGATGGCCCCAATGAAGGCAGTCTTGCAAATCTTAGCCGTAAAATATTTCGTTCTATTCATTTAACTGCCCGTTACAAAAGGCTATTGAGTTCAAACTTGTACGTTAGACGTTAACTTCACGCCGAACGTTGGTTAACCATCATTTTTGAAAGGGGACGCCTTCAATTCCGCAGCAGCGCTACGATTTGAAATGGGGCGGCTAGTGGGATTCGAACCCACGACATCCTGAACCACAATCAGGCGCTCTAACCGCTGAACTATAGCCGCCACAGCCGATCTCCAATCGAGATCTGAAGTTCAAATAGTGGAATACCCCCGGCACGACTTGAACGTGCGACCCACAGCTTAGAAGGCTGTTGCTCTATCCAACTGAGCTACGGGAGCATATCAAAAAGCAATTAATAATGGTAACGATTGGCCTGGTCCAAGTCAAATTTTTGCGGCGAGACGGCGGATTTCGTCAACCTTTGCTAACATCTGATCAAAAACCTCGGTCAGATCGAGTTCGCTCGTATCTATCACGATCGCATCATCGGAAATGGTTAATGGAGAGTCGAGACGCGACACATCACGTTCGTCTCGTTCGTTGATCTCCGCGAGCGTCTGTTCATACGTGGAAAGGCGTCCCTTTAGCTGATCCTCTGTGTGACGGCGCCTGGCACGGGCCTCTGGTCTAGCCGTGAGGAAGAATTTAAGATCGGCATCCGGAAAGACCACACTGCCGATATCACGTCCTTCCAGCACACATCCCGAGGTCGAAGATTGTCCGAGAATCCGTTGATGTTCGACCATTATCCGTCTGACCTCAGAGATCGTCGAAACCATAGACGCTACCTGAGCGACGGAAAGGGTTCTTATTTCGATTGAGACATCGTCGTCGTTAAGAAATACCTTCATAGCGTCGGGCTCGCCAACCAATTCGATATCCGCCTTTTCGGCTATCCGGATGATCTGCTCGGTTTCTGAGGGATCGATCTTAGCTCGCATTACGGCCAGCGCAACTGCCCTGTACATTGCTCCCGTGTCGAGATACAGCAGCCCAAGTTTCTTGGCAAGCATTCTGCCCAGGGTGGACTTGCCTGCACCCGAAGGGCCGTCAATCGCGATTATCATGCTTTATGATTTTAGTAGATGAGGCTTGATGTTGGAAACGATGGGAGTTTCTTACCCTTATAGGCCCGGGATCGAGTCGCGGAGTTTTTTAGGCAGCTTGTTCAGGACCAACTGATATGAGTTGTTGATCAATTCTTTCAGCTCGTCCTGGCTCACCGCCGTCATTTTTTCGACTGTTACCCAATGATAACGCGCCACATAATGTGCCGGAATAATTCCGTCCCGTTCGACCAACTCACCAAAAACCTCGGGCGTACATTTAAATGAGATACCGCCTTCATTGGCGTCCACACCAGTTACGCAAAACATTTTTGAGCCGATGCTAAAACAGAGATCGTTGCCCCATTTGACGTCCTCTGTGGCACCTGGCAGGCCCAGGCAAAATGTCCTCAATTGTTCGACGTTCATTTGGTGGTTTCTTTATTCAGTATACGTTCCATAACTTCAATGGTTGTTTCCACGGCTGCCGCAGAAACGTCCAGATGGGTGACCATCCTGATAAAATTGCCAAAACCTATCGCGGCAATTCCATGCTGCTTCAGATCGGATATTATCTGTCCAGTGGTCAAACCGGCCTTTACGACCTCAAATATAACTATGTTGGTAACTACTTTACATGGGTCGATGGCAATATTGGGCATCCTCGCGAGTCGCTCAGCGAGCACACGAGCATTTTCATGATCTTGATTAAGCCTTTGGGGTCCTTCGTCGATCGCTATCTGTCCGGCCGCGGCCAGTATGCCTACCTGGCGCATTCCGCCGCCAAGGCGTTTGCGCCAGATGCGGGCTTTATCAATGAATTCCCGGCTTCCTAACAAAATAGATCCCGCCGGTGCACCGAGGCCCTTTGAAAGAGTGAACATCACGGAATCGCATTTCCGACACAACTCGGCGACGGTAGAGCCTGTAGCAATGGCGGCATTGAAAATGCGGGCGCCATCCATATGTACCGGTAAACCCAGCGAATGTGCTTTTTCACATACGTCATAACATTGATCCGCAGTCATGACGCTGCCGCCCGCAAAATTATGTGTGTTTTCGAGGCAGATCAATCCCGTGGATGCTGCATAGTACGGTGGATTGATCTGCAGAGCGGGTTCGATCTCATCCCATGTAAGGTGTCCTGAACCGTCAGCACTTTTCACTGCCCTTATGGTAACGCCCGAGATAATGGCGGCGGCGCCCACCTCGTAGTTTAGAATGTGACCGCGTTCTTCGATAACGATCTCCTGTCCCGGCTGGGTGTGGACTTTGACAGCGATCTCATTGCCCATGCATCCGGTTGGCACAAAGAGTGCTGCTTCTCTCTCGAAGAGCTCCGCGGCACGGTCCTGCAATCGGTTAACAGTGGGATCATCCCCGAATACATCGTCGCCCACCTCTGCAGCCGCCATGGCGGACCGCATTTTCTTGGACGGACGCGTAACGGTATCACTGCGTAGATCGATCATTTTTTAGCCGTTGCGGATAAATTTTGCCACGAAATGTTGTCGAAGCGTACTTTGGCGGGTTCATTTTGTTAACAAGCTGATTGATGCATATAATCGCGAGAGTCGTATACCAAATGATCTAAGCGGAGGAATCGATGTTCAGCTTCAAAACTGTCTTTGCGGTTACTTTTATTGCCGGGGTATCTGTGAATACCATCACGGCTCAGCAGATGGGGGCACCAGGTGAACAGCGCGGTAAAGGCACTATCGTTATCCGGGCAGCACAGGTTATAGACGGCACTGGCCGACAGCCCATCAGGAACGGCGCGGTGATGATCGTTGACGATAAGATAGTGGCCGTTGGGGCGTCGTCCAGTATTGCTGTTCCTACCGGTGCAAGGGTCATAGATCTGGGAAACGCCACCATCATGCCCGGGTTTATTGATGCTCATACGCATATCACAGGGCGCACGCTTGGCGATCCCGAAGGCCAAAATGCTGCTGTTCACGATTACGACTCGTTCGGAGCGATACTGGCGGTCGAGAACGTTCGACGCACCCTGATGGCCGGTTTTACCACGATCCGCAATGTAGGGGCCGATAAATTTGATGACCTCGCCATACGAAAAGCTATTACCGACGGCTGGATAGCGGGCCCACGTATGCAAACGGCGGCACACTCGCTCGGTATCACAGGCGGGCACTGTGATGAGAATGGCTTTAAGCCGGGGCTGTCCGATGGTGACTATAAAAGCGGGATTGCGGATGGGGCGGAAGCGGTTCGCGCCGCTGTCAGATACCAGATCAAGTATGGAGCCGATCTGATCAAGACCTGTGCGACGGGAGGTGTGCTTTCGGAGGGTGATGCGGTTGGAGCAACTCAATACACATTCGAAGAGTTGAAGAGCATGGTGGATGAGGCCCATAAACTTGAAAGAAAGGTAGCCGCGCACGCCCATGGTACCGAAGGCATAAAGATCGCAACGCGCGCGGGCGTGTCATCGATCGAGCACGGATCGTTTCTGGATGAGGAAGGTGCAAAATTGATGGCTCAAAAGGGAACGTACCTGGTGCCGACCTTGATGGCTGGTGAAACAGTGGAAAGGCTGGCAAAAAACGGAGTGCTTAAAGGATTTCGAGCGGAAAAAGCCTTAGCGGCGGCCGCAGCGATGCGAAATGCTATAAAGATCGCGATCGCTAACAAGGTGCCGATCGCTCTCGGTACAGACGCAGGGGTGATCGCACACGGAACCAATGGACGCGAATTTACATTGATGGTCGAATGGGGCGGAATGCGTCCGCTGGATGCGATCACCGCGGGGACCCTGAATGGAGCTAAGTTGTTGGGCATGGACAAGACTATCGGCTCAATAGCCGCGGGGAAGCTAGCGGACATAGTCGCAGTTCAGGGGGACCCGCTGACCGACATCAGGCGAATGGAAAACGCCATCTTTGTCATGAAGAATGGATCGGTCTACAAAGAACCAAATAAATAACATCAGTCAGATCAATGGGCAAAGCTTGAGAGCGTCGATATCCCAGCCAGCTGTTGTGGCGGCCCGCCTGATACGCACTCTCCAGGAACTGCAATATGTCTTCTGCGGATCTATTTCCCGCTGGCTTGCTGATTTGATGGCTGCCCTTCGATCTTTTCTACCCGACGCTCGTGACGACCTCCTTCGAAGCGAGCTGCGAACCAGGCCTTTATGATCTTTGAGATCTCCTCATCCGGAGTAAATCTCGCGGCGAGGGAAAGTACGTTGGCGTTGTTATGCTCACGGGCTAGTCGGGCTATGTCTTCATTCCACGCAACTGCGGCACGCACGCCCGATATCTTGTTAGCAGCGATCGCCATGCCCGTACCCGACCCGCAGACCAGCAACCCCTGGTCATAGTCCCCGCGAGCCACGGCCTCTCCGACTTTGCGGGCATAGTCCGGATAATCTACAGAGTCCGTCGAGGTGGTGCCCATATCTTCATACTTGACACCCATATCATCGAGGATCTTTTTTACTTTTTCCTTCTCTTCGAAGCCAGCGTGATCAGCAGCTAAAGCAATTTTCATAGATTTATTGATTGTTCATCCGATTTTAGCTTTATACAGCACCGGACGGCAACGGAATCATCAAGTAACACAATACAGAAGCTGTCGTGTTGCGGGCCCACGGGTCCGCATTTTCGTGTGGTCAAAATGTTGTCGACCTGCATCAAAAGGCATATAATCCGGCGGAAGTGCTAAGGTACAAATAGCCAATGAACACCTTTTGTAAATTGTTTCTGACTTTGATAGCCAGTACGAGATCTTGCGCGGCGGGCGATCAGACTGGGCAGACCGATTATTTGTGCTGATCAACCCCTAAGGCTGTTTCTGATTCTCAACCACGAGTGCAGATAAAAAACTGTCCTGTATCGGTTTTTCAAGAAACAGCTTTGTATGAGAACCACAGGTAAAGAACGAGGAAACTACCGGAAAGATCGTTTTCACCGCGGGTTTCGAGAGCGGGGTTTCAGCCAGCAATGATCGTTTTGTTACACGGCCGTCCCCGATCCCAAACATCGCAGTCCTAACGTCTTCCTTTTTGATCTGCGTTCCCCCGGATGTTTTTATTTCGCGCGGTTCCACAATAGTCGTCCACTTATCCCGTTTTTTATCCCGAATAAGCACCACCGCGTCCAATGTCTGTTCGCAGTTACCCCCGTAAGCATACATAGGCACGGGCGATGTTTGCACTGGAGCGTCAAGAGCGAAATGAAAACGCCTTGCACGGTCCAGAGCAGCAGTTACGTAGGCCCTCACCTGCGCGTACGTCGTTCTTGCAAAGATCTTGTCATCTTCATTTGCATCTTTAGCAAGCGCCACGGGTTTTATATCCTTGTTTCTGATCGCCAGACGGGGCGCATCCTTCAGCTTTCCTAAGAATTTGGGATCGCTCATTGCTCCCCATCCATACTTTAACCAGGTGTCTATACTGTAGATATCGATGCGCAAGGGTTTAAGGTTCTCGTCGAGAAAGCGTGCTGACGATAGGTGCGGTATCAACTGAAACACGGACGGACTGGTTAGAACGTCTTCGGCTCGCAGGTCGTCGATCAATGGTAACTTGCGATCGGCTACTATCGGATACCCATTGAGAATGGCGTCGAACGAGGCAAACGATCCTTCGTTTGGCGTGCCGAACATCAACAGCTTGTTTATATGTGCCGCACCTGACCAGTTTGGTACCGGACGCCTCCCGGGCAGTTCTGACATCCCGTACATAGACGCATACCGGGCTACAAGCCCGCCCATGGAATGTGCGAGTATGTCGAACTTAAGGTCCGGCCGTTTCAGCGCGGTTTTTGCCGTTGCCATCCGTCGCATCAATAGATGGGCCGACTCAACATTATCTCGGCGCCAGTCGTAGGCAAAAATATAAAAAACATCAGCAGACTGCGGTTTGTTCCAGTCACCCTCCGCGTAACCCTTTGCTTTAAGAGCATCGATCAGCGTCTGGTAGACCTCGACGTCAGGCAGGACCGGCAATTCAACAGTGCGGATAATGTCTTTGACCTGCAGCGAGTCTCTGTTTCGCGACAGGACAGGCGAGGTCATCGGTAAGCGGAGGTCGTCATCTTTGTCTCGCTTCACACTGAACCAGACGGTTTTGCCCGTTTTAGGATTGATCAGCTGCGAGCCCGAGACCCCCGGAATGATGATCACAGGCCTTTTGCCGGTAAGCTGTCCCGCTGCACCGCCGGCACATAGCAGTAGTGTAAATGTAAGAATTAAGATCCTTGATCTGTTCATGATCTATTATTCAACACAGATGGACGTACCGATATTCGACTCGCATCTCACCTTGTGTCCAGTTAGGATAGCATTTCAAGCACTGTGGTTGCTTCATTTACACCTGCGAAGCCCGCCGCCTTTCTCAGCCATAGCCTTTAGCAGCTTTTGCAACCCTGCCGCTTCGGGCTAAAATCGACGGGACCTGTTATGGAACTTACTCTGGCGATAACCGGCGCATCCGGAACTATTTACGCACATCGTACGCTGCAGCTGCTCGCGATCAGCGGTGTTGTGGACACGGTCAACCTGATAATGTCTGCAACGGCCGCGACCGTTGCTCAGGTCGAAACGGGCGTGAATCTAAAAGATCCTTCACCGGCAATTTTCAACGGATGGCTCGGATTGCCGAGTGATAAGCAATTTATCCGATATTGGCGCCTCGATAATTTTGCAGCCAAGCCTTCATCGGGTTCCAACAAACAGGCTGGAATGATAATAGTTCCTTGCTCAATGGGGACCCTTGGAGCGATCGCCTCAGGAGCGGGAACCAATCTAATCCACCGAGCCGCCGATGTCTGCTTAAAAGAGCAGCGTAAGCTCGTCCTCGTGCCCCGCGAAACGCCGTACAACGCCATTCATCTCGAGAATATGCTTCGCCTGTCGCGCGCAGGCGCCTGCATCATGCCCGCCAGCCCGGGATTCTATCACCGGCCAAAAACTATCGATGATCTGGTTGAACACCTGTGTTTTCGCATCCTGGACCAGTTCGACATACCCCACTCGACCAAGAGCGAATGGACAGGCAATGAAGTGCCGCATAGCGTCGAGTGATGTATGACGGATACTGTCCAGAGGTTTTCCGACCGCGTAAGCAACTATGTCAAATATCGTCCTGACTACCCGCGTGAGATCATCGCGTTCCTGTCCGAAAACTGCGGATTAACACCTGACTCCGTCATTGCGGATGTTGGGTGTGGTCCGGGAACATCATCACGAATGTTCCTGGAAAACGGAAACAAGGTATTTGGTGTCGAACCCAACAATGCCATGCGAGCGGCTGCAATAGAGCAGCTTTCGCATTATCCTGATTTCCATGCGGTCAATGGCACCTCCGATCGAACTACACTTGCCGATAACTCCATCGATCTTATTGTTGCGGCGCAGGTTTTCCACTGGTTAGACCCTCAAACAACCCGGCCCGAATTTACCCGAATACTAAAGCCGGGTGGCCACATCGTGCTGATATGGAA
>JBHENG010000017.1:478-36963 GCA_046262195.1 Pyrinomonadaceae bacterium | reverse complement strand
ACTCAATGGATGTTCCGGCTTTTCGCTTATTAGGCTAAACTCAGCAATCGCCGTTTGAAAGCAGCTTTCTTCAAGTTCTAGTTAGATTTTATCAAACCCTTTCCCACGATGCAAGCCCTAACTTCTTTATTTTCTTGACTTTAACAGAAACTCCTGCTATGCTGCATGGGTAGTTTGGATGGTCGGTTGATGTGACTGGCCTTCCCCGTTGACAAAGTGGACAAAAAACAAGGCAACATGGTGAGTGTGTCCACCAAAGTGTCCACGAACTATTTTCGGGTAGTTTAACCGGAAACGTAGCTAACGGTTAAATCGTTGATAATACAACCTCAAAAGTGGTGCCGGAGGTCGGAGTCGAACCGACATGGGCGTTAAGCCCGCTAGATTTTGAGTCTAGTGCGTATACCAATTTCGCCACTCCGGCCGCAGAAAATAAATACTAGCTTTTCAAAGCGGGGATGGTCAAATGTTTGGTCGGCGCAACAATTACGGACGGATATAATAAGTGCAGACCGTGTTTGAGTATGCCCAGCCCGAGCAAAACCGTTAGATCTACGGACCCCCCCGACGGATTTCGGTACGAGACTGACATTCTCTCCCGTGAGGAAGAGCTCGAACTGGCGCGACAAATACGTGAACTACCGCTCAAGGAATTTGAGTTCCATGGCTACCTCGGCAAACGGCGCGTCATCTCGTATGGCTGGCATTACGATTTTGGAACGTATTCGATACGGGAGACTGAAGCTTTACCCGAATTCCTCAATGTCGCACGGGAAAAGGCGGCCAAATTCTCCGGTCTGTCGGTAAGCGATCTTTCCCACGCCTTGATCACCGAGTACCGGCCCGGAACGACGATCGGCTGGCATCGTGATAGAGCTGTTTTTGGAGATGTCATCGGCATGTCCCTTCTATCGGAGTGCACATTCCGATTTCGCCGAAAATCAGGGTCAAAGTGGGAACGACATTCCCTTACTCTCCAGCCTCGGTCAGCATACCTCCTCCGCGGCGCAGCACGAAACGATTGGGAACACAGCATACCTGCCGTAGGAGCGACCCGCTATTCAATTACCTTTCGCAGCTTAAGGGATGGTGTTTTGAGATAGTGGCGGCATACTCGGGGATTTTACGCGGTTACACAGGACTCAGGATCTCGATTGTAACCCGGCGCTTGGTCTCGTCCAGAAACCTTTCTATTGCAGCACCCACCTTCTGATTTGTGAGGATGGTACGAACCTCCGCACGTGATTCTTCCAGCGTGGGCGGGAGCGATCCGGGCGATCTGCGTCTAAACTCGGGAACATAGATGTCTCGGTAGTACTTAGTCTCTTCCTCAGACGTTACTACCACAAAGGCGCTGAAGCGAAAATCTACGTACTTATCGATCGCGACCCGTTGCGACATAAGCTCTTCAAAGGCCGGGTCGCGCACCGAATCGAATCCGACCTGTTTCAGGCGCGTCTCAAATTCCGCAGGCGTCGGAAAGCGTCGTACAGTTTCCCGTATCTTGTTGTCCACCTCAATTTTGCTCGGAGGGTTTTCAGGCAGACGAGCGGCCTCCATCGCGAAGAGCCGTTGGTTTATGAGTACCTGTAATGCCTGGTTAAGGTCTTCTGACCGCGGCCGATCGAGGGGCGCGCCAGGCTGAAGCGCAAGCTGCCACAACAGATCAGAGTATGTGATCAATTCCGTGCGGACGCCGTCGCCCACTGCGGCAACAGTCTTGTCCACTATTTCCTGCCCAGGGGCGGATAGAAACGCAAAGATGATCATCAGCGCCGCTGCCGCAAAGTTTTTTCCCCAAGACGTCATCTAAATTGATTTTGTAGCTCGCCGGAACCACTGTCAATAAGCCGTTAAGTTGTTAAAGCTATTGACAAGATGTTTAAATTTGTTTTTAATAGGAGGGGAAGTCATTTCGCCTCCACACGGCTTCTGTTCATCAACTGCACCGAAATCGGCTGCGATCAATCCTAATGTTAACTTCTTCGCCGCCGAAAAAAGACGAAAGTCTTTCGCCAGCGGTCTTACAACACGACCACACATCCAGTGATCTAAAGTTCATTTCAGAGCTTGGCCGCAGTCTGCTGTTCACCGTCCATCCCAAAAAGGTGGCCAGCAAGGTCGCGGACGCCATCCTTCAGGGGGTAGATGCAAATATTTGTATCTTTGTTGCCGAACTTGGAAATGTCGGGCTGGTAAGCGGATCCGCGGGCCGTCGAGGACCGGTGGAGGATAGCTTTTTCAGACGCGACAAATTCGAAAAATGGCTCGCGTTCATGCCGCCGCAGATCGGATATTTTGAAACGGAATCGTCCGAGTTTCTTATTGACGGTTCGTCGCACGGTCATGAATATATATCACCGCTTCACATAAATGGTGAGATCAAGGGGGCCATCATCGTTGGTTTTGATGCCAACGATGAGCTAACCGAGCGCAGGACCAGGTTGATCGACGCGGCGACGCAATTGGCCGCGATGAGCATAAATCTCTCGGCCCATTATGAGAATGCACTCACCGATTCCATCCATGAGGCCCGAGAGGAACACCGCAAGTTTACCGAGGCGGTGCTTGACGCACTTCCGGTCTCGCTGTATGTCGTCGACCGCGATTATCGAATTGTGACGTGGAACCGCCATCGCGAAGTCGGAGTCCAGGGGATACCCCGTGACGCTGCCATCGGCCGTGATGTTTTTGATGTGCTTGAAAAATACCCGCAAGGGCGTCTCCGCGAAGAATTTGAACGGGCATTCCGGACGGGGCGCATCGAGCGCATCGAGCAGCAAACTGTGGCCGACGATGGCTCAACTCTGCACTGGATGGTAAGCAAGGTGCCGATGCGAAACTCCGACACGGGCGATGTCACACACGTCATAACCGTAGGTGAGGATGTAACGATGCGTGTCAATGCGGTACAGGCCATCAATCGCGCCGAAAAGCTTGCCGCTGTCGGACGGCTGGCCGCCGGCGTGGTGCACGAGATAAACAACCCGCTCGCCACGATAGCTGCCTGTGCCGAGGCACTTGAGCAGCGTATTGACGAGGGGGCATTTGAGACGTCGGACTCCGAAGCTGACCTGACGGAGTATCTCGGACTGATCAAGAGCGAAGCCTTTCGCTGTAAGACGATCACGACCGATCTTCTCGACTTTAGTCGCGTACGTGCTGGCGAGCGCAGCTCCATAGATGCTGGCGACATCCTACGCTCGGCAGCCAACTTGATATCGCATCAAAAGCGCGGACACGGTGTTTCGCAAGAGATTGAGGTCGCACCAGACCTGCCGTTGATAAGCGCCGACGCTGGACAGATCCAACAGGCGGTGATCGCACTCGCGACCAATGGCATCGACGCGATGTCCGGCTCTGGGAAGCTCACCTTTCGCGCATTTTCGAACGGGGGCCGCGTCGTGATCGAGATCGAAGATACGGGGGTCGGTATCCCGACGGAAAATATGTCCAAGATCTTTGAGCCGTTTTTTACCACCAAGGAAGTCGGCAAAGGCACAGGCCTCGGGCTCGCCGTATGCTACGGCATCATCTCCGAACATGGCGGGCGCCTGAGTGTCCGTTCCAATGTAGGTCGCGGTACGACGTTCTCGATATTTCTTCCCGCTGTTAGCGAATAATGTTCTTGCTCTGAAGCAATATGGCTAAATTACTTGTCGTCGATGACGAAAAAAACCTGCGGCTTGTCGTGCAAAAAGAAATGGCACGACAGGGCCATGATGTCGAATGCGCCGAAGACGGGCAGGCGGCATGGGAAATACTCGAGTCGAGCGATTTCGATGTTTTGCTGTGTGATATCAATATGCCCCGTCTCGACGGATTAGGCCTATTGCGGCGGACGCGTGAGCGGTCGCAAAATCCTCCGGAGGTCATCATGCTGACGGGCCAGGCAACGGTAGAGTCGGCCATCAAGGCCATGAAGCTCGGCGCCTACGATTACCTGACCAAGCCATATCGTATCGGCGAACTGTCAGCTCTTGTCACGGCCGCAGCCGAAAAACAACAGTTAAAGGTCGACAATCAGCGTTTAAGGGCTCAGATCGCGCGGACCAGCCAATCCCTGCCCGAGATCGTGGCCGAATCGCGACAGATGAAAGAAACCCTGCGGCTTGTACACCGCGTTGCCCCATCTGATACCTCCGTGATGATCACGGGAGAATCGGGAGTGGGCAAAGAGTTGATCGCTCAGGCAATTCATCGACTCAGCAGCCGCAGCGAAAAGGCCTTCATCGATCTCAACTGCGCCGCGCTACAGGACACGCTGCTCGAAAGCGAATTATTTGGCCACGAAGCGGGAGCTTTCTCGGGTGCTCGAGTACGCAAACTAGGATTATTTGAGATCGCCGACGGCGGAACCCTGTTTTTAGACGAGGTAATGGAGATGCCGATGCAGCTTCAGTCAAAACTGCTACGCGCCCTCGAAACACGCTCATTTTTCCGCGTTGGCGGCGTCAAAAAAGTCGAGGTGGACGTTCGTCTGATCGCCGCGACCAACCGACCAAAGGACCAGGCGATAGCTGACGGTGTTTTCCGGGCCGACCTGATGTACCGCATCAACAGTTTTGAGGTGAACATCCCACCGCTGCGCGAGCGTCGCGAAGACATCGAGCCCCTCGCCCGTCACCTGCTTCATAAGCTGGCTGGAAACAATGCGCCGGAAATGTCGCCTGCTGCAATCGAGGCGCTGGTCGCATTTGATTGGTCCGGCAATGTTCGGCAGCTTCGCAACTGTTTGGAGCGTGCGGTTCTGCTCGCCGACAACGACACCATCACGCCACGTGAACTGCCCCCGGAGATCGCGTACCGGATCGAGCAGCCGAGCATCTCGGTCAGCTATGGGGCACTCCAGAACGCCGGAGTCGCCTCGTTTCATAATGCGTCGCCGACAAATCTCCGCGATATCGAACGACAGCAAATAATTGGCGCGCTGGAAAAGACTGGATGGCACCGTGGAAAGACCGCCGAGTTGCTCGGTATCTCGCCCTCTACACTCTACCGCCGGCTGCGTGAATACGACCTGGACGTCAGGTGATCTTGCAGGGGCCCACGCAAAAACAGTCAGGAGGTAAGGACCTTCTCGATCAACTTAAGACCGGCGTCCACGGCGTCCGAGAGCTTATCCGGTTCGGTACCGCCGCCCTCGGCCATGTCCGGCTTACCGCCGCCGCGTCCGCCCACTATAGGAGCTATCGCTCGAATAACGTCGCCCGCCTTCACGCGCGAGGTGAGGTCCGGCGACACACGTACCACGAGGCCCACTTTTTTTTCCTCCGCCCGGCCAAGGATCACTACGCCCGATTTAAGCCGTGCCAAAAGCGTATCCGAAAGCTGACGGGAACCGTTTGCATCCAGCCCGTTTACGATCTTCGCAATGACCTTTATCCCGGCGATCTCCTTGGCATCATCGCCGTTCGCGCCGCCCCCCGTACCGTTTCCAAGGCCCCCGGTCGCGATCTTTAGCTTTAGCTCGTCCATCTCGCGGCGAATGCGTTTTAACTCTTCCTGCAGACGTTCGATCGCATTAGGCAGATTGTCCCGCTGGGTCTTCAGCACACCCAGGCTACGGTCGATCAACAGCTCGTCTTCTCGAAAACGTTCAAATGCGTCCATACCGGTGATGGCCCTGATGCGACGTACTCCCGATGCAATTGCCTCATCTGACGTGATCTTAAAGCTCCCGATATCCCCGGTAGCGCGTACGTGGGTGCCGCCGCAAAGTTCTTTCGAGAATACGCCGTCGCCCACGCTCAGAACGCGAACGGCCGAGCCATATTTTTCGCCAAACAACGCCATCGCTCCGGCGCTCATCGCTTCCTCGATGGCCATGACATTCGTGTTTACCGGATCATTTTTGAGTATGTAGCGGTTCACGAGATCCTCGATCTCCTTGATCTCGGCCGTTGTGAGTGGCTGATAGTGCGTAAAGTCAAACCTCAGATAACTGGGAGCGACCACCGAACCAGCTTGTTTGACATGGCTGCCGAGAATCTCACGCAGTGCGGCGTGTACAAGATGTGTCGCGGTATGGTTGCGACGGGTCGCATCGCGTTTGTCAGCGTCCACACTCGCGACGACCCCGTCGCCGACACGCAGCGTACCCCGATCGACCGTTACCTTATGAATTATCAGTCCCTGTATCGGTGAGTACGTGTCGGACACTGTGAGGCTGGCATCGGATGACACGATTTTGCCGCTATCGCCAACCTGTCCACCGGCTTCGGCATAGAACGGCGTCCGATCGAGCACGACACTGCCTTGTTCGCCTTCGGTAAGCTCCTCGATCGTTTTTTCCCCGTTAAGTATGGCTGCGACCTTTGCGTCCTCTATTTGAACAGATTCGTAACCATGAAATTCATTTTCCCCCACGGTCTCGGCGATCCGGGCGTACACCGGTGATACCTGGGACTTTCTCTCCGTATGGCCGACACCGGGCTGTTTTTGAAGCTCCTTGCTCGCAATGTCGAAACGGGAGTTGAAATCATCCTCTTCAAACTCGAGCCCCTTTTCTTCTAAAAACACCCTGATCAAGTCACGGGGCGTGCCAAAGGTGTCGTAAAGCTTACCAATCGCAAGAAAGAGACCGTCATCCCTCGGTGTATCAGCGGAAAGGCCCAGCTCGTTCAGCCTGGCCAGTCCCACGGTAACGGTGTTTGCGAAACGTTCTTCCTCGACGCGCACCATCTTTGAGATAAAATCACGCTGCGCCTCGAGCTCAGGGTATGCACCGCTCATTTCGTTTACTACGAAATCGCAGACTTTGTGAAAGAAGGGTTCAGTTAGTCCGAGATGCTCACGCCCCTGATAAATCGCTCGTCGCATGATCTTACGCAGCACATAATTGCGGCCCTCGTTGCCAGGCAGAATGCCATCGGCAATAGCAAACGCGGTCGATCGCGCGTGGTCGGCAATGACCCGGCACGCGAACTGCTGACTCTCGTTCAATTCCTCGTAAACACTCATTCTATGACTAATATAGCAGGTAGGCGGGGCGAAAACATGTGCCCTTCTACTTCCGTACCGGCAACTGAACGCCGCCGACAACGTGCGCCAAAATACCGGCAAAAGACAAATAGATGCCCTCGCGGCTAATGTCCGAGAAATGCTGCAGCTGGTAGGTCTCAATAATAAAGCCCCAAAGCAAGAACCCGCTGGCAATAGTCAGCAATGAAGACCCGATATATTGGAATATGCGCTGCGGCAGTCTCGGCCGCATCTGGAGATACACCCCTAAACCTAAGTGGATCAGGGATGAAAACAGAATATAGATATGCCGCGAGCGCATTAATATCCTAAGGTCCTGCGGAATTGCGTCCTTGTCCGGAAAATCCGCACGCATGTATGTGCCGGTCGTAGTGAACACGAAAAAGACAACAACTCCAAAGATCAAATGAAACCACGGCATGGATTTGTAAAAACCAAAGAGCGTAATTATCATTTTGAAGTTCTCCGAAATCAAGCTGTGAGGTAAAAACACATGCGTCCCCGCGCCGCCGTCGGTCTGGTCCTCGTTTCACTTTTGGCGATGGTCACCATTATGAGTGCTCAGGACAATCTCAAGAACTTCAAAGCTTTGTATGAGCAAGAGCTGAAACAGAACGGGGTCGTTGGGAGCAGCTTCGTTTTTCTGCGTAACAATAAACGCGTTGCAGACCATAAATACGGGCTTGCTAATGCCGAGACCCGGCAGCCGGTGGACGAGAATACAATTTACCATTGGGCGTCAAACACCAAGCCTTTCACCGGGATCGCGATAATGCAGCTCAGGGACCGCGGCCTGCTCAAGCTTGATGATCCGGTCACAAAATACCTTCCCGAGCTACGAGCGGTCCATAACCCATTCGGGAGTATGGACGAGATCAGCATACGGCATTTGATGACGCATAGTGCCGGATTTCGCGGCGGAACGTGGCCGTGGGGCGCGGGCAAGGATTGGGAGCCTTTCGAGCCGCAGCATTATGAACAACTGGTCGCGATGTTTCCGTACACCGACATTCGCTTCAAGCCGGGCAGCAAGTTCAGCTATTCAAATCCCGGCATAATTTTCCTCGGGCGGATCATTGAGCTGCTGACAAAAGACGATTACGAGGTGTATATCGACAAGAACATTCTCAAGCCGCTTGAGATGTATAGAAGCTATTTCGATGCGACGCCTTATCATTTGCTCAAGCACCGGTCGCACTCGTATTACATCCGGGATGGAAAACGGCAGGAAGGGCGCTTTGACGCCAACACTGGGGTAACGGTTTCAAACAGCGGACTTAACTCGCCTGTTTCTGACATGGTCAAATACCTGAACTTCCTCGTAGGCGACCAGGCAAAGCATGAGATTTATGACGGGGTACTAAAAAGATCGTCGCTCGAAGAGATGTGGCAGCCGCAGCTAAAAGCTGAATCTGACGCAAACGGAAACAAGGGCTTTACGACGGACATCGGCCTGATATTCTTTCTCGACCGATCATTGAGCAAGACCCACCTCGGCCACGGCGGCGATCAAAACGGATTCATTAGTTATCTGGATTTTGATCCGGCAAAGCGTGAGGCGTCATTGCTGGTATTAAATACCGACGTCGTCCGTGCCGAAAACACATCACCTGACAATGATATGGTGGCCAAACTGCGCAAGGCGATCAGAGCGCTGTACTAGAGCCGTAAGGCTTTAAGAGACACCTTGCTGCTTGTCCCAGCTTCCCTGCAGCTTTCGAAGCAAAAGGATCTGGCCGCAATGATAGGCGGTGTGAGCGTTGATATGGGCGATCTGAGTACGCCATTTCACCCGGTTTGATTCCGAAACGGGTGACTCAAACTTGCTGTCAGTCGCGGCGCTCATCTCCTCGCGAAACTCCGTCATGATCGTGTCAAAGCTGGTCAAAGCTTTTTCCCAGCCCTGTTCCGCATCCTGGTTGTCGGCGGAGAAAGTCTCGTCATTGTTGTCGGTTGGATACTCATAATCGACCCCTCTAAATCGCTCGAGATAGGCGTAGAGATAAAAGCTTAGGTGGCTGACGATCTGCCAGATGGAATTGTCAAAACCCGACGGTTTCCATAACGCCTGTTCGGCGGTAACTCCATCAACGGCATTTCTTGTTGCTACAAACCAATGATTTTCGTCGTAACAGGCCGTGAACTGATCGATCAGAGTGTCTTTTACCGACATGGATTTACAGCAGTTTGTTCGCCCTCTTGATGACGTTCGCGACGGTAAAGCCATAATCGCGGAAAACATCCTCAGCGGGGGCGGAGGCGCCGTAGCGATCGACAGCGACGCAGTCACCGCGATCGCCGACGTACCTGGACCAGCCGAGAGAAACCCCGGCCTCGATCGACAGCCGGGCCGTCACCTTTTTAGGCAGAACTTCTTCTTTGTATCTGTCGGACTGTGCGTCAAAGAACTCCCAGCACGGCATCGACACAACCCGAGTCGGTATGCCCTGGCCAATTAACTGCTCACGGGCCTGCATTGCGAGTCCAACTTCAGACCCCGTCGCAATGAGGATCAATTTTGGCAGAGCCGCAGTTCCACTCTTCTTTTCCGCGTCAGCAAGTATGTAGCCGCCGCGGTGAAGCCCCTTAGCGTCCGCATATTTGCCGCGGTCGATCAGATCGACCTTTTGGCGCGATAAAGCAAAGGCCGTGGGCCCCCCGACCCGTTTCAACGCGGCCCGCCAGGCCTCACGCACTTCGTGGGCATCGCAGGGGCGGATGACGGCGAGATTTGGTATCGCACGCAGGGCAGCGAGATGTTCGACCGACTGGTGGGTAGGCCCATCCTCACCAAGTCCGATGGAGTCATGAGTGAACACAAAGATGGTTTGCACGTTCGAAAGCGCAGCCAGTCTTATGGCAGGACGCATGTAATCGGAAAATGTCTGAAATGTTCCGCCAAACGGCACGACGCTCCCATACAAGCCCATTCCATTCATCGTGGAGCCCATCGCGTGCTCTCGAATGCCAAAGTGTATGTTGCGATTCTCGTACCGGCCCGCCTGCAGATCGGATGAGGATTTTATCGTCGTGTTGTTTGAGGGTGCGAGGTCGGCGGAACCGCCAATGAGCTGAGGGACCGAGTCGGCGATCGCGTTGATCACGTCACCGCTGTAGGCGCGAGTGGCTTTCGCCTCAACAGCGTCAAATTTCGGCAACGCCGCGTCCCACCCGTCCGGCAAAACTCCTGTCCTGATCTCGTGAAAGGTTTGGCCTAGATTCGGAAAAGCCCTTTCGTATTTCTTCACCATTGCCGTCCAGTCTTTCTCAAACTGAGCGCCCGTCTTCACCGCTTGCCTAAAGTGATCAAGGGCTTCTTTTGGAATAAAGAAACTCTTATCTTCCGGCCAGCCGAGGTTACGTTTGGTTTCGCGAACTGCATCCTCGCCGGGAGCATCTGAGTGGGCCTTGTTCGTTCCCTGTTTCGGCATGCCGAAGCCGATGATAGTCTTTACTCTGATCAGCTTTGGACGGTCGGTGATCTTTTGAGCCTGGCCGATGGCGTTTTCTATTGCTTTGAGATCGTTACCATCGGCGACTTCTGAAACGTGCCAGCCGCAGGACTCGAACCGTTGAGTCACATCCTCAGTAAACGCCAGGTCGGTCGAACCATCGATAGTGATGCGATTGTCGTCGTAAAGGTAGATCAGATTGGAGAGTTTCAGATGTCCGGCCATGCTGGCGGATTCGTAACTGACACCCTCCATCAAGTCGCCGTCTGAGCAAATACAATAAATAAAATTGTCTACAACATTAAATCCTTTTCGATTGAACTTCGCAGCCAGATGGGCCTCAGCGATGCCCATGCCGACGCCGTTTGCAAAACCCTGGCCCAATGGCCCCGTTGTGATCTCAACCCCGGGAGTAAGAAAGTTCTCAGGATGGCCTGGTGTTTTGGAATGCAGCTGCCTGAAGTTGCGCAGTTCCTCGAGCGGCAGATCATAGCCGGTAAGGTGAAGCAGCGAATATATCAGCATCGAGCCATGGCCGGCGGAGAGCAGGAAACGGTCGCGGCCGAACCATTTAGGATTTTTTGGATTGTGCCGCAAAAACTTTGTCCAGAGGACGTATGCTGCAGGCGCCATTCCTAACGGCAAGCCCGGGTGGCCGGAATTTGCCTTTTGGATCGCATCAAGCGAAAGCGTCCGAATGGTGTTAATGCAAAGCTGGTCGAGATCTGTGGTGGTTTTTAGTTTTGTCGCCGTTGCCATTAGAAATCAGGTTTATCAATCAACAATCTGTAAGCGTCTTGATGCCGTTTCCGCGCAGCTTCGTACAGCCCGAAGTGGGCTTTATTAGTTGTGACCGGTCGCGTATGTGACTGGGAAGTGCGTTCGATGTTCTCTATTTTGCCAAGACTTTCGAGTGCAAGCAAAACCGCTCCGCGAGAAGACGACTCTGCCGCTCCATTCATCATCAGATCGCGCCCGAGAACGTCGGCGATCAATTGCGCCCAGACGGGAGAGTCACGGAGTGCTCCCCCGGACGCGACGATCTCCTCGATCTGAGTGACCGTACTGATGCGTTCGAGGATGTCCGCAAACCGGAAGGCAATTGATTCGAGGGCTGACCGGACGATGTCCGCGGGACGGGTGGCGGATGTAAGTCCGAGTATGGCGCCAGAGGCCGAACCGTGATATCCGGTTGACCGTTCACCGGCAAGAAATGGGAGGAAGGTGAGTCCGTTGGCTCCGGGGCCGCTTTGCCCTATCAGTTTTTCAGCGTCGTGAGGCAATATGAGGTTCGTCCTCAACCAATCATACAAACCGCCGCCGTCTGACAGAGCTCCGCCGACGATTACTCTTTGCTCATCGACACGATAACACCAGAGCCCCTTCGGGATTTCTTTGGGAGGCTGACCAGAGTAAGCAACGCGCAGCGCCCCCGATGTGCCGAGCATCAGCGCTGCCTTGTTCTTGGTGACGCACCCGGCGCCAACGTTATCAGCTGCCCCGTCGCCGATCGAAACAAACCATTTGGAGCGCCGCAGGCTTGGCCATCGTTTAGCGTTTTTCTGATTTAACTCGCGAGGCTCGCTGGTTACGGCCGGCAGCCTCGCGGTATCGACGCCGAGAAAGCTCGCTAGTTCCTCATCCCAACGGCACCTTCGTATATCAAAAAGCCCGGTGCCCGACGCCATGGACAAACTCGTCGCCGTCTCATCGAATAAGATCAGGCCAAGATAGTCGCTAAACGATAACCATTGCGTGGTCGCGTTATACGCACTCTTGAACTCGCTCTTTAGCCAAAGCAGTTTGGCTGGCCAGTAGCTCGAGTGAAATGGCGAACCGGTCCGGCTTCGTACGTGGTCCTGATTGAATCCGTTCTTTAGCTCGTCAGCATATTTCCGGCTCCTGCTGTCGGCCCAACTAAACACTTTAGTGGTGGGTCTGCCTCTTTCATCGATGCCGACGAGGGTATGCCACATGGAGCACACTGCAACGTACTCGATTTCCATGCCTAACTGATCTGTTTTCCCTAGAAGTTCGTCGACGGTGCGCGCGACCTGTTCCACCGCATCGTCAGCGTCCAGTTCGGCAGTCCCATCAGCATCGAAATGAAACTGCCGATCGTGCTTTGCCGACAACGAATCTATCGGGTTTCCGGCGCCGTCATACACACTCGCCCGGATGCTCGAGCTACCGATATCCAGCGCTAAGACTAATGGCTGCTGCACAAAGAAAGAGATCTTGAATCAGGGTTGTGACGGTTGAAGGAGTTAACCAAATAGCTTTTTGAACCACCATCTAAGACCAACAAAGAGGAACCGATAATCCTTCATAAACTCGGGTGGCTTGCCTTCGAAATAGTGACCCACGAACTGCAGGATCCAGCCAATAACAAAAAGGGCGATGGCAATTCGCCAAACCCCCGTGACAAAGAATGCGAGTGGTATGAGAACCAGGGATACCGCGATCATCGGTATACCGATCTTGTGCGTCAGCCGATTCATCGGATGCCGATGACTCTCTGAGTATTCCTCGATCCACTCATCCCAGGTTCGTCCACCCATCATACGGCAACACCTCTCTGCTGAAATTTGGATGATTCTACATCAAAACTATTTCCGTCGCAGTATTCGGACCCGTAATTCATTCCCCAGGTCTTTGACCTCCTCGATCTGAAAGCCATGGAGGAAATCTGTCAGCATGAAAGTGTCGGCGTCCTCAATAACCTCCGGCACGTCGGTCACGATCCATTTGGAAATATCATCCTCAAATTCCTGGTAGGTTTTCGCTCCACCAATTATGAAAACGTCCCGATTTAGATATGTGTCGAGATCTATTACTTCTTCTTTAGAGTTGAGGACCATCACTTCCGGTGGGGCCAATACGCTGCCGGATCGCGAAAGAACAACGTTGAGGCGGTTTGGCAGCGGCCGACGGATGGACCGCCAGGTATTCGCCCCCATCACAATCGCGTTTCCCGTGGTCGTTTCCTTAAAGAATTTCAAATCGGCAGGATAGTGCCACGGCAGCTTACCATTTTTTCCGATCGCAAAGTTCCTGGATATCGCAACAATACCGATTATCATCTCGAGTGTTAGAGGATCAGACGCATATCGCCGGCGCGTCTCGTTACCCGTTCTCGATCGAAATACTCCAACAGCGGAATAGCGTATTTCCTCGAGATACCGCCCATGTTTTTGAATGCCGGCACGTCTATGGTCCTGTCGTGGCTCTTTTCCGCGAACGCCTGAAGCATTTTGCGAAGCCGGTCGATCGCCGCCGCGGAAAAATAAAATTCGTCGCTGACCTTAATGATCTGGCCCGAATCAAGAAATAGCTGAAAACACTTTCTCGCGGCCTGTGGCGTTAAGCCTGTTCCTGCGGCGGCGGTTGTGAGAGCTTCTTCTAATCTAGGCACTTCAAACCCGGCCGTCTCATATGTAGAAAGCAACTGTTGAGTAAATGCCGTCTCCGAGGACGAGAGCTCCGCTTTGTGGTCGGCAAGCCGCAGCGTGTCGCGGTCGGTGACGATAGCTCCCCGCTTCTCAAGTGAGTCCAGCGCGGATGAGAATATCTCCAGCGGCAAATGGGCTGCGACCACATCCCTCAAGCTCTCTCGCGTCATTCCGCGGGCCAGCGGTTCCCGTTTATGGAACGCATTCAATTCTGTTTGCAGAGACGCGCAGAGGGAATCGAATTCGGTCGCCGAGATGTAATGACCGCCAAGCTCCACGACCTTTCCCTCCTTGACGGTTGCTGCCAGGGCCGCGTCAATGATCTCTCGGTTGTAACCGGTTCGGGCCTGCATCTGCGGCACGGACAAACCATTGCGCCCAGCCGCCACTATCCTCGCATAGATCGATGAGGCCGGGTCGTGAACACAAGTTAACAACCGCTCCAGATGACCGCGCGTGGATCGCAGCTCTTTTCTTCTATGCCTAACGGCAAAAGCATCAATGACCCGGCCGCCTCCGATCGTGGTTTGCGGTGAGTACGACCGCACAATAAAACGTTCTCCGGGTACAGCTACAATAGGTGACTCTAACCGTATCTGCGTAAAGTCTTTTACCCCCGGCCCGATCTCACCGGTTTCATTAAGGACGTGGACCCTACCAAGGGCCTCGACGGTGCCGATATGGACGCGTACGCGCTGCCGGGATCTGAGAGCTTTTCCGGCCTGCGGCAATATCTGGATCTCTGTGTCGAGCACCTGCGTCGGTTGGAAAACCCGGGGCTCGGTCAATATCATTCCCCGGGCGATCCTTGAATGATCTATACCACCGAGATTCACGGCCACGCGATTTCCGGAACTAACGTTGGCTACATCTTTATTATGGGTCTGGACTCCTCGGACGCGAGCTATCGTTGCCAACGGCAGTAACTCCAGTTCAGTACCTTCGCGGATGACGCCCGATGCCAACGTTCCCGTCACAACTGCACCGAAACCCTTTACGGAGAAGCTCCTGTCGATGGGCAAACGCGTCACCAGATGATCGTCATGACGAGTTAAGGTTGCCGAGATCTCCAGCAGTTGGCCTTTTAGCTGATCTATCCCCTCGCCTGTACGACTGCTCACACAGGCGATCGGCATGTTTTCAAGAAAAGTGCCCGCGACCAGCTCGCCGATCTCCATGTTTGCCAATTCGAGCGTTTCACTATCCACGCGGTCGATCTTAGTGAGCACAGCCATGCCCTTTTTGATATCAAGGAGCGTGCAGATATCAAAATGTTCCCGTGTTTGCGGCATCACCCCCTCGTCGGCTGCAACGACAAGTAAGACCATATTGATGCCGCTCGCCCCCGCGAGCATATTTTTTACAAATTTTTCGTGTCCCGGGACGTCAACGAAGCCGAAATGTACATCGCCCGCTGACATCTCAGCGTAGCCGAGGTCGATGGTAATGCCCCGCTGTTTTTCCTCTGGGAGCCGGTCCGCATCGACGCCCGTAAGCGCCTTTACGAGCGCAGTTTTGCCATGATCGATATGACCGGACGTACCGACAACGATATCCATAAATCAATGAGACCTATACGGAATCTACTCCGGCTCCGCGGTTTGCGGGTGGCCGAACTGTTCCAGCTTTCGATAGAGGGTTTTGCGTCCAATGTTGAGGAGCCGGGCCGCCCGTGATTTATCACCATCCGTGTATTCCAGCGTCGCCGTGATCACCTGCTTTTCGATCTCATCCAATTCCGCAGGCAGCTCGATCTGCAGCCCGATCGGCCTGCCCGCACCTGCAGCGGCAGCACGCTCCTGCCGGACCAGAGCAAACTCGGCAAAGGCATTTCTCGCAATAGCCTCCGGCAGGTCGTCCAGCTCGATCTGTCGGCCAGACGCAATGATGACCGCCCTTTCAATAGCGTTCTCAAGCTCCCTTACGTTACCGGGCCAGCTGTAGCTGATAAACGCCCTCATGCACTCTTTTGATATTCCGGAAATAAACCGCCCTGATTTTTTTTTGTATTCCTCTAAAAAATGGAATACAAGTAGGTGGATATCCTCGACCCGCTCCCTGAGCGGCGGCAGTGAGATAGGGAAAACAGAGAGGCGGTAAAACAGATCCTTTCTAAAAGTTCCGGTCTCGACTGCTTTTTCGAGGTCGGTATTAGTGGCCGCTATCACACGAACATCGGTTTTCAGGACCTGTTTTCCGCCAACTCGGGTCAACTCGCCATCCTGCAAAACTCTCAGCAGACGCACCTGCGCCTGCAGAGACATTTCTCCGATCTCATCCAGGAACAGCGTCCCGCCATTAGCCTCTTCAAACCGTCCTTGCCGCTGATTCCTGGCATCGGTAAACGCACCTTTTTCATGTCCAAAGAGCTCTGACTCAAGCAGAGTTTCAGGTATCGCTCCGCAATTGATTTTTACGAAGGGCCGGCTTTCGCGGCCTGAGTTGTAATGAATCAGATTGGCGATAAGTTCTTTTCCGGTCCCTGACTCACCAAGGATCAGGACAGTCGTGTTGGTATTAGCAACGTTGAGCCCAAGCTCGATAGCACGTCGGATGCCTGGTGCCTGGCCGATGATCTCGCTCTGGCGCTGGTGGAGCTCGCTTTTGAGCCTCATAACCTCGGTCGAAAGCTGATCACGTTCAAGGGCCGTCCCGATCTGATCCGCAATTCCCTCGATAAGTGCGACATCATGATCCTCAAACGTACTTTGTTTGCTCCAGACAAAGCCGAGCAGACCGAAGGCCCGGCCCGCTACGTGCACCGGCGTGACGAGCGCTGCCTTGCCGTGAAGCTGTGTGTTGAAAAAAATGCGTATCGCAAGGGGCAGTTCAGAATCCGCGAGTTTGAGGGTTTTGCCATCACGAAGCAGTTCGCCGAGTGTGGCAAACGAATCTATTGCCAGAGATTTATTGTGCTCCTCGATCATTCGCAGGATCTTGCCGAGCTTGATCCCTTCAGCCGACTTGAATGTGGCCAGCGAAATACGCTCGCCGCTCTTATCGAGGACACCCAGAGCCCCATAGTCGGCGCCGACCAGGTTGATCGCCCGCGACATCACGCCCTCTGAAACTTCTTTGAAATCAGAGTGCGAATTAAGGGTATTCGCGATCTCAAGCAGGGCGTTGGTCCGACGGCTCTCCTGTTCCTGCGCGACGTAAAGGCTTGTGTATTGATATCCGATCGCTAATTGGCCACCGATAGACTCGAGAAATGCGATCTCCTCGTCAAGCCATTGCCGAGGCTCGTGAGTGTCGTGCAAACCAAGCAGCCCCAGTACACTCCCATTGAGGATGATCGGAATGATCAAAAGGGAGCGCGTTTCAAGCGCCTTTGCAAAGAATTTTAAGGTCTCGTCTTTGGTCCTGGATATGTCATCGATCCGGATAGGCTTGCTAATGTCGAACCGTTCAGCAAGCTTTCGGGCGTCGAACGGAATAACCGTCCCCTGGCTTTTCGGAACCGACTTGTCACGACGCCACTCGTGACTTATGACCAGGTCCTGACCCTCAGTAAGCTGAAGCAGATCACAGCGGTCCGCATGCAGCATCCTGCCGATCTCCGACACAACGACATTTGAAAAACGCTCCAGATCAATATCCGTAGGAAGATCCCGGGCGAGCCGGTCTATGATCGCCTCGCGCGCCTGCTGCATGCTCAGGCGGCGTTCGACAGATAGAGAATTTGGCGGGTCGATCTCAAGTCGCATGCTCTAAAATAATGTGGATTTCACCGCCACTATGTCAAGTTGACACATCAACAATCAAGGTGTGTGATTTCGATGCAGCCCTTGCGAGCATTTAAGGAGTTTTACGGGCGGCGGGAGTTGGAGGTGGTGGTGGGATGATCCTGGTGTTGGTATTGCCCGGCCTGGGAACGGCGTTCGAGTTACCGGGTAGATTTGGAGTTACGCGGGTTGCCGGCGTCCTATTCGCATTAGCCTCATTCGCGTCCTCGTTGGCCTCTTTCCTGGCGTAATCCATCCGCTGAGCTCCGGCCTGTGCCTCTTCAAGCAGGTCGACGGCACGGGCGTTTGAGCTGTCAAGCTCAATTGCTTTTTTAAGCGGTCCTATAGCTTCGTGGAAATGCACAAGCTTGATCAGGATGGCCCCCAATTCCGTCTGATACTCGCTGTCGTCTGGCTTAAGCTTAACCGCCTCTTTGAAGGCTTTAGCGGCTTCATCGTCCTTCATTAACTTTGCGTACGTGCGGCCCAGACTGAAATGCGCAGCGTGATCATCCGGATTTGCATCCAGCCACTTTTCATACGCTTTAACCGCCCGCTCAAACGCTTTTTCCGAATCTGTCTTTGGAATGTCGTCTTTTGCCTTGCCCTTGGTCTTTTGCACAGCGGGAGCAGGCGTTTCGGTAACCACGCCCGATTGCTGCAGTTGAAGGTCCCGCAGAGCATAAGCTATACCCAGCTGGAAATGAGCGTCGGCCAGGTCAGGATCGAGCGCAACGGCACGATTATAGGCATCGATAGCCGCTTGAGTTTGGTTTTCGTCGAGTAGGCGGTTTCCCTCCGCGAGCAGCGCAATCGCGTCATTCTGGTCTAACGTTGGCGCGGGCTCCGGAGTAGCGGTATCGGCTACCGGTTCGACAGTATTCTCAGTGGCACCAGAACAACTAAAGCCGATCAAACCGCTGAAAAGGAGGACTGATAAAGCAATAACCTCTCTCATAACGCCCTCATTAACCCGGCGGAAAAACAAATTCGCGACCTGCGAGGAGGTGAACGTGAAGATGAAAAACAGTTTGGCCACCGTCCGAATTCGTGTTTATCACGACGCGATAGCCATTTTCCGCGAATCCCTTTTTTCGTGCGATCTCGGCAACGGCGGTAAGTAAATGTCCAAGTATTTGCTTCTGATCGGGCGCGGCTTTATCCAGCGAGTCGATGTGAACCCGCGGGATTATCAGAATGTGGGTTGGAGCCTGAGGGCTGAGGTCATTGAACGCAACACATACGTCATCCTCATACACAAACTGAGACTCCGTGAGGCCCTGCGCTATCTTACAAAAAATACAGACGTCAGCACTCATGATCGATGACTCAATTAAACCACAGCGATATTTGATTGTTAATTGTGCTGGTCGGCCGCGAGCACTTCAAGTTCAGAAATTACAAGCCCGTCTCGTACGCGGCTGATCTCGGACCCCACAGATCTGAGCTTTTCGACAATGCCCTCGTATCCTCGGTCGATGTGGTATACACGATCGATCTGCGTTTCGCCCGTCGCACATAACGCCGCCAGGACGAGCGATGCCGAGGCGCGCAGATCAGAAGCAATAATCGGGGCACCCATAAGATCGGTTTTGCCGCGTACCACTGCGGTGTTTCCGGAAATGGATATATTCGCTCCCATTCTGATGAGTTCGGGAGCGTGCATAAATCGATTCTCGAAAATAGTCTCGGTCACATTAGACTCGCCCTGAGCCTGCGTCATCAACGCCATGTACTGGGCCTGCATGTCGGTTGGAAAGGCGGGGTGGGGCTCAGTCGTTACGTCTTTGGATCTAAGGCCGGCGGATGAGGGCCTGACCAGAAGCGTACTCTGATTGAGTTCGTCGATGTCCACGCCGGCCTCGCGCAACTTTTCGATAACGCGGCTCAGATGCTCCGGCCGACAACCCTTGATCTCAAGCTCACCGTCAGTGATGGCGGCAGCGACGATAAAGGTTCCTGTCTCGATACGATCGGGGATGATCGTGTGTTCCGCGCCGCCGAGGCCCTCGACCCCGTCGATCCTGATCGTAGAGGTACCCGTCCCCTTTATACGCGCCCCCATTTTGTTCAAAAGTTCCGCCAAGTCCTCGACCTCGGGCTCTTTGGCCGCATTTTTGATCGTCGTTCTGCCTTTCGCCAGCACCGCAGCCATCATCACGTTTTCGGTCCCAGTGACGGTTGTCTTTTCGAACTCAACGGTGTTCCCGACGAGACGGCCGCCAGGCGCAATCGCGACCACGTCACCCGATTCCAATGACACCTTCGCGCCCAACTGTTCAAAAGCACGCAAATGCAGGTCGATTGGCCGCGTACCGATCGCACATCCACCTGGCAAACTGACCTTCGCTTTTCCAAAGCGGCCGAGCAGGGGTCCCAATGCCAGTACGCTGGCTCGCATGGTCTTGACCAGGTGGTAGGGCGCTTCAAAGACTTCGATGGTTTCTGCGGTGATCTTATGGGTCCGAAGTTCTGGTGTAAGGACTGTGGCGCCCAGATCCTCAAGCAATCGTCGCTGCGTTATGAGGTCCTTTACGTAGGGCACATTGTGTAGTGTGACCGTTTCAGGCGAAAGTAACGCCGCCGCGAGACAAGGAAGCGCGGAATTTTTGGCACCGCCAATGTCAACTTTCCCTCTCAGCGGCTTGCCGCCTTGTACTAAAAACTTATCCATAGCTGCCGAAATCCAATCGTTTTACCCACGAGGCGGTAAGTAATATTTATATATTCTAAAACAAAATGTTATCACAACCACCAACCTGAACGGCTGCACACCATCTAGTTTTTAATGAGCCATAAAAATGGCCTTTCTGATGAGAAAAGCAGGCGGAAACCTGCTTTTTCTTGCAACCTCTTAAAAGGACTAGGTCATCAAATTATTGACTTCAGACACGCCGATAGTCGTTTAGTTATGATGATTCAGTTTGAGGTCCTTTTCCCCGGCTGAAAAACCCTCCTTTTAGCCGGGGGCTTTTTCATTCCTGATCTTCATTTTTAATCGCATGATCTGATCTTTGTGCCGCCTTTCATGTAATCCGGCGAGGGCCAACCATTCTGCGGCAGATAGATTCCCAAAATAAGGGTGCGGAAAAACGTGCTCTGAAAGATCGTATCTTTCCAGATCGCCGCGGAGAGCGTCGAGGGCTTTGGTCGAGGCGGCCATTCGTTCTAAAGATTCATTTATTGGAATAGTTCCTGTTGGCTGAACGCGATCGGGAGCCTCGAGTTTCTTAACCGCTAAGCCGTTCGCCAGTTCGCCAAAGCTGGAAGACAGGGAAAAGCTTCCATCAGGCATTTTTCCGCTCGATCGTGCTTTCTCAAGTAAGCTCCCACAAATACGAGCGATGCCGTTATCCACCATGGAGATGTGCTCCGCGATCTGTTGAAGGCTCCAGTTGTCGCCCTGCGCCGCTACAGATGCTTCGCTAGGAGTTATGTCGCTTAAGGCATCGATCAATTCCTCGCGTATCCGTTCATTAGCAGTGTATATATCGGCTATGGAGTCGTATTTCATCTTCATCGTGCCGGTGCGACGGCTTGTGGCGTCAAAATAAGACGGTGCCAACGGGAGAAGCTTCGAACGCTGTCGGCTTCGTTTTTCATCCGCCGAAGATATGCCGTCTGCAAATACAGAAGGTCCTCAGCCGTCCAGGCGATCTCCACGAGGGGATTGTACGAAACCAGGGACTTTTCATCAGGCAGAGCAGACAGGGGTTGGTCGACTGGCGTCGTTGGCTCGGCAGGTAAGTTGGCGTTTACATCGACGTTCGATGCCTGCAGCCGTCGCTGTTGATCGCGATCGTAAGCCTGTGACGATATCAACAGCTGGTTGCGCAGCGGGATCGCCGCCTGCGACGGATTTGCACCCGCGGCATCATAGATCCGGATCTGCGTCTCGAAAGCACCGGCTACCTTGGAGGAGTCGGGTGACCAAACGGGTCGTACAGCAGTCATATTGTCGTCGAGTCGACGCTCCCGTCCGTTCTTCTCAATTATCCGCAGCCGTCCCTGTGGCACCATCATCTCGCCCTTGCTCCCCGCAAGGATCTCGAGATACTTCCATTCGCGAGCGGTCGCGGCCAGGGCAGCCAACATCGTGCTGTCAGGTGACCAGGCATAGTAAAAATATATGAGCCCTTCGTTTTCTGTTATCGGTTTCACCGACGTTCCATCGGCCGAACAAATGTATATCTGCTCCGTACGAAATGTCAGAATGCCGGTGGGTGCCCCAATTGCCGGCGCTTGCGTGGTGACAGGTGAGGGCGAAGGTTCCCCTGCTGTCCCGGTATTTTCGGTGGGTGTAATCGTCGAACTTACAACTGGATTGCCGGGCGCAGGCGCTGTGCTGCCCGTTGAGGCCGGCGTCGCGCGGATCATCGCCACGAAGGCAACTAAGGTTGAGTCCGGTGACCAGACGATGGTGTCCGGAAAATGAACGGCCATCGCTTCGGAGGTCAGCCGGCGGATCAGTTTGCCCTCAGGGCTATACATATCTAGCCGGTACTCCGACTGTACATCTGCCAGGTGATGATAAACAGCTAGAACGTGCCGCTTGTCTGGCGAAGCGATCGTGCGATCGAGTAGCTCATACTGACGTGAAGCATCGAAATCAGCCTGCACCGCAGCGTTTCGCTCCTCGAGCGGCGTTTTCGCGGCGTCCAGCACAGGGGGTGGTACGTCCGGCTCAAAACGAAAGTTAAGCCGGATAGCGGATACGCTGCCGACCGTGACCGTTGGAGTGTTGGCAGGCTGAAAGACGCTGCTTTGACACCCATTAAACAACAACGCTCCGCTCAACAAAAGTCCGGCCGAGAGTCTGAATACACTCATAACTTACAGGTCGGCATTCAGATACTGTTTATAAAGCCGTCGTTGTTCTTCTGTAGGCGCGCTCACGCTGGTGAACTCGTATTGCAGCCGGGGGTCAGCCCCAAGTGTGAATTCAATATCACGTATCTTATCGAAGCGAAAGACCGTCAAACGGATCTTGTCGTTTGGCCTTCGTTCGCCAATATAGGTTTGCAGGAAAGTCTGACTTGCACGATAACCGTCAACAGCTACTATTTGATCACCAGTATTCAGCCCTTGTTCGTACGCCGGAGTCGAGGCAGGAACCGTCCGGATACTTAACCGACCATTTTCCTCAACCAGATCAGCTCCGATGTAGGCCCGCTGCCCTTTGGTGGGGGTCGTCGCCAGCTGCAGACCTATACCTTTGACTATATCGGAATAATCTATCTCCGCCCGGCCCCGCACATACCTGGCAAAGAAATCGCCCAGGCTTCGCCCGGCCATAAGTTCCGCTGTTTTTTGAAAATCGGCCGAGGTATAGTTTTTACCTTTCTTAAAGAATTCGGCGTAAAGATGTCTCAGGACATCGTCTAGTGATTTTGCGCCGCCAGATGCCGTCCTGACCGAAATGTCCAACATCATACTTACGATCTCGCCCTTGTCGTAATACGAGATCTGATTATTAATGGCGTTCTCGTCCTGTCGGTAATACTTGATCCACGCATCAAAGCCGGCTTCCTCTAGGCTCGTCTCAAATCGTCCGGGCCGCTCCTGAAGCTGCTTGATCTGCGTCGCTTTTGAGGTCAGAAACTCTTTATCCGTTATCAGTCCTGCCCTACGGAGCAGAACTGATTCGTAATAGGCCGTTGTGCCCTCCGCCACCCATAACAAACGGGTATAATTCTCGTTCTCGTAATCAAAGGGGCCCAGTGCGTCGGGCCTTATACGCTTCACGTTCCAGGCATGAAAGAACTCGTGGGCCACCAGGCCCAAAAAACTCTTGTAACGCGATTCCGGCTTAAATGAAAATCGATTTGCCTGCAGCGCAGTCGAGTTCAGGTGTTCCAGTCCGCCGCCGCCGCGGAGGTTTAAAATGAAGGTGTAATCGTTATACGGCAGCTCGCCAAAGATCTTATAGGCCTCCTCGACGATCTTTGCAGTGTCGGCAGCCAATTGGGGCAGATCATAATTGCCTTCGCCGCTAACGACGTACCGATGCGGTTTGCCCTGTACCTCAAATCTAAATTCTTTAAAGTTGCTGACCTCGAATGGTGAGTCGTAAAGAACATCATAGTTCTCGGCACGAAATGTATTCGCGCCGCCAGACGATGGCAATCCGGTAGCTACCTTCCATTCGCCAAAAGGCATTACGGAAACAGTAGACGGCACATGCAAATTATCTTTTATGAAGAACAGAAGCGCGGCATTATTCCAGAAAGCATGCTCGTCGTTTAGTTCATTGGTCCTCACTGTCAATTCGTTTGAATAAACGCGATAACGAACGGAAAGTTCTTTCGCTCCAGCGGTGTCGACCTGCCATGTATTTTTGCTGATCTTGCGCCAGGCGAGATCAGCTCCGGCCTGGTTTTTAGCTGTGAAACCCTGAACGTGTCGTGCGAACTCACGCACAAGGTAACTGCCGGGGGTCCAAACGGGCATCTTGAGTTCCGTTTTCTCTGGCATCTGGTCCCACTTGATCCGCATGTCGACCTCCAGAAGGTGCGTCCAAGGCTTCGTCATCGACACCGTGTAGCTGATATCTGGTGGAACCGGTTTAACTGCAGCCGGCTGAGCTTTGTTTTTTTTGGACTGTTTGTTTTGGGCCGTCGTTTCCTTATACATAGACAAAACGCTTACTAAGGCCAGTAAGATTATGACTTTTGAAATGTATTTCCCCTGCATCGTTTTTTGGAATCTCAGGCGAGATGCTATCGTTGGTTTTTTTGTTATCTTACTATAATTTAGCGATTTGAGCAGTTGACGCTACTGTTTAAGCCACCCCCATGAATCAGCCAGATCCCGTTCAGAAACAATCCGAAGCTGCAGAGGATAAGTTCTTTACCACGCCGCTTATCATTATCTTTGTAACGGTCTTTGTTGATCTGATCGGGTTCGGCATGGTCATTCCGATCCTGCCCTTTTACGCGTCATCGGAACACTTCAACGCTACTCCATTCGAGGTCGGGCTTTTGTTCTCGGTCTATTCATGGATGCAATTCTTTTTTTCCCCTATCCTGGGCAGGCTCTCTGACAGATACGGCCGGCGGCCGATCCTCTTTATCAGCCTTCTCGGTTCAGCCCTTGGTTACTTTGTGATTGGTGTGGCGGGTTCTTTGGCTCTGGTTTTTGTCGGCCGGATCATCGGTGGGATAACCGGGGGAAATATATCAACTGCACAGGCTTACATTGCGGACGTTACCACAAAGGAGAACCGCGCAAAGGGCATGGGGCTCTTTGGCGCGGCCTTTGGACTGGGGTTTATTCTTGGCCCTGCACTGGCTGGGATCCTGAGCAAGTACGGAATACAGCTGCCCTTTTACTATGCGGCCGGCCTCTCGCTTGCAAATGCGATCGCGCTCTACTTTGTGCTACCGGAATCGTTGAAGAAAACTACAGATAACACCAGATCAGGTGCACCGGGCAAGATAGCCGCGATGTTTGAGTCGCTCGCCGATCCCACATTCAGAATGCTCTCGCTGATCTACTTCCTTTTGATCACGGCCTTCTCGATCATGACGTATGCGTTTGTTTTCTTTACATCTTTTACATTCAATTACGACGCTGAACAAAACGGATATCTCTTCGCCTATGTCGGCCTCATCGCGATCGTAATGCAGGGCGCAGTGTTCGGCGCGGCTGCAAAAAGATTTGGAGAAGCCCCGCTTGCCGTCTTTGGCTGTTTGATGCTGACAGCGAGCCTTTTCGCAATGCCCTTCTCGTCGCCCGGAGTCGGCGGGCTGGCGGGACTGCTCGTCGTCTCAGCCTTTCTGTCTTTTGGAAACGCATTCGCGTCTCCAGCGCTGGCAAGTCTCGCGTCAAAAAATGCCGGCGATCATGAGCAGGGGCGTGTAATGGGAGTGATGCAATCTGGAGCAAGCCTTGCGCGTGCGATCGGGCCCACTATCGGCGGGGTATTGCTGAACAATTCTCTAAACAAGGTTGATCGATCAGCGGTTTTTCGAACCTATTGGACGGCGGCGGCGATCATGTTTGTAGCGTTTTTGACGGCTGTATACTTTATGAGGAACAGCAAAGACAAAGTGCTCTAGAGACTAACTGACAGCTCTTTTACGACCGGCTTTTTTAGTGGTGGGAAAAACCAGTTTGAATGTTGTACCTTCTCCTTCAATGCTTCGAACTTCGATAGACCCGGCATGTTCCTGCACTATGCCGTAAGATACTGCAAGTCCAAGCCCCGTACCGTTTCCAACGCCCTTGGTTGTAAAGAAGGGGTCGAACACTTTCTTTAAATTCTCGGTTCGGATCCCTTCGCCTGTGTCCGACACTTCTATGGTCACGCCATCCGTATTTTCGACAAAGGTTTTGAGAGTTATCCGTCCCCCCTCGAACATTGCATCGCGAGCATTAAGGATCAGATTGGTAAACACCTGCTGCAGCTTTCCCGCCGCAGCGAGAATAGTTGGCGGGTTTGTGGCGTAATCTTTAACGATCTCAATATTTGACTGTCTGAGCTGGGGCTCCAAAAGCTGAAGCGTGTCATTGAGAAGCGTATTAATATCGATCTCGGCGATCTCGTCCGCATTTCCCGTACGTGAGAAGTTAAGGAGATTTCCGACGATATTGGACGCCCGATCTGTCTGCCGCTGCATTTTTTGCAGCAGAGCGTGTTTTGGATCTGTTTCAGGAACCATCCCGAGCAGCATTTGCGTATAACTGGAAACACCTGTCAACGGCGTGTTTACCTCATGGGCCACCCCAGCCGCCAGCAGGCCGATGCTTGAAAGTTTTTCGCTTTGCTGGAGCGTTTCCTCAAGTTTCACGCGCGACGAGACATTTTCGAGCACGATAATGGCACCGGTTTGCTGATTTGATATCGAACGTAATGGAGCCACCGCCACATTTAATATCAACGATCTGCCGCTCTGATCGTACGTGTGGAGCTTGTACGCATTACGGATCTCAGTCAGATGCCAACGGGATTTACCTAGTATGTTATCGAGGTTAAGGGCAAAGCTCTGATCAAAGACATCCTCGACCAGTTTACCAACCGCGTCCTCCCGTCGGAGTCCCATCATCTCTTCGAATGAGGAGTTGCTGCGGATAATACGACCATCCTCGTCAACCGCGAGAAGCCCCACATTGACCGATTCGACAATGGATTCGTTAAATTCTTTTAATAATGCCAGCTCTTCGGTGTGCTCCTTTTGCTGACCATAGAGGCGGCTGTTTTCAATTGCCACGGCGATATAGCCTGAGATCGTTTTCAGGATCTCGAGGTCCTCGGAAGAGAGCAGCGAACCGTCACTTGTGCGTCCCAGCCCGATCACCGCGACCATTTGGCCCCCGGCTACACATGGAACAAAATAGTGCAGCTCCTGTCGAACAACTTTTTTGCTGCCAAGCCCGTTGCCATTGCCGTTGCCCTCGACGATCTCAACGTCCGGAACCTCGAATTCGTCGGCTCGTACTACGCCCGTAGCAGCCGACTTCTGTCTAACCATGGTCCTGAAATCTGGCGGGATCTTATACTCCTGATTCAAACCAACGGTTTTGACCACTTTATAATGCTCCGGAGCCGCAGCATCTTCGAGAAAGACAACTACTTTTTGCACGTCGAGGACCTGCCGCAGACGTTCAACAAGTCCGTCAAGCAATGGATCAAGCGCCGTCGTCGCGGAAAGCGTCTTTCCAAAATCAAGCAGTCCCTGGCGCAGGTCGTACCGTTCTCCGTAGAAGAAGCGGTCCGCTCTTTCCTGCAGGTACTTCTTTAGAGGCTCACTCAACAACACAATGGCTCCCATTGCGACTATTGCGATCACGGCCCGAAGGGCGATCTCGGTAGTAGAGAGATTATTTCCCACCGCGAGAAAGACCAGGCCCAGGGCCACGGCGCCGATCATCATTGCTATCGCCGCCGTTGTGATTGCATAAACAAGCGCCCGGCGGACCACGACATCAACATCCATCAGCCGATAGCGCACCACGGAATGGCCGAAACTCAGCGGGATCAAAGCCAGCGGCAGTGTCGTTATGGCCGTGCTGAAATTGTCATCCGGGATCCGAATGGCCAGTCGTTCGGTCAATTGCATTAGAACGATGGGAACAACAGCGGCAATCGTACCCCACATTGTCCACTTCAGCCGCTGACGTACCATCGCCTGCGGGCTCTTGAAAACTCGCCAAATGAGCAAGGTTCCCCCTGCACATATTCCAGCAACGAAATGATAGAAATTTACCCGATAAAGCCACCCAAACAGATTAAGACGGTCTGTTAATGACGCTAAACCTGCAGCTATGGCCGACTCGTGCAAAAACTGCGGTATGAGTGAAATGAAAACAAAAATCGCAGATAGAACTGCAGCCGGAGCATACAGGACAAAAGTCCGCCATCGCTCTTCGCCCAAGATGGCATTCCTGACAGGGTACCGAATGCAAAAATGCATGAACAGCGGCGCAAAAAATGCGAGAGCGATGTTATCTATCAGATCGACGGCAAGATCAAAGTCTTTGCCAAAACCGATGGAACGGAAAGTGTGAAAAACAAAGGCAGCTAAGCAGACGGTCGCAAAATGCAGAACGAACGGGGACTGTCCGCCCTGTTTCAGAAGCACGAAAACACCTACAGCAAGCCATATGAAACCCACGATCGACAGAAAGATGATCGAGGGAGTCCACCTTGGGATCGGGTCGATGTGTTTGAGATCAGCGAAATAGAAATTATCTGAAAAGGAGTAGGCAGGTTTCTGATAAAAATACGTCAAATTACCGTCGACGCCGACCGATTCGAGGTACATCTGTACGTCGGCGGGTGAGGTGATCTCCTCGGTTCTTTCACCGTCAAAGCCAATGCCGATAAGTTTATCACCGACAGATATGCCCGCCCGGGAACCGGCGAAGCCCGTGATTACCTTATCGGCATAGATCCCGTCGGATCTTTGTGTCCATCGGACGCCGTCTGTAGGCGGAAGATTTTGGAAAGCACGCTGCGACAAGTTCAAGGCGGCGGCTGCTACAAACAGCACCGACGCAAGGAGCCAGATGAGACTCCAACTTGTGAACATCTTCTCCTTCATCGCTTAACGCATACTTCTCCGTCCTTTTGCAGATGCAAAATACGTTCCAATACTATTGGAAACTTCTAATCGCTGCCCATCCTGTTTTTATTAGAGAAAAACTATAAAAGTCTGGGTGCAGAAGGAAACCGGGTTTCGTCAGATACAACATTTTGCTTCGTTATCCGAGAATTTGGACAAATGCGGCTGCGGCTGCGGCTGCGGCTGCGGCTGATCAACGCACAGTAATCGACGGGACGACTTGACGGATGGGATCAGAACCGAACCTGAATGCCGCCCCTCAACATGCGTCCTTGAGCAGTGAAACGCAGTCCGCCTTCGTCACCAGAGACACCCGACTGAAAATCAAATACATTGCGGGCATCGACCGTGGCCTGCGCCCTGAAAGGCAGGCCGAGTGTCGGCAGGGACTGAGTGACGTAGACGCTAAGACCGGGATCGTAGATCGCAAGTCGTCCTTTAAAGGGGTCAATCGCAAACACTGTGGCTTGAGGTGAAAGCCGGTAAACCGTGCGGATACTGGTTCCTGACCTTAGATCAGCAGCCAGCTGGGCAAAAAAGGACTGGAAGAAATCAGTTTCGAATATCCGGGACGGGTCTGAAATAGCCTCTGCTGAAATTTTTTGACCGGTACCAAACGAATACCCGCCTGAGGCCGAGAACAGGCTGCCGATTCGACGAGTGTAGACTACACGAACACCCTGCGTCTTTCCCTGCTGAGTGGCTACAAAGTCGCCTGTACCGTCGATATCGAAACCATCAAAAGCAAAGTTGTCGAGTCCGACGCCACGCGAGATGGTCGTATCAAAAAAGACATTCGCTTCGACGCTTGATCGGTTATCGATAATGCGTTCAATACCGAATTCCAGGCGGCGACTCTTATTCATCAGCGGCTTGCCGTTCTCGATCACAAGATCATCGACTGAGATCGGTTCAGCAAACGCAAAACTCTGGCCCTCGAGATCGATCGCGTTGGCCCATGAACGCTCTTCTGTCTGGGCCGTAAAACCTGTTCTTAGACGAGTCTTTGAATTGAGATCGTACTGCAGCCCCAGCCTCGGGGATATCGCGGAATCATCGCCCGCGCCGAGGAACCGCGAGTAATCCAGGCCGAAAACGAAAATTATCCCGCCCCGAACCTTCCACTCGTCCAGTGCCTGAAATGATACCTGACCCAGTACTTTTCCCTGATCTCCGTCGCCGACGACACCTAGCTTGCCTATTGAGGAATTGAACCGAAGCCGATGGTTGTCAAACGGCGCGAGTCGTACCGCAGCGTGAAATTGCAGCGGGGCTTTCTCGCCCCGACCAAACTGCCCGGCCAACATAACATCCGAGTCGTCGCCGATCGGCAGCGACGTCGCGATGTTCAGACCCGCCGAGTTGCCCGTATCAGTTGCGCTCACAATAGTCTCGACGACCGTTTCTCCCTTACGGCTGCGGGCGGTTGTCACGTCGTCGGCTGCGCGAGTATCCTCAACGATCGGGCTATCTCCCTCACGGTTCTGGTAGATCGACCGCTGTGTTTGGGCGGCCCGGACACGCCACTTAGAGCTGTTGCGGTCCAAACGTTTTTCGGGAAGCGTATTACCGCTGCCGGCACGTTCAAGCTTAAACCCGTACGTCAGCTCGGTTGCATGGCCCACCTGGACGCCAAAAAGTGTTACCGGATTAAACCCTTGAGCGACAGCAAGAACCGTGTAGGTGCCTGGCACGATCCGAGCAATGAAACCGCCATCGCGCGCAGACGTTACCTGTTTGAGCAATTGCGATGTGCCGTTTCGAAATATTGCGACTGACGCCTCAGCGATCGGATTCCCCCCATCGTCGCGGACCACTCCTTTTATAACGCCAAGGTTTCCGTGGCCGTTAATTACAATCTCAGCATGGGTCAAGCGCGACGCGGCAACCACCGCCGCCAACGTAAACATCAGCATTAGCGCCGTCTTGTTAAATTGTTTTAGGTTTATTGAAAACCCCATCTGAAAACGAGAACTCCGCAACTGTCGTATTCTGTTCGCAAAACGCAAGCCTGTCAAGCGAGATGGATAGCTGATTCTTGTCTCCTAGGATGCGACACGCCTTGACAAAGTTTGCTTGACGGCTAGAATTGGAAACGGTCTTTTTAGACCTGCAGGAGACGTGGCTGAGCGGCTGAAAGCGGCGGTTTGCTAAATCGTTAAGGGTCAAAAGCCCTTCACAGGTTCGAATCCTGTCGTCTCCGCCAGTTTTTGATCTTGAATCTCCGATCTCGAATCTGAGATACGGAGGCACCTATTGGCCGTTGGATCTCAGCATCCGATGGCCTTTTGCTTCTGTCCATGCGCCCGCAAACGTGAGGTCTTGCCGGCTCGGCCCGCGCAAGAGTTATATAAGGAGTTAAATATGGCAAAAGTTACAGGAATTGGCGGTGTATTTTTCAAAAGCACAAAGGACCACGGGGCGCTCGCATCATGGTACCAAACTCATCTCGGTTTGAATTTAGAAGATTGGGGCGGTGCGATCCTAAGATGGCCGGATGACAAGGCGGACGACGGCGGGCTGACTGTATGGCATGTCGCGGCATCAGAGACTAAGTGGTTCGCCCCGAGTGAGTCGAGCTTCATGATCAACTATCGCGTCGACGACCTCGACGAGATGCTGACGCAGCTGGAGGATGCCGACGTGCCGATCGCAGGTGGTCCCGAAACGCACGAGAACGGGAAATTCGCGTGGATCATGGATCCGGACGGCAATAAGGTCGAGCTTTGGGAGCCAAAGACGATAGAACAGGAAAAGGAGCTCTAACCTTGTCGCTCTTGCCTGAACGCGGTCGATGTAACAAACTACTCGTTTATGACCATACGAGTCAGATTTGCCCCCTCTCCCACAGGATATTTGCATGTCGGAGCGACGCGATCGGCCCTTTTTAACTACCTTTACGCTCGGAAACTTGGAGGTAAGTTCCTCTTAAGGATCGAGGACACGGACCTCGCGCGTTCGACAGACGAGTCAACGAGGTCGATTCTGGAAGGGCTTGCCTGGATCGGCCTGACACCGGACGAGGAGATCGTCTTTCAATCCGCAAATGCTGACAAACATCGCAAGGCGGCAAACGATCTGCTCGCGGAGGGCAAGGCTTACCGCGATTTCACGCCTAAAGATAACCAGGGCCAAGCTGATGTAAAAGAAGGCATCATTGCTAGAGCTCGAGAGCATGGTCCCAAAAGCATGCGCGATAACCCTTTTCGGGATCTCGATGCTCAGGAAAGCGATAGACGCGCGGCTGCCGGCGAACCTTTTGCCATCCGGCTGAAAGTACCGGTTGCTGGAAAGACATCTTTCGATGATGGCGTTTTCGGCGAGCAGGAGCGTGACTATGCCAATACCGAAGATCTAGTGTTGCTCCGTTCCGACGGGCACCCACTCTACAACCTTGCGGTCGCCTGTGACGACATTGAGATGCAGATCACCGATGTCATCCGCGGTCAGGACCATCTCACGAATACGCACAAACAGATCCTGATCTATGAAGCTCTCGGTGTGCCGCCGCCTAAGTTTGCTCATCTTCCACTCATCCTGGCGCCGGGCGGCAAGAAACTAAGCAAGCGTATACATGGCGAAATCGTCAGCCTTACTACTTATCGCGATGCCGGATTCGTCGCGGCGGCATTTCGTAATTTCCTCGCACTTATGGGTTGGTCCGCGGGCGAGGAACGCGAGATTTACTCGCTGGAAGAGCTGATCGAGAAGTTTTCGCTCGAGGGCGTGCATCGATCGTCCGCGATATTCAATTACGAGCCAAACAACCCGAAACGCTGGACAGACGACAAGCTGATCTGGATGAACGCCGAATACATCCGCTCAATGTCGCTTGTGGATCTGCTGCCGTTGGTAAAAGAAGAGCTTCGATCCGCGAAGCTATGGCGGGAGGAGTATGAGGATGTAGACAAGGGGTGGTTCGACCACACCGTCGACGTTATTCGCCAGCGTTTCTTTACATTAAAAGATTTCTCGGGTCAGGGCCGCGCCTATTTCAGTGAAGACTTCGACTTCGACTCGACGGCCATCGCAAAAAACCTTACCAAGCTTCCGGAGCTGCGAGAGTGGCTGCCCCAGCTGGCCGACAAATTTGAGGCAGACTTTGCAGAAGGCGGCGTCGTTGGCAGTTCTCAAACATTTACTGAAGAAAATATTGAAGCTGCCGTTAAAGCCTTTACGGAAGAAAAGGGAACGAAACTCGGTGTCATCATGAACGGTGCCCGTACCCTCCTGACCGGCGTCGCGGTCGGCCCGTCAATGCTGGCCGTTTTCGAGATCATTGGATTGGAAAGGACGCTGATGCGTCTAAGAAGTCAGGTCGCCTGGAATCAATGATTTTTCGTTGCTTCCGCCGGCTTGCCCTCGATGGGGTCGGACTTCGTATTCTCGCGCCTGGCCAACATGAGTAACGGCAGCACCAGTATCTTGAACGCTGCACCGTCTGGGATGACATCGGGTAGGCGGCCACCGCGCGCCTGCCTGCTCACTGAAGTCAATATTAAACGGGAGCAGGTATACGCGCGAGTTATAGTTGTATAAAATTATCTATTACGCGTGCCTCGTACACAGCATCGAATATATGAAAGGAGCTAAGTTGATATGGTGACTGAATCTGCATCGGCAGCTACCTCGGATCGTTCCGTCACTATCGCAAACCAGCGGTTCTCGGATAACGATCTGCCGACGTTTCGCGACATGGAGTTCGAGGACATAAACGAACTGCATCTCGACCATCCAGGTGCGAACGACCCGGAATATAGGAAACGCCGCGACTATATAGCCGGCCTTTCAAAAACATTTCGCGAGACCGGCAGGATAATAGACGTCGATTATTCACCTGAGGAGCAGGCCATCTGGCAGCACGTTGCTACGCGGCTTGAGGAACTGCATGAGAAGTACGCGAGTCCCTTTTATCTGAAAGCTAAGAAGGATCTGGGCATCTCGACCAAGCGAATACCGCAGTTATCCGAGATGAGCCGACGACTGCAGGAGTTGACCGGCTTTCGGCTCGCACCGATCGAGGGTCTGGTGGAAACACGTGGTTTCCTCTCCTGGCTCTCGTATAGGGTCATGCTGTCGACACAGTACATTCGCCACCACTCTCGCCCCGACTACACGCCCGAGCCCGATATTGTTCACGAATCGATTGGCCACATCCCTATGTTTACGAACCCAGCGTTTGCGGATTACTCGCAATTTGTTGGGCACGGAGCGCGCATTGCCAACGATGAGCAGCTTGAAGAACTCGGCCGATTGTACTGGTTCACAGTCGAGTTCGGCCTGGTAGAGCACGAGGGCAATATCAAGGCCTACGGCGCCGGGCTGTTATCGAGTTATGGCGAGCTGGAGCACGCGTTTTCCGACGAGGTCGAGCGTCGACCCTTCGACCTGGACGAAGTGATAAACCACGATTATTCTTACAGCGACATGCAGCCAGTGCTGTACGTCATACCATCATATGCTGAGTTGAAAGAGGTGACGCGGGAGTATATCGGATCGTTTTAAGATAAAGCATGTTTCGCTGTCTTTGTATCTTTCTACTCATATTGCCTTTGCTCGGCCCGGCAACGGCCCAAGATCAGCTTTTGCAACTGCTACCTAACAAGCAAGAAACCTTCAAACTTATCCCTGGAGCTGGCCGAAGCTATGTTGTCACGCTGAAAGAAGGAGATGTAGCAAATATCACTTGGCTCGTCAGTGACTCCGTTTTACTAAAGGCCGGCGTCCTTGATCCGTCGGGAAAGCCGCTGGAGGCGGGCCGAAGGGATAACCTCTTATTCGTGGCTCCGACTGCCGGGATGTACAAGGTGCTGTTTTTGTATGATGAGGAATCAGAAGCTGTGGATACTCAAAGTATTACCATCGAGTACTCAAACGGGTTCTCATTGCCCAAGGGCAGCAGACTTAAGGATTTGCGTAGTTTGGCTGGTTACAACATCCGCATTTACTGGGCGGGTAAAGATATGGATGGAGCAACGACAGTTGTTTTCGATAAGGGCGGGCTAAAGAAGAGAATCCTGCAGGATTTCGGTTCGGATTATATCGGATATACCTTTTCAGATACCGTTGAGCCAGCTTCGTCGGCTACAGCCCGTAAGCGTGCCGCACTGATCAAAAACACCCCGGACAAGACTGGAAACGGGATACCGGACGTTATGATCGACTACTTTTCTGGTGGGGCCCACTGCTGTTTTACAACTTTCTTTTTCGATCTGGGCTCTCAAGTAGAATTGGTTGAGCAGATTGATACCCAGCATGCTGGGATCGCGCCGATTGGCATAAATCCCAAAGGCGGACTTCGTTTCGAGACGCACGAGAACAATTTTGCATACTGGAACGCCTGTTTTGCCTGCTCACCAATGCCTCGTATTATTCTCGAGTTTGAAAAAGGCGTTCTTAAACCGAACTTCGAATTACTAAGAAAAAAGCCGCCATCGCTCGTCGAATTAAAGGGGAAGGCACGAAAAGCAAGGGCAAAGGTCTCACTTGAACCATACACTGAGGATGGGGCGCAGTTTGACGAAGCCTTCTGGGACGTCATGCTTGACTTGATCTATACGGGCAACGAGGATTTAGCATGGCAATACTTTGACCTTGTTTGGCCTGCGCGAAAGCAAGGGAAAGAACTCTTTCTGGCGAATTTCAGAGAGATTCTCGCATCCAGTTACTACGGGACGAGAGATACTGATTCGCAAAATGGCTTCCAAAATTACTGGAAAGGATTTAACAAAATCCTGGAAACGATAAAGATAAATCAGTAGTCATGGTCACCGAAACAAACACAGCAGTTGAGACAGAAACTAAGGTCCAGAACCCGCTGGGCCTGAAGAAGATACATCACGTCGAGTTTTACGTCGGGAACGCAAAGCAGGCGGAGTTTTATTACCGCAAGGCTTTGGGTTTTTCGCGAGCGGCGTATACGGGGCTGGAAACCGGCAACCGGGACGTAACAAGTTACCTCATGCGGCAGAACAATGTGAGGTTCCTACTTACTACACCGCTTTCGCCCGAGCACCCGGCCGCCGAGCATATCAAACAGCATGGTGACGGCGTGAGAGACATCGCGTTTTACGTAGAGGACGCTGACCACGCTTTTAACGAGGCGGTAAAACGGGGCGCGACGCCTGTCACAGATCCGTATGACTGGTCGGATGAAAACGAATCCGTCCGGCACGCGGCGATCGCTACGTACGGTGACACGATACACTCTTTCCTCTCGTACGACGACGGCCGCCGTGTCAGTAGCCCGCACATGAGTAAGGGCTCGACGAATGGTTCGTCAATGAATGGCGATGCCGAGAACCCACCCGTTACCACGCGAGGTTCTGACACCGGCAGCCACGTTTATTCCGGCCCTTTTCTTCCGGGCTTCGTCGAGCAAAAAATCGAAGGCGATGCAGTGGGCCTGATGATCGTCGACCACATAGTAGGTAACGTTGAACTCGGTAAGATGAACTACTGGTGCGATTTTTACCGGGACGTACTCGGGTTTTTCCGTTACATCACCTTCGACGATAAAGATATATCGACTGAATACTCCGCGCTAATGTCCATCGTGATGTCCGACGGCGGACATAACATCAAATTCCCGATCAACGAGCCGGCTGAGAGCAAAACGGGCAAATCGCAGATACAGGAGTACATAGATTTTTATGGATCTGCAGGCGCACAGCACATTGCGTTGCTTTGCCGTGACATCCGCCAGACCGTTGCCAGGCTGGCGGAGAACGGCGTCGAGTTTCTTACGGTACCGGACACATATTACGATGAACTCCCCTCGCGTGTCGGCCACATAGACGAAGACAT
>JBHENG010000017.1:0-468 GCA_046262195.1 Pyrinomonadaceae bacterium | reverse complement strand
CAAGGGATTCGGAAAAGGCAATTTCAAGGCGTTGTTTGTGTCAATAGAGGAAGAGCAAAGACGCCGGGGAAATTTATAAATGGGCCATATGAAAACTGTATTGACCTTCGTTTTGATTCTAACCGTGATCTCTCTGGCTCCGTCTAGGACTCTAACGCAAACACAGCAAAAGAACACGGAATGGATCGCATCGGTGCTCACAGAGATTCGTAGTGTTAAAGTGGGTATGACACGAGGCCAGATGCGCAAGTTCTTCTATGAGCAGGGCGGTCTTTCGACGGTTATCCAACGCAGCTATGTATTTAGAGGTTGCCCCTATATCAAGGTTGACTTCCAGTTCGAGCCGTATCCGAAACGGATTTTGGGTGCGCAGGGTCGCCTCCTGAATTCGGAGTCTGAGTTGGATATTATTACCGCTATGTCCAAACCGTACCTGGAGTTTTCCGTAGTTGACTAGTGTGTACCCCA
>JBHENG010000016.1:20399-37528 GCA_046262195.1 Pyrinomonadaceae bacterium | reverse complement strand
GATCTATGGAAAGCGGATAACACGCAGAAGAAAACCGGTTGGCTGCGAAATATCACTACACGGCCGGACCACCGCGTTACGTCCGCACGATTGAGGGGCGATCTCGACAATATAATATTAAAAGCTTTACGGAAAGAGACCCATCTTCGATACACTTCTGTTGAGCAATTTACGGAAGATTTAACGCGGTATCTAACCGGATTGCCCGTTAGCGCGCGCCGTTCGACCTGGGGCTACACATTAGCGAAATTTGTCCGCCGCAATCGATTAACGGTCGGATTTGCGAGCATTGCTTTAGTTGCCTTGCTTGCAGGCCTTTCAATCGCCGTTTGGCAGGCGTATATCGCAAAGCAGGAACGCGCCCGCGCCGAAGGCCAGGCCACTGAAACGCGCCGTCTGGCAAATAGTCTGCTGAACGAATACGACGAAGAATTGGGTAATTTGCCAGGTTCACTTCCTATTCGGACGAAGTTGGCTAAAGCTACGTCGGATTATCTCGATCGGTTGGTGCAGGAAACCGACGACCCGACGGTTTTGAGAGAGTTGGCCGAAGCTCATTTGCACTGGGGTGGCATCTCCGCCTCCCATTTGGGCAGTGATACGGATGCGAGAAAGCATTATCAAAGGGCCCTCGAATTATCTCGCCGCGTTTTAGCCGACTCGCCCGAGGACCTGTCAGCAAAGGAATTGGTGGCAAAAACTTTACTCATTGACCAATCCTACCGCTTTGCGGGCGACGAAAGATATCTGGAGGCGATGCGACTGCGCGAAGAAATCGTCCTATCCGCTCCGTCTGATTCTCAGGCCCTCCATAATTTGGCGGGAACCTATTTGGAATTCGGGATCTTTCTCAGATATATAGAGCGACGAGACGACGCCCTGGCTTATTTCAGGAGGGCCATAGACACGCGCCAGCGGCAGATTGCATTCCTTGAGAGAGATAATCTCACACCCGATGAATACAGCGCGAAGTTCTGGGCCTTTGCATGGACGGGCTTATCGCAGGGCAGCGATTTTGACGACTGGCAAACGGCGCGCGAGACGTTGCAAAAGGGTCTGGAAATTGCGGAAATCGCGGCAGTCACGTTCCCCGATCATCAGCGCACTCAAACTAATATCCACACCGCGCACAGCTATCTGGCACGCGCCTTGAATAAAATTGGCGACTATCGCGGCGCATTGGCCCATTACGAACTCGCTTTGGACTTCAACAAAAATGCCGCGACACGCTTTAACTTATTTTGGCACGGCGACCAGGTTCGTCACATGCTCAAAATAGCGGAGATGCTGCAAAAAAACGGAAGGAGCGAACAATCCTTAACAAAGCTACGCGAGGCCTTAGCACTGCGCCGTGAAGCCACGGCCGTCAACCACGCCGACCCGCGAACCAAACACTCCCATGCCGGAGTTTTTCTTGATGCGGGTAAACTATTTGCAGCCGCTGGAAAATCCGACGAAGCCCTTGCCGCCTACCGCGAAGCCGAAGAGTATTGGCAGCAATTAACGGAAATCGAGCAGGATCGTGCTCTCGGGCGTTTGGGTCTTGCCAATGCGAATATGCACATCGGTGACATATTTGCCGGCTGCCCACCTGACGGCGTGGACTTGACGGAGACGAACCGAGCACGTCTACTGGAGGCTTTCAAGCGGTATGAAAAAGCCGTTCAATTTTTTGCCGAAAATCGCCCGCGTTTCAGTGAATTGACCAAAATGGAAGAGAAACTCGCGCAAGCAAAACTTGCCGCGTGTAAATTGAAGTTGTCCGGCGGCTGACCATCAGAGGAAAAATAGCCGGGTAACACCTAACGGACTGGCTCTCGGAGGATCGCATCGGATGCGGCACTCGCGATGGCCGCGGCAGTGGGATTTGATTCACGGAGATTCGCCAGCTGCCTCAACGCCTCGCCGGTGCGGGAAAGCAGACGGACTAGATCGCCCTCTTCTGCTTTTGTCCTGTCAACGAGCTCGTCCCACGCCATACCGGCCGTCCAGCGTTCGGCGGCCGCAGCAGCGGAATAGTTGATCTCTTCGACGGGGTTGACACCATTTTTCCACTCTATATTTGAAACGCTTATCACGAGATCTTCGAAATTAGCGAGGATGTCGAGCATTTGACGGCTCGGGCGCATCTCGCCGTAGCTGCGCTCCGCGTCCGAGGCGACGGAAGCCATGAGCCCGGCTGCCTCCGAGATCTTCAGATCGTCAAAAACGGCGTGACGCAGTCCCTCGCCGACCAGCAGCGGCCGATCTATTCGGAGATCCGCAAGCCACTTTCCGCTATGTGTCACCTTTTCAGCTTCATAATCAAGATAGCCGAAATGATCCAATACGCGGGCCCGCCGATCGAACGGCTCCCAGATGCTCTCGCTCAGCAGCTCCGCCCCGTCACCGCCCGTGCTGTCGGCACGTGCCCGGCGGCTCTCGCGAAAGGCAAAACTGCGCTCGGCTATCTCGCGGACGTGCGCAAATTCGCCAAATGCATCGAGTAAATTAAGCAAGCTTGTATAGGTTGCTTTGAAGCGGCTTTCGAGCGGGTCGGGAGGCGCTCTTAATAATTCGGCGATCTTTTTGGGATTTTGAAACTGACCCGGCACAAGTACGACGAAACCGACGTTATCCCGGCCCCGTCGTCCTGCACGCCCGGTCATCTGCTGGAGCTCGCTTGCGGTCAACGGCCGCCAGCCGTCGTTCCCGCGTGTATCGGCATTGCTGATGACTACCGTACGAGCGGGAAAGTCGACGCCCGCGGCTACCGTTGAGGTGGCAAAAAGCGCATTCAACAAACCGGCGGACATCATCCTTTCGATAAGCAGCTTCCAGGAGGGGATATGCCCGGCGTGGTGGGCGGCAACGCCTGAGCGGACTATCAGCTTGCTGTGCTTGTGATCGAGCACCTCGGGGTAAGCGGCCGCAAAATCCTGAAATATCTGCTTTCGCTTTGCCTGGCGCTCGGGATCCGCCCTCTGCGTCTTGTCGAATGCGACCTCTGAGGCGGCCTCGTCGCATCGACGACGGGTCGGCATGAAGACTATCGCCGGCAACAGGTCGAGGCGACGCAGTGCCGTGACTAGTTTGGGCGGCGAAATATCGGGTCTTCGCGGGTCCATCTCTAAAAAGTATAACTGACATTTCAGATTCGCTCGCAAACAGGGTTTAATACGAACTCTGTTCCCATTCTTTGAAAATAAAAGTGAGGTAAAAATGATGGTTATTGGAAGACGCGAGTTTTTGGAGCGGTCGGCGTTGACAGGTGCGGCAATACTAACGGGTGCCGGCAGTTCTTCGGCGATTGCCGCCCCACCCCTGGACCTTAAGGAAGCGACGGTTGCAAGTTTGCAGTCAGAAATGGCCGCCAGGCGGGCCACATCCGTGCAGATCACACAGGCGTATCTGGCACGCATTGCCAGTGTCGATAAACGAATTAATTCAATGATCGAGGTAAACCCGGACGCACTCGCCATAGCTGCGCGCTGTGACGCAGAGCGAAAAGCCGGAAAGGTACGGGGGCCGCTGCACGGTATCCCGGTTGTGATCAAAGACAACATAGACACTGCCGACAAGATGAAGACCACCGCGGGCAGCCTGTCGCTGACGGATGCGCCTACGCCGCCCGATGCCTTCATCGTCGGCCGCTTGAGGGAAGCCGGAGCCGTGATACTCGGAAAAACGAACCTGAGCGAGTGGGCAAACTTTCGAGACACTTCCTCGATAAGCGGCTGGTCGGGACGCGGTGGGCAAACGCGTAATCCGTATATCCTCGACCGCAATCCCTGCGGATCATCCTCAGGTTCGGGTGCCGCGATCGCGGCCAATCTGGCTGCCATCGGTATCGGGACCGAGACGGACGGCTCGATAGTTTGTCCGGCCTCGGTTTGCGGGATCGTCGGATTAAAACCCACGGTCGGGCTCGTCTCACGAAGCGGCATAATACCGATCGCGGCTTCGCAGGACACTGCCGGGCCAATGACGCGCACCGTGACAGATGCGGCCGTGCTGTTAAATATCCTCGACGCCACAGATCCGACCGATCCCGCTACAACGGCCGCGGGTAAACGCCGCGAGCGCCGCGATTACACGGCGTATCTCAGGGCTGACGGGCTAAAGGGCGCGAGAATTGGCGTGGCCCGCGATTTCTGGGGCAAACGCAAAGAGGTTGATGAGGTAATGGATAGGGCACTGGCAACCATGCAGCGTGCCGGTGCGGTGCTCGTCGATGTGAAATTTCCGCATCTCGAAAAGTTTGGCGATGCCGAGTTTGAAGTACTCCTATATGAATTTAAAGACGGGCTGGAGAAATACCTTCGCGGCCGCGGCGCCCGGCACAAGACCATGGACGATCTGATGAAGTTCAATCAGGAGAACGCGCCAAAAGAAATGCCGTACTTCGGACAGGCGATCTTTGCGACGGCCGCCAAAAAGGGACCTCTGTCGAGCAAGCCGTATCGTGATGCCATCGAAACGTGCAGGAAATATGCCCGTGAAGAGGGCATCGACGAGGTAATGGAAAAGAACAAGCTCGCTGCGATCGTTGCTCCGTCAAACGCTCCAACATGGCTGATAGATACCGTAAGCGGTGATTGCGGCAGTGCATACGTCGGCAGCTCATCGATGGCGGCGGTGGCTGGTTACCCGAACATTAGCGTTCCGGCGGGCTTTGCCAAGGAGCTTCCAATCGGGATGTCATTCTTTGGTAAGGCCTGGTCGGAGGGAACGCTTTTGAAACTGGCCTTTTCATTTGAACAGGCGACAAATGCCCGGCGTGTACCCAAGTACCTGCCGACCTATGCCTGATAGAGGCGCTCGGACAGGAGCTGGAGCCCGTCGAGAAGCAGACGGTCATCGAGCACGTCGATGTCATCTACGAGCTCTGCGATGAAGGATGCGAACCCGCCGGTCGCGACAACTTTGAAGCTTTTGCCGGTTTCGTGTTTTATCCGTTTGATGATGCCTTCAGCAAGGCCGATCTGGCCGTAAAACACCCCGGATGTCATGCACTCGTCCGTTGAGGTTCCGATAACCTTTGACGGTCGAGTGATAGCGATCTCGGGCAATTGAGCTGCTCCCGTGTGAAGCCCCGTGGCCATCGTTGCGAAGCCCGGAGCGATCACGCCGCCGAGCCACGTTCGGGGTTCAACGACCATGTCAAAGGTGGATGCGGTCCCGAAACTGCACACCATAACGGGCGCACCGTATTTTTCGAGCGCCCCGAAAGAGTTAACGATACGATCGCTCCCGGCCGCTATCAGCGGGTGGTAGTTGACCGTTAGCCCGAAATCAAGGTCATTGGTGACAACGAGCGGCTGGACATTAAACCTGCTCTCGATCACGGAGACGATCTGTGAGTTAACAGCGGGTACGACGGAACAAATGATCGCCTTGCGGATCGATGACCCTTCCGTGTCTTTGCTTAACTCTGTGGAAACGTTCTCGGAGTGAGTAGGGAACTGAAATCTTGAGAGGAGTGTCTTACCGTCGTAGATCCCGCACTTGGTAGCGGAGTTACCGATATCGACCGCGAGCAACATGGCCCTTTAGCCCTGCAGCGGCAGGCCGTCATAGATAACGCTCCAGCCGTTTCTCTTGCTCGTTCGCAGACTCTTTGTGAACCACTCGACAGCAGCATTCGCGTCGTCATAGATCTGGACGGCGGGACGATCTTCGCGAGGGTCGACCCGGCAGATGGCGGCGCCTTCTGAAGCGGTCTTGATGCAGAGCAGTGCGATCATGTCGTTCTTTTGCATGACGGCCGTGCGCATCTCGATGTCGCCGAGATCATCAGAGAACTCGTCAAATTCGGCGAGACCTTCGTCAAAATCTTCCTGCAGGTCCCAATCCGGATCGTAATCAAACTCACTGCTCATAAAAGCCCTTACGCTACGCAACTTACAAAGTACACTCTCCCGCCCTAAAGTTCAATTGGCTTTAGATGGGGGTCGGTCGACCTTAAACGCTCAACATCGCCAGCTTGGATGATACGGACGTTTCCGTGGCTGGTCCTCACCCTTAATGCCCCGTTTTCCTCAAGCCCCTCGGTGACGCCCTCGAACGTGTCATTATCCACCGTCACACGAACCGCTTTGCCGCTAAAGTATGAGGAACGCTGCCGCCAGTGCTGCAGTATGGCCTCCGGCCCGTCGTCGATGAGAATCTCATAAAAATACGACAGATAGCGGGTGAGGGTTTCGGCCAGCTCGTTCGAGGTAACGCGCCGGCCGGATTCAGCCTCGATGGAGGTCGCATCTGCGGCGATACTTTTGGGAAAATTCCTCGACGTGATGTTTATGCCAATACCTACGATCACCGCCAGCCCCGTTGTCGTTTCGACCGTCTCCGCGAGGATCCCTCCGATCTTTTTGCCGTTCACGTGCAGGTCATTGACCCATTTGATGTCCGGAACCAAACCGTATTCGCGAAGTGCATCGGAGACCGCGACACCTGTCATCAAGGTGATGAGGGGCAGCAGGCGCGGCTCCAGTTTGGGTCTAAGTATGATGCTGAAGTAAAGGCCCGCATCTTTTTCCGAAACCCAAGTGCGGCCGTGACGGCCGCGGCCCGCCGTTTGCCGGGCCGCAACGATGCACACGCCTTCCGCCGCGCCCAGCCGCGCCTGATTCGCTGCCTCTGAATTTGTCGAATCGAGTGAGTCGTAGTGAAGGACGGTGATGTTCATTACACCGCGGCCTGCCAGAGTGAATCGCAATAATAATTCCTTCTGTCAAAAAAGTTCTGCTTTACGCTAAAGCCGCTGTCCGCAGCCATCGACTCGATCATTCGCAGGGTGTATTTCTGCGAGATCTCCATGAAGACGGCTTCCCACTTCTCGAAATCGAACGTGCGATCGATCGCCTCAATGTAAACACTTTGCTGCTCGCGGCTGATCAGGTAGGAACGAGCTGACCCCTCAATGGGCCTGTAATTGGCGTAATGGGAGAATTTGCTTATGTCGAATCGGCCCCCCAGCTCCCGGTTTATCCGTTTCAGCAGGTTGAGGTTAAATCTTGCGGTGACGCCCAGAGCGTCGTCATACGCGGGCACGATCACGTGCGGGTCCTTTTGGAGGTCAAATCCGATGAAAAGCAGGTCATTAGCATTCATCACCTCTCCCAGATGACGGAAGAACGCGAGAGCTTGGGCCCGGCTGAAATTACCGATGTTGGAGCCGAGGAACAACAGGACCTTTCTGCGACGACCGCCGTTCTTTAGCGATTGCAAAATGGTGAAGTAGTCGCCCGTTTTGGGAGCCATCTTCAAGGCGGGAAATCTGGCCGCGAAGCGGGACGACAGGGTATCAACCGCTTCCTGTGATATATCGATGGGCGAATAGCTGATGTCGGCTTTTCTGTCCAAAAAATGCTCGATCAAAACGGCCGTTTTTGTTCCGTCACCCGCACCAAGCTCGATCAGGTCAAAGGCATTGCCGCCGTTGGCGAACGATCGGAATATATCGTCGGCCAGTGTCGAAAAGATCTCATGCTCACAGCCAGTCAGGTAATACTCAGGCAGCTTCATGATCTCCTGGAAAAGGCGTGTGCCCTCGTCGTCGTAGAAGTATTTGGATGATAGATATTTGGGCGTCGCCGAGAGGCCCGCGAAAACGTCGGCAGCAAATTGAGTTAATTGAGGATTGGTGCCCGTAATCACTTCGCCAATCTTATACCCGTAAACTGCCAACCCAGGTGCGGGAGGAAAAAGTTTCGGTATGTTGCCCGGCTGTGGCCTTTCGGTGTAAGGGCGGATGCGCCACGCAAGACCATCTGATTGATCATGAACTTGCCATTGTATTCGCCCACCGCACCTGTCGCCTTCTTAAAACCCGGATACGGCAGGTAAGCGCTGTTTGTCCATTCCCAGCGTTTACCCCACTCGATGCCGCCACTCGCGACCTCCCATTCAAATTCGGTGGCCAACCGGGCTCCTCTCCACTCTGCAAATGCCGCTGCTTCATAAAAAGATATATGGCAAACGGGCGCTTCAGCAGCTAGTTTTCTGAGTCCGCCGAGTGTGAAATGGAACCATTCTCCATCGGTCAGCCGCCAGTATAACGGCGAATCTATCTCTCTGCTATTAAGCCAATCCCACCCCTCTGAGTGCCAGTACATGTGTTTTCGGTAGCCGCCGTCGTTGATGAACTCAAGGTATTCCGAGTTGGTGATGAGGCTACGTCTGATCTCAAAATCATTCAGATAAACCTTGTGTCTCGGCGCTTCGTTATCAAAGTGAAATCCGGGCCCCTCGAAGCCTATCTCGTGAAGCCCTCCGGCAATAAGAACGAACTTATCGACGGCCGTCTCGATATCTTCTTCAGGAAAATAGTTTTTTCGATATGCCGGAGAAAGCGGATTAACACTCAGTGTGTACTTTAGGTCGGTGATTAGCAGCTCCTGGTGCTGCTGCTCATGGTTTAGGCCAAGCTCTATCAGATCAACTACGTTAGCCGGCTGCGGCGAAGCGAGTAATTCGGCCATTTGTTCGTCGACGTAGCGGCGATATGCATATACCTCCGCAACCGTCGGGCGGCTAAGGTCCCCGCGGTTGTCCCGCTTTGTTCGATCACCGATTGAGTTGTAATAACTATTAAAAAGAAAGCCAAAATTCGGATCAAAAACTTTATAGCCGGGTTTGAATTTGGTGAGGATCATCTCCTCAAAAAACCATGTCGTGTGGGCGATATTCCACCTTGGCGGCGAGACGTCGACGGTCGGTTGTGGAATGTAGTCCTCTATCTCGAGGGGCTCGCAAAGCGCTTCTGTATCAGTCCTTACCGCCTTATAAAATTCCAGCAAGCCCGCTGCTCTGGGCTTGCCGGTACTTAGGGCTTGCATGAGCTAATTAAAAAACAAATTTAGATCAAAACGCAAATTTTAATTAAATTCTCGCGCAAGATAAGGCTGCCGCATCTGCTCCCACTCGGTGACCTGGCGGGCGCGACGATTCTCGTGAGCGTTCGCAAGCGAAACGATCAGATCGTCAAACGGATATTGTTTTCGGGTATAGGAGCTTCTGAAAGGACCTGTCTCGGAAAAGTAATTTTTTCCGGCATCGTGTCGGTTGGGTTTTTCGACTCCAGAGGTGCGGTTGTTGTCGATTCGGTTGGCCATCTGCTTGCCTCCTTTTTTTGGGCAGACGGTCTAACCGAAAACTTACGAGATCAAGTTTTGACCGGCTGCGTGGATTCTTTTGTTCTCATCAAGTATGTCGTTTGCAAAAACTCCTTTCGTTTAGCGATCTTGAAAAGAGTATCACTCCCCATCGCTATTTTAAAGAAAATTAGACAATTACCGCAAGTTGTTTTAAACTCGCCTCATGCAGACAGGTTTCAACAACCTCGCCCTTATCTAGCCGCTCGTTCACCTTGCTGGACGACGCGGCTGCCACTCACAAAATACAACAATAAAAACCTATTAAGTGGATAGACGAATGTTTATCCGCTAAACTTGCTCATTCGCTTTTTTACGCTCGAATGGGCCTTGGGCCTGATTATGGACGAGAAATATTTTGCAAAAAAGATAGAACAGAAATGGCAGGCGAAGTGGGCCGCCACGGGTGCTTTTCGTGCCGAGATCGATAGCGAAAAACCGAAATTCTACCAGCTGGAAATGCTCCCCTACCCGTCCGGAAATCTGCACATGGGCCATGTCCGCAATTACTCTGCGGGCGATGCATTGGCGTGGTACAAGCGATTAAAGGGGTTCAACGTGCTGCATCCGTTCGGATGGGATTCGTTCGGTCAACCGGCCGAGGACGCGGCGATCAAACGGGGGGTCAATCCGCGCGAGTGGACCGAAGAAAATATAATTGCCATGCGTGGACAGCTCGAGCGTATGGGCTTTAGCTATGACTGGCGCCGCCAGATGTACGCCCATCGAAGCGATTACTACAAGTTTGACCAGTGGTTCTTTTTGAAGATGTTCGAGATGGGCCTCGCTTACAAGCGCATGACCCAGGTCAACTGGTGTGAGCACGACCAGGCGACGCTGTCCAATGAACAAGCGAGCGGCGGCCTTTGCTGGCGGTGCGGGAACCCGGTCACGAAGAAGGACCTTGAGCAGTGGTTCCTGAAAACAACTGCCTACACTGATCAGCTGCTCGACGATATGGCCGATATCGAGAGCGGCTGGCCGCATAACGTGATCAAGCGCCAGCAGGACTGGATCGGCAGGTCGGAGGGGGCATTTGTAGATTTTGCAATAAAAGATGCTGAGCAGACGGTGCGGGTGTTCACGACGCGAATCGACACGATTTATGGCGTCAATGCCGTGGTACTTGCAGCAGCGCATCCGATCGTCGAGGCAAACCGCGCGTCGTTTACGCCCGGAGTCGAAGCCATGATCGACGCGATCGCACAAGAGAACCGGCGGCCTAAGATCAGGGAAGAAGAGATCGAAAAGGACGGCATCGATACCGGCATCATTGCCCTGAACCCTTTCAGCGGCGAGGAAATACCGGTCTGGGTGGGTAATTACGTGATGATGGAATACGGCACCGGGGCGGTAATGTCTGTGCCGGGACACGACGAGCGCGATTTCGAGTTTGCCAAAAAATTCGGGCTGCCGATCCGGACGGTCGTCCTGCCCGATGTTAACCATCCCATATCGGAAACGGTGGAGAAGGCGTTTACCGACTACGGCGTACTGACCAACTCTGCGGTGTGGTCTGGCAAAACGAGCGCCGAAGCCAAAAAGGACATGACCCAGTTTGCCGCCGACCACGGTTTTGGCCAGACGGCCACAACCTACCGGCTGCGTGACTGGGGCGTTTCGCGGCAACGGTTCTGGGGTTCGCCCATACCGATAATCTACTGCGACACGTGCGGCATAGTTCCCGAGAAATATGAGAATCTGCCTGTACGCTTGCCCGAAAACATACCGATCACGGGCGTGGGCGAGTCTCCGCTGGCACAGGTGCCAGAGTTTTTTGAAACCGACTGCCCGTCGTGCGGCGAACGGGCCCACCGTGAAACCGACACGATGGACACGTTTGTCGATTCGTCCTGGTACTTTTTTCGCTACACGGACCCGACCAACGAGGTCTTGCCGTTCGACCCTGAAACGGCGGAATACTGGCTGCCGGTAGACCAGTATATCGGTGGCGACGACCACGCGGTCATGCACCTGATCTACGCACGTTTCTGGACCAAGGTGATGCGTGACCTGGAGCTTGTGACCTTCAATGAGCCATTCAAACGCCTGTTGACGCAGGGAATGGTCGTGGGTGAGACGTTTTTCGATGACTCGACCGGAAAAAAGATCTATCACCTGCCAACGGACGTCCAAGTCGAGCGTGACCCAAGAGGAAAGGTCGTTTCCGCAACCTCGGCTGAGCGTGCAACTCTCAAGTACGGCATCGAGCGGATGTCAAAATCAAAGGGCAACGGCGTCGACCCGGACGAGATGATCGAGATATACGGCGCGGACGCGGCTCGGTTGTTTGTGCTTTTTGCGGCACCGATCGAGAACGAGCTTGTATGGCACGAGTCCGGCATAGAGGGAGCTGTCCGCTTTCTGCAGCGTGTCTGGCGGCTGATCTACAGTTGGCGCGAGGTTGTTAACGTTGACCTTACTGAAATGTCGGCCGAGACGTGTTCGATCTCGACACGCAAGCTGCGGCAGAAGACACACCAGTCGATCAAGCGCGTGGGTGACAGCTTTGAGAGCCTGCAGTTCAATACACCGGTCGCCGCCTTGATGGAGTTGTCGAACGCCATCGGCGAATTTGAGTGCGAACCCGACAAAATGTCCGATGGCGACATTTTTGCCATTCGCGAGGCGCTGACATCACTTGTTTTGATGCTGACGCCCTTTGCTCCGCACACGTCCGAGGAGCTGTTTTCCGTGCTCATCGGTAACGAAGAGGGACTGATAGCAAACGGCGCGCTGTTTCCGGAACACAGCGAAGAGCTGGCTGCTGCAGACGAGATCGAGATCCCGGTCCAGATCAACGGCAAGCTGCGATCACGGGTGATGGCGTCGGCCGAGACGGGAAATGACGATCTGCAAAAAATGGCGTTTGCCGATGAAAAGGTGCGCGAATACACCGACGGTAAAGAGATCGTCCGCGTGGTCGTGGTTCCGAAGCGGCTGGTAAATATTGTGGTCAGGAACTGATCTTTTTACGTATTACGGTTCAGGGGCCACGCTCCTCTGGCGAGGCAGCGAGCGTGGAAACCGCCGTTACCTTGCTTGAAAAATGCAAAAAAACTAAAATCAATTCGTACCGTAACTACTATTTGCCGTTCACAAAACATCTAAACATCATCCGCTGTTAGTTGTTTTGCGTCAGTGGTAAAGCCTGAACTCTAATGAAGGAATGCCAGCTTTGTAAAACGTGTTTCGCTGATGAGGTCGCGAGCTGTCCAAATGACGGGATGCCGACCGTCCACACGATCAGCGGTGAACCCGTTTTAGAAGGCAAATATCATCTCGAGGCGAGGCTTGGCCAGGGCGGCATGGGAGTCGTTTACAAGGCCCGACACGCCTATCTCAAGACACAGCTTGCGATAAAGGTCATTTTGCCGGACCTGGTGGGAAACGACCCACAGCTTGTTACGCGGTTCAGACAGGAAGCGCTGGCCGCCGCCGCCATCCGGCACCAAAACGTGGTGAGCGTCACCGATTACGGCGTAATAGACGGTACTTTGCCATTCCTCGTAATGGAGTACGTCGAGGGCGAGTCGCTCCATGATCTGTTGGCGAGAGAACGATCGCTTGACCCGGAGCGGGCCTTCGAATTGATCTCGGCGGTTTGCGCCGGCGTCGGCGCGGCCCATCAGCAGGGCATAGTTCATCGGGATCTAAAGCCGCTGAATATCATGATCTGCAATGACAAGCCAAACTTATCACAGGCAGTAAAGATCCTTGATTTCGGACTGGCAAAGATCAAATCGGGTGAGCTTTTGGGCTCCTTCGTGCAGGCGCAGACGACCGGCCTGATGGGATCGCCCTACTATATGGCGCCTGAGCAGTGGGCGGATGAGGAGCCCGATTCCCGGTCGGACATATACTCGCTCGGCGTAATGCTTTTTCAGATACTGGCAGGCGATGTGCCTTTCAAGGGTTCGTCTATTCCCGCCATAATGAAAAAGCACATTTCAGATCCTCCGCCGACTCTGTCCTCCGTGGGCGTGACAGTTTCGCCGGATCTCGAAAGCGCGGTGCTTCACACCCTGCAGAAGGACAAGAACGCCCGCACGGCGACAGTCGACCAGTTTGTCCAGGAACTGCGCGATGCGATCCATCCGGGCCAGCAGTTCATCCACACGGCGGGGGGAACGACCAGCCGCTCGCTGCCCGTCTCGTCGTTAAGGATTACGACCCGACCACCCAGATCAACCATCTTTGTCGACAATGTCTCCGTTGGCCAGAGCCAGGATAACGGCTCATTGCTGCTCGGCGGGATACAAAGCGGCAACCATCATCTGCGTGTGAGCCATGACGGCTTTCAGGATTGGCTTGGTGACGTAGTTTGTGATGGAAAGCCCCAGGAGATAGTCGCAGAACTGAGGCAGGGAAGCGTTGACCCGCGAACGACCGGAACCAGACGGGCCGCTGCCACGGGCCAACCGCTGACCGCCGAAACCCGTCGGATGTCCGAGCAGCAGGACGACCTTGCCAAAACGGTTCAGCAGAATTTTCAGCCGAGCGGATTTGACGTATCTGTTGATACCATTCTGTCAAAAAAGAAGTCCCGGGTAGCGCCCGCCCTTTTGGGAATAGGCGGATTATTAGCGCTCTTTGTGATTGTCCTTTTAGGCCTCGGAACAGCGTACATGCTGGGTTTATTCGGAGGGGGACGGCAAACGGGCAACAACATACGCGGGGCAACGCCCACCCCGGCGGCCTCACCCGCGGGAACGACAGTTGAATTGGCAGCGATCCCGGGTGGGTCGTTCAGAATGGGCCGAAACGACGGCCGTGAGAACGAAAAGCCTGAGAACGTCGTGAACGTCCAGCCTTTCAGGATGGACAAGACCGAGGTTTCGAACCAGGAATATTACGATTTTGTTAAAGAAAGCGGCTACCGTCCCGTGCCGGCACATTGGGTCAATGACAAACCTGTACCGGGCACCGAAAAAATGCCGGTACGATTTGTCAATATTGACGACGCGAATGCGTTTGCGAGGTGGCGTTCCAAACGTGACGGGGTCGCTTACCGGCTGCCGACCGAAGCCGAGTGGGAATATGCCGCCCGAAACGGTGCAAAAAACAACCGATATCCCTGGGGAGACACATTTGATCCAAAATGTGCGGTCACTGATAAAGAAAACACCGAACCCGACGCGGTAGGAACCGCATCCTGTCCAAATGAATGGGGAGTGTTGGACCTGATCGGAAACGTCTATGAATGGACGGGTTCTAAGGCTAGTCTTTATCCGGGCAGTAGAGGAATGGTAAAAGAGACCGCGGAGCCGAGATATATGATCCGCGGCGGAGCGGCCTTGAATAAGTCGACGGGCGAATTTGCCATCACCGCAACTTTTAGGGCCGATGTGGACGCGAGCAGGCGTGATAAGGAGTTGGGTTTTCGGCTCGTAACCGAAAACAAATGACGCAAGTGGGTAATATTTATGTTTGGTTTGCGGCGGCTGGTTTTATTGGGCATTGTGACGACAGTGCTCTCGGTTTGCGCGATGGGTCAGGATCTGGGCAGCAGCAACAGGCTGTTCGGTGGGGCAAAGCCCGTTCCGGCTAACGCCACAAAAAAATCACCCGCCAAACTAAAGACGACTGCTCCCAAGCCGCAGCCTAAAGCTCCGGTAATAGACACCGGCACGGCGAAAAGGGCGCCGGTAAAGAACGAGTCCGTCCGGAACCAGGCCGTCAGAAAGGAGTCGGCAAAAAAAGCGGATACCACGTCCAAGAAGGCGCCCACCAAGGTTTCCGCAATGGTAAAGGAAACCGGCAGAACCGCCGCTAGCCAGCCACCTAAGGACACGGCGAAGCCAAAAGAGGCGGCCGCCTCGAGTAGGGCACCGACCAAAAAAGTCGATATAAAGAGGACCGAGCCGTTGGTCAGACCAGAAGCGACCGGGGCCGCGGCCGACGAGCTTTTCGAGGACCTTATCGAAGACGGAAACTTTGCGCGTGACGAGCGGAAATACTCGGTCGCGGAGAATGCCTATCGCCGCGCAAAGGCCCTAAAGCCGAGAGATGCCCGAGCGGTGTACGGTCTTGGCAATCTATACAGCGACCAGCAGCGTTGGGAAGAGTCTGAGGCCGCCTATCGCAAGGCCCTCGAGCTGGATCCGACGAGTGCCGTTGCCCACATTGCTCTTAGCTACGTTCTTTCTCAGCCTATCGCGGCTTCAAATCTATCGGAGCGTTACGAGGAGGCCGAAAAACTCGCGCGCCAGGCAACTCAGCTTGTGCCGCAAAATGCTCTTGCGTTCGATCAGATGGGCGTCGCCCTTGAGCTGCGGGGCCTCATCGGCGGCGAGACGGAAAATGCATACCGCCGCGCTATCAGGCTTGATCCAAATTTTGCGCCCGCTTATGCACATCTTGGACGTCTGCTCCGCCGCCGCGGTCAGACTCGCGAATCTGCGGTCGCTTACCAGAGTGCTTTCGAAAGGTCGAACGATGTCGCGACAAAGATACTGGTCGCAGAGGTAATGCAGTCGGAACAGCGTTTTGCGGAGTCGGAGGACCTCTTGAGGTCAGCCCTGGACGACGATCCGCGCAACCCGTCCGGCCTGCTGCTGCTTGCCCGTTCCCTTATGGCGCAGGGGCAGTATCCCGAAGCTGAGAACACACTCAGGATCAGCCTGGACGTTAGTCCGAACGGATTTACAGCGAGTAGTCTGCTGGGCAATTTATATATTCGACAAGAGCGTTTTGATCTTGCTGAGAGAACTCTGCTTCAGGCGGCAAGGTTCGTTTCGACCATAGAGAAAAGGCAGCTCGCACAGCAGTTTGAGATTGTCGGCGATGGTTACATGAAAACGCGTAATGCCCACGCTGCGGCGAGGGCTTACCAATATGCGTTGACGCTCGACAAAGAAAGAGAGAGTCTGAGCGGCAAGATGTCCCGTGCACAAAGGGTCAGGTGACCTTCAAGGGTTAACAAGGGGCGTGTAAACGATAGATGGATTGTCCGAAATGTAACGAAGTTTTTGATGAAGGTTCTCGCCGGTTTTGTCCCGTCGACGGCACTCGGCTGGTCGCCGGCTCGGAAGGGTCGGGCGGAAAGCAAAAGGGCGGCATATTCGCCAACCTGATCCCGAAGATGGGCGGGCTGAGCGAACTGAACGATACTGCTTCCAGATTCCTACGTGTTGAAACGTCGGAACCGGTGCGTTCCCGCGCACAGAATGCGAGTACCGCGAATACTGATCAGAATGAGATCTTTTTCGAGATCGAGGATATCGGTACCGAGGCTGCAAACAGCGATTTTTCCTTACCTGCAGAAAACAGATTTGCGCCGCCGATACGACCGCTTGGCCGCAAGGTAAATGTTTCCGAGATACCGGCCGGCCACGTCGAGCTCGGCGGGCCGGACCGCACGGCCGCTTTCTTTGCGGATTTTGATCACGAGAATCCTGAGGCCTTTGTCGGAAAGACGGTCAAGGGCAGATACAAGATCACTGAGTTTCTGGGCGGAGACGAAAACGGGCTCGCCTACCTCGGCGACGACCAGATCCTGAAAGACAAAAAAGCCCTCGTTCGTATCATGCTGGACGACGGGTCGGATCCCATCATGAAAGGCATACTGGCCGAGGAACGGGTCGCTCTTTCGCATTTCAGCCATCCGAACATCGCGCGAATAATTGACTCGGGCCAGTTCACGAACGGGACCGACTTCATTGTCAGCGAGTATCTCGATGCGCTCTCGGTCGCAGATATTTTGAGCATTCACGGCAATTTCATGCCTGCGAGGGCGGCACGTGCCATCCGTCAGGCGGCCAATGCACTGAATGAAGCCCATCAGGAAGGTATACTTCACCGCGATATCAGGCCGGAGAACCTGATCATCGACGGGAACGGTGCTGAAACGGAGCAGACCAAGCTCGTGAACTTTGGAGCGTCCAACGGCGATCCCACGCCTCGCAATTACCTATACAAAGCGCACGAGGTCCTTGACGGACGTGTCGCAACGGTTTCGAGTGATATATTTTCCCTGGCCGTGGTTGCATA
>JBHENG010000016.1:512-20389 GCA_046262195.1 Pyrinomonadaceae bacterium | reverse complement strand
GGCCACCTGCCGTTTGAGGGAGTCCCGGCGAAGGACCTTGTGAGGGCCCAGCAATCTGGTCTCCAGGAGGTGCCGACCGTCACGCGGCGAGACCTGCCGAAAGGCGTCGATAGCGTGTTCCTCAAGGCATTTGCATTCAATCCCATCGATCGTTTCCCAAAGGCACGTGATTTTGGAGATGCATTTTACAGCGCTCTTGCAGACTATGTGCCCAGCCCGTCGCCAGAGCCTGCGGCGCCGCGTCCTGCGCCCAGGCCGGTCGCAGGCCCGCCCGTTTTGCGTACCGAGACCCTAAAGCCGTTGGTACCGGTACCCACCGCATCAGCGGAGTCCGAAACTTCTGCGGTTGCCACCGCATCGGCGGCAGATGGAGAGGTTACTGCGACTGCTGTAGGAGACGGAGTGCGGGCCACGGCATCAGCCGGTCCGGGAGCCGACGCACCCGTGTGGAAAAATCGTTCGCCGGAGCCCCCGCAGGATGGGACGTCGAGATCCTGGGGCTGGCTGATCGCCGGTCTCCTGACGGTGGTCGCCCTGGCCGGAGCCGCCTGGTATTACATCGCAAATAATCCGCTGACGCTCGGACAGGGAGATCCGGCGGCGGTGGCGACGAACTCGGTTCCGGCCGGACCTACGGTACCTAACACCGAAATGCCGCCGCTGCCAAGGAATTTGCCCCAGCCGGCAAACACGACGTACTACGAGAACAGCAAGGAAAAACTCCGAGGCGATCTGTTGAGAAACTTTGTCGGCTTTACGATCTACTATCCACGCGATTGGAAGGTAAACAACCCGCAGCAGGCTACGTCACGCAATGCTCGAGGAAAATTCCTCGATATTTCACGCAACACGCCCGACGGGAGGCTCATGGAGCAGATGCTCGTCAGCTATTACCCGAGCGAAGGCACTTTTAAGTCGGACCAGGACAAGTTTCCGGAATTGGTAAAGGAAACAAACGAGACGCTCAAGCAGATCCTCCCGGGATATCAAATGGTTTCGCAGGGCGAGACCAAGATAAATGGGGACTGGCGCGCCTATGAGATCAAGTTCCAGGCATCGGGCAAATCGGCAAGCGGCGAGACGCTCATGGTGTGGGGCCGGCGACTCTTTGTTCCTGCGTCTCGTCCCGGGGCCCGAAACGGGTTTGAGATCACCATGCTTGCGACTTCACTTGCTGACGCCGTGCGAAGCGCAGACGACGTAGGCGTGACAGGAGAGCTCGCCACGATCCTATTCAGCTTTGAGCCGAGCCAGAACTTCTAGCGGCGCCGTAGGGGGCCGCGGATCAGGAAAAAATATCGTCCGCTATCTTTCGAGCTACGTCGTAGGAAGTGAAGTCCGACCGAACAATGAAATGCCAGTCAGCAAGGCAATATAGTTTTTGCCTTTCTTCAAACAGAGCGAGGGCGCTTTTTTTGTCCCGCGCGAGTGGCCGGTCCTTTCGCGAAAAGCTGATATTTAGCCAACAATGCTCAAATGTAGACTCGAGCCAAACACTGGTGTAACCATATTGCGCAAGGAGCCCGCGGTTTTTCGGAATGGTCCACGTTCCGCCTCCTAAAGATAATATCCTCGAGTTTGAGCTTGCCAGTACTTCCTCCAGACTCGCGGTTTCGATCGCTCGATAGTACTCAACACCGTGTTCATCGATGATCTCCGAGATCTTTCGCCTCTCGCGGTTTTCGATATACAGATCGAGGTCTATCCGCGGTGAGCTGACCATAGCGGAAAGGTGTCGGGCCACGCTGGATTTTCCGACGCCCATAAAACCTGTTAAGGCTATTCTGACATCTTTCCTCATCTTTCGACGGCGCTCTCGAGCGTGTCAAAAAAACCGGGAAACGAAACATCGGCACAACCGGCGTCCGTGATCTCGGTTTCACCGGTAGCCAGGAGACCGGCGATCGCGAAGGCCATCGCGATGCGATGATCGCCATAAGGCGTGATTGTCGCACTGCTCAGTCTCGAGTTCTCAACCCGAAAACCGTCAGGAAATTCGGTCACGGATGCCCCCATTCGACGAAGATTCTCCACGACAGCCGCGACCCGGTCAGATTCCTTGAACCGCAGCTCACCCGCGTCGCGTATCTCAAGGCCGTCAGGCATCTGCGTTCCTAAGATCGCGAGCACCGGGATCTCATCTATCAGGTTTGCGATTACAGGGCCCCGCAAAATAGGCGTTTCGCTCGTCTTTGATCTCGCGATTCCGCCTTTTACCCGCAGCGAGGCTACCGGTTCATTACACACTTCGTCCAGATCGAAGATCTCTATAGCAGCACCCAGATCATTGACGACATCGACCACTGCTCGCCGCGTCTCATTATATCCAATGTGGTGCATCGTTATGTCGGACCCCTCTAAACACGCTGCCGCGACGATGAAAAACGCGGCCGACGAGATGTCAGACGGAACGGAAAAATCGCGTGCGGCAAGCTGCGCATCGCCTGAGATCGATATCTTGGTGCCGCCTTCGACAACGCTGGAGTCGACCGCAGCACCGAACCAGTCGAGCATTCGTTCGGTATGATCGCGGGTGGGAGTGTTCTCGACGACGGTGGTCACGCCATTTGAATTAAGGCCCGCGAGTAAAATACACGATTTTATCTGTGCCGACGCAACTGGCAGGGAGTATTTGATGGCATTCAACGGGCTGCTGCCGCGGATGGTGAGCGGCGCCGACCCGTCAGTGGAATCGATCCTTGCTCCCATTTTCGTCAGCGGGTCGATTATCCGGCCCATGGGCCGCCGCTGCAGCGAGTCGTCCCCGATGACAGTGGACGCAAAAGGCTGGCCGGCCAGTATGCCGGACAAAAGACGCATAGTGGTGCCGCTGTTACCACAGTCGAGTTGTTTAACCGGCGCCGAAAACCCGGTCTTTCCGACACCGTTAACCAAAAGATGTTCGCCATCGTTGTCGATCTTAACGCCGAGTGCCTCCAGACATTCGATCGTTGAAAAGCAATCGGCACTTGGAGCGTAGTTGGCAATGCGCGTGACACCGGTCGCCATCGCCGATATCATGGCCGACCGATGTGAGATCGACTTATCACCCGGGATTATTACTTCACCCCGGACTGCGGTCGCAGGCCGTATCCTCATAACGTACATCTTAGATCGAATGGCGGCCGTTTGTCTTGACAGCAAGTGCTCTAAACCTTTAACTTACAGAACATACATTGTGTCAACTACTCGTGAAATAAGGCTGCCGAGCCGTATCGAATCGGTCGAAGAAGCGGCCACTCAGGCTGACGAATTTGCAAAGCAACGGGGCTTTGGCGACGAAATAATATTTGCTGTCGACCTTGCTATTCGTGAATCGGTCGCGAACGCGGTCAAGCACGGTAATAAGTTTGACGAAACGAAGCAGGTCGAGATTTCGTTCTCTGATATACCAGAGGGTTTTGAGGCACGCGTGCGGGATTATGGGACCGGGTTTACGGTCGACGATATCCCAGACCCGACCGATCCCGAGAACCTATTGAAGACAAATGGTCGCGGCATTCTTTTTATGCGGTCATTCATGGATGAGGTCGAGTGGTCCAATCCCCCAGGCGGTGGAATTGAGGTGAAAATGTTAAAACGGCGGTAAAGCAGCAAACCCCCTTGGACATTGCCGCCGCTATTGTCTAGAATTTGCTATCGAAAACCAAATAATCTAATTAGGAGAGAAAAATGGCTGATATTACTATCACTGAACGTCAGGCCGGCGACGTCACTATCCTGGATCTGCAGGGTAAGGTGACGATCGGGGAGGGCAGCGTTGCCCTTCGTACCGCGGTTCGCCGACTGCTTGGGGAAGGCAAGAATAAGATCCTGATGAACCTCGGCGGGGTCGGATATATAGACTCGAGCGGTATCGGCGAGCTGGTTTCTAGTTTTACGGCCGTCAAGAAAGAAGGCGGAACTTTAAAGCTTTTGAAGCTCACACAAAAGATCCAGGACCTGCTCGCTATCACCAAGCTGTTGACGGTGTTCGATACGTTCGACGACGAAGAGGCGGCACTCAGCAGCTATAACTAGGAACAGGCGCGCTGTATCTGTCCGGCAAAATTCGGGATAAAGGAATCGCACATTCCTTTATCCTTTTCGTATTTTGACGGGGTTTCGATACATCTTTCACGTCCTGAAACACATCTTTTTAACGGACATTTCAGAAGAAACAGACATAAATGCGACGGCTTTTTCTTTTTTGTATATTTTCGCTCTTTTCAATGACGGCTATGGGTCAGGCGCCCGGATTCGACCTTTCGAATTACGGCGTGACGGTAGAGCCGGACAAGAGGCTGATCGTGGTGCTGTCGGCGCTCGAAATGGCGCAGACAAAAAACGCGGCAGGCACAGATGAGAAACTGATCAACACGCCGCTCTCGGAAAAAGGCCTTGCATTCCGGGCGCGTCTTCTGCAGGACAACGCGGGGTTGAATGATGACCTGCGACGCCGCATTTCGGTTTTTGTCACGCAGTACAAAAAGCAGCATCCGAATCGGAGCGATTCCGAGATTACGGCGCCGTTCATGTCGATGGCTTATGCATTGAGCCCGGTGCCGGAATTGGCAGACCCTTTGGTAACAAGCGATCTGCCGGGCAGTTTGTTGGACGTCCTCGATTTTGCGCCTCTTGTGCGCGAGTTTTATCGTCGCTCGACCATCAGCTCCAGGATGGTTGACTATGTCAAGGAGTATCGCGAGGATTCCGAGGGAGCTCTGCGGCGATCGGCCCGTGAGATGGTCAGCGAACTCCTCGGGTATCTTCACACCCGTCCACGGCTCGTCATTCAGGAGAAAGTAAAAACAAACCTGCCCAAGAACAAGAAAAAAGCCGGTGCGCTTCAGCAGGTCGAGACCGTTGAACACGAACGCAGGTTTGTTCTGGTGCCTGAAAAACTGGCGCCAAAAGGCGCTATCACCTTTTTGAATATCCGCGACGACTACTACGTGATCGTTCCGCCGGACACAGATATCAGTTTCTCCGAGGCCCGCCGCGCGTTCCTGCAGTTTGTAGTAGACCCCCTCGTTCTTGCCAATACAAAGGAAATGGCGGCCATTCGCGAGTGGGCCAAACCGGTTTTGGACGCGCGCCGAAAGGCAGACCCGGGCGTTTCGCCCGATGTTCATTTGGCGGTCTCGCGTTCACTCGTTGCCGCCATTGACGTTAGGCAGGCCGAGTACGTGCGTCTGAACATCGCGACCGATCAGGCCCGGCAGCGCATCGGCCGGGTTCAAACAGACGCGGAGAAGCGGACAATTTCTGCCGAGCTCGACAAATTCAAGCAGTCACAATCGGATGAGGCGATGCAGCAGCTGTATGAAGATCATCAACGGGGGGCCATTCTTTCCTTTTACTTTGCAGAGCAGTTAAAGGGTATCGAGGATTCGGGCTTTGACATCGCAGCTTCGCTTCGTGAGATGCTGGCCAGCTTTGATCCAACAAAAGAGACTGACCGGGCAGCGTTCACAGCGGAAGCCCGCAAGCGAGCAGTGGCTGCGCGCGAGGAACGCAAGCGACACCGGGATACGCGCTCCGCTGTGATCGAAAATCCCGTCACGACACGTCTGCTCGAGATCCAAAAAACGATCGACGGTAAAGACTACGCGAGGGCGACGGTCGATCTAAAGCAGCTGCTTGCCAAAAATCCGGGCGAGTCGCGCATCTACTACAATCTTGGACGCGTTGCAGGGCTGGCTGCCGTGGGCATCGAGGACGAAGATGCACAGGCAGCAAAGCTCGTCGAAGCTAAAGCGTATTACGAGAACGTCCTGCGCTCGGCTACTGGATCGACCGATCGGGCGCTGCTGTCGCTCACTTACGTTGCGCTCGGCAGGATCTATGAGCATTTCAACGATAATGCTTATGCTATAAGGCTTTACGACCAGGCGATAAAACTTGATGATGTGGCCGGCGGCGGGTATAAAGAGGCGCTTGATGCCAAGGCAAGGTTGGTGAAACCCCAGTAGCGCGGGTAGTTCTACATTTCAGCTAAACTTTGCTAACTTCATAGCTAATGTCCACTGAAGGCTATAGGAGCGGTTTTACAGCGCTCATCGGGCGGCCAAATGCCGGAAAATCCACCCTCCTCAATAGACTCGTAGGCGAAAAGATCGCGGCCGTGTCTAACAAACCACAGACGACGCGACACCGCATTCAGGGTATTGTTACCAGGGACGATGGGCAGATCGTGTTTGTCGATACGCCCGGGGTTCACAAGCCCGGGCACTTGCTCAACAGGCGAATGATGGCCGCGGTTCACGATGCGATGCTTTCCGTGGACCTGCTCGTGTTGATGCGGGACGCCAGCGTCTCGACCGGTAATGGTGATCGTTTCGTATTGGATCTTGTTAAGCAGGCAGGAAAGCCGTCGATACTTGTGCTGAACAAGATAGACAAGATCAGAGAAAAGGGTGAGCTGCTGCCTCTGATCGGGTGGTACTCGGCGGAATTCGAATTTGCCGAGATACTGCCCATCTCCGCACTCAAGGGCGACTCAGTCGATCGCCTGCTCGATAACATCGTGAAGCATCTGCCCGACGGCGAGCCCATCTTCACCGCAGATGAAATGACGGACCAGCCCCTCCGAAGCATCGTCGCCGAACTGGTCCGGGAAAAGATACTGATGTCCACAGGCGTGGAGATCCCTTACGTGACAGCGGTCGTCACAGAGGTGTATGACGAAAGTGATCCCGACCTGACCACCATTTTTTGCGCCATTTATGTCGAAAAGCCGTCCCAAAAGAAGATCGTGATCGGCAAACAGGGCGCCCGGATCAAAGATATCGGGACTCGCGCCCGTCACGATATCGAGAAGTTGATCGGCAAACGTGTCTTTCTCAAGCTATTTGTCAAGGTGGTCGAAGATTGGCGTAATCGCGAACGGGACCTCGACGATATCGGTATACGGGAATGACCCCAGCCGCACCAAAGACCTGGTTCGCCGTGGACGTGATGGTGGAAGCCGATGCGATCGAGGCTATCGAATCGGCGTTCAATGAGCTTGAATCCCTCGGTACCGAGATCAATGGTCTTCGCAAAGAGAAAAATGAGCCGCTCTGCGTCACGGGCTACTTTGAACACCTGCCATTAGACATTAAAATTCAGGAGAGCGCGCAGGAATCGCTGCGGATCGCGGGTCGGGATAGAAGCGTCATAAAGAGCGTAACAACCCGCCGAGTGGAACAAACCGATTGGCTGGCCGAGTGGAAAAAACATTGGCGCCCGGTGACCGTCGGCCGGTTCATCGTTGCGCCACCATGGGAAGAGGTTTCCGACTCCGAGAAATACGTTATTCGAATTGAGCCAAACATGGCTTTTGGCACGGGCACACATGAAACGACGCAACTCTGTTTAACGGCAATCGACCGTCTGTATCGGGCGGGCCAGAGCTTCCTCGACGTGGGTACGGGTACGGGCATTCTCGCGATCGCAGCAACGATGCTCGGTGCGAGATCGGTGCTTGCATGCGATACGGACGCCGACTCGATACGCATTGCGATCGAAAACGCGGAAGCGAACGGGGCGGCCGAAGATATTCAGTTTACGGAGGGTTCGATAGACGCAGCGACACCGCGATGTGATCTTGTTTGTGCGAATCTCACCCTCGACGTGATCAAGCCTATTTTGCCGCTGCTGCTTGAAAAAACGGGCGAGACACTCCTGCTCTCGGGGATCCTAAAAACTCAGGAGGCCGAGATATCAACAGAGTTGGATATGCTCGGAGCCAAACCGTATAAGGTACACACCGCGGGCGAATGGATCTCGGTCGTCGTGGATCTTAAGCCGGCTTCGGTGGAATAGCAGGCGGTATGTCCCCATCGTCGGGTATCGTCAGCAGCGGCGTGCGTGGTCTTGGCTTTGCCCGCTGCGGAGCGTTCCGCAGCCGAGGCGGTTCCTGCGGTGGGCTGATAGCACGAGGTGTCAGCCGCTCAGTCCGCTTCAACATAGAGCCGCCCCGACCGCCGATCCAAACGTTGCTGCCGCCCCGGTAAACTACCGTCAGCAACACCTTGCTCGTAATACTGGGCTGTACAGCCCACGTCTTGCCGCTATTTTCCGTAACAAGCACGCTTCCCAATTCGCCCACCGCGATAGCTGACCTGGGGCCAAACGCCTGCACGGCAAAGAGGTTAAATTTTACCGGTGACTCCTGATCCTGCCACGTCACACCGCCATCGGCGGTTGCAAGCGTGATGCCCGCGGCTCCAACGGCGATCCCTTGTTTATCATCAAAAAAGCTGACTGCGTAGAGGTTTTCACGCACATTCGATCGCACTTTTTCCCACGTATAACCGCCGTCTTTCGTCCTTATTATCGTACCCTTGTCGCCGACGACTATACCCCGTTTATCGTCGAAAAACTTTACATCCTCGAGCCACACCCTTGTCCCGGATTCGAACTGCTCCCAGTAGGCGCCCGCGGAATTCGTCCTCAGCACCATGCCGTTGGCGCCGACGGCGAAGCCGACCTTGTCCGAAACGAAATTAACGGCCATCAGGTCTTCCGTCACGCCTGAGATCCCCTTACCCCAGCTTGCACCACCATTGATCGTTCTTAAGACAGTGCCTTTGTCGCCGGCAGCCCAGCCCCTCTGCCCGTCGAAAAAGTACACTGAGTTCAGATTATTCTCGGTGTCCGAAAATACGGGAAGCCAGTTACGACCCCCGTCGTTTGTGAGCCATGTCTTGCCCCGCGAGCCCACTGCGGAACCTATGTCGTCATTTAGAAAGGTTATGTCATTGACGTCTTCACGGCCGCCTTCGGACAAACGCTGCCAGCTGTATCCGCCATCGTCGGTCCGCAGGATCAGACCGTTTTCGCCTACGGCCCAGCCGGTAAATCTGTCGCCAAAGTAAATAGATACGAGTCTTGGATTGGTACGGACGTTAAAGGGGATCCAGCTCAGTCCGCCGTCACCGGTGAGCCATATCATCCCGTTAGAGTCGGTCACGGACCCGTTGACCTCGTCGGCAAACGATGCGGATAGCAGATCTGCGCGGCTGTAGATGTTCACCCGGGTCCACGTCTCGCCCGCGTCATCGCTACGAGCCACACAGCCATCGTATCCAAACGCCGCAATTGACGTACCCGATAAAAACACAGCGTCCGACACTATTCTTCCCGAGCAGGGATCGGACAGCTTCCAAACCTCGCCCCCATCAACGGTCGTCACAACCGCCCCGCCCAATCCGACGGCGACGGCGCGCGACGGGTCGGCCGCTTCAACACTCAAAAGCTGCTGCTCTGTAACGGAGGTTTTCACTTTCCACGTCAGCCCGCCATCTGTAGTTTTAAGGACGCGCCCGTATGTTCCCACTATCCAGCCAGTTTTGAGGTCCGCCCCGACGAATTTAATAGACGAGAGATGATCGCGCGTGTCAACCGCGACTTGACGCCACTCTTTGCCGCCATTGGTGCTCGTCATCACGGTCCCTCGTGAGCCGACAAGAAATGCGCTGTCCTTGTCGCGCACAAAAACTCCTGAAAAGGTCACGTCCGACGGCGCGGTTTCACGCCCCCAGCTGTAGCCGCCATTTAGTGTTCTGAGTATCGTGTTATCTGAGCCGACGGCGAGCCCAACCTTTTTGTCGGGGGCGAAGTGGATCGCGTAGAGTGGGTTGCCTTGAGGGAGAGGGTTTTGCCAAACCCACCCCAGCCCCGTTCGCTGCAGCGAAATGGGCCATTGGGCGAATAAAGGCAGTGCGAGGGCCGTGACCGCAAGCGCAAGTTCGGCAGCGAAATACCGCATGGCAGCCACAGAACTAACGAACTTCGATATCATCGATCTCTTTGATGCCGATCGCGGCAGCAGCCTCATCTAGCAGCTCAGCATCGACGCGACCAAGTCCGGCGATCTGCCGTGCCATCGTATCGGCCACTTCCTGGATCTCATGCCCGGCGTGGCCCTTGGTCCATTCCCACTTGATTTGATGCGGCCCGGATGCCTTTTCGAGTCGTTTCCACCAATCGAGGTTGGTTTTTTTCCGAAAAAATCCGGTCATCGTCTGGACGACGTACCGCGAGTCGGTCATTACGGTGACCTTACAGGGTTCTTTTAAGTTCTCAAGACCTACCGCAGCAGCGGCTATCTCTGCCTGCTGATTTGTGGCATTGCCCAGGTACTCGCCGACCGCTTTCCAAAACCCCTTAAAACCAAGCACGGCGACCGCGGCCGCACGAGTGTTACCGCGGCCGTTGCCCAGGCTCGAGCCGTCACAAACTATCGTTACGGATTTCATCGGGAATTGTCGATTCTTATCGTGCGGTCAACATAGTCTTCAAATGTGTCGTCGTGAGATATAACGAACAACTGGTCAAAGTGGGTTATGCGGCTCATCTGCATCGCAAGATTTTCTCTACGCTCGATGTCGAGGTTAGTGGTCGGCTCATCGAAAAACGCTATACGTATGTCGGAAAGCTGTTTGAGAAGTCCAAGCCGCACGGACAACGCTGCGGCCATCTGCTCGCCACCGGAGAGACTCGTGAATGGGCGGTCATATCCAGATTCTTCCAGCGTGATCGAGTAGTCTTCGGCCCATTTTAGCGTACGTTCGGCATTTCCGGTTATCTCACGAAACATCTGATTTGCCTCAAGCGAAACGTGGTGGACATAGTTCCTTGCTACTCGCGGCGCCGCCTCTTTGAGCGTGTCGCGAATAAACGCCGCGGCCTCCGACACCTTCTCAAGCCGCTCTTTTTCCTTAAATTCACCCTGCAAAGACTGTCTGATCTCCTCAAATCGCTTCAATTCCGCGTCCAGTTGATCGTACCGGCGTCGGCCGGCGTCAAGCGTGGCTCGCAGCTCGGCGTTTCGGCGCTCGCTTTCCAGGAGCTGTGCTTTCTCTGACTGATGATGGGCCTGGTCATACTCGGATGCGGAGCGCAAAAGTTCTGATTCGGCCTCGCGAGCATTGTTCTCGGCGGAAGCAAGCTCGGCACGCGCCTGCTCAAGCTTCGCCTGCCTCTGCGAGAGAGGTACGGCTTCGGCCTCGTTTGCGAGAAACGTGCGATAGCTTTCTAAAGTGGCCTCACGTTCCTGGGCAAGGCTCGCCCACTGCTGGTCGAGGTCCTTGTAGGATTCCATGTTCTCAACCAGCAGACGCCGCTCACTTTGCAGCCGTTCGAGATTGCTGTCGACCGCTGACAGCTTTTCCCGGTATTCAGCTTCGCGGACAGCTTCAGCTTCGAGATAGCGAATGCGTGAACCCGGGTCCTCCAGTGCCTTAAGCCTTGCCTCGGCGGAGCTAAGCTGATCTGTAGCGGCCTGGAGTGCGGCAGCCTGGCTGCTAAGGGCCTCTTTGTCTTGCTTTAGCCGCTTACCCTCCTCGGCCAATTCAGCCTCGCGGTGCCTGAGGCTCTCAACGGCGGCCGCGGCCCGCGAAGCCTCGCGGGCAAGTGCAAGTTTTTCGGTGACAGACAGACGTTCGTTCTCGAGGACGCCTATCTGCGACCTCAATTCGACAAATTGGCTAGAGACAAACCCCTGCAGCGTTTCGCCATCACGAAGGTTAAGGCACTTTTGCGATAACACGGGACAAAGCCCGTTTTTGATCTCACTCTGAAACTTCTCATCACGATCCAGGCTAGCCTGAAGCGTTGCCAGGCTCTGCATCAGCTCACCCGTCCGCGCTTCGAGCAGCGACAGCTCGGCTGCCATCGCGCTCTTTTCCTCGGCCTCCTTCAGCCGGTCGCGATTGTCGGCATAGTTTCGGCGAAGCCGCTCGAGCCGCTCATCGATACTCACGATCTGTGCTGCCGCGGTCCTACCAGTTGCAACCTGGTCACGAAGCAGCAGCACTTCCTTTTCGAGTGAAAGTTGTTCATCGGCCTTTTCGGTAAGGCCTGCGACCTCTTGTTTAGCCTTGACGGCCGACTCCAGGTTTTCCAGAAGCCGTTTCTGATCACCGATGACATTAGCGATCGCGGCGTCTACGCGGGCTAGCTCGGCTCTGATCCGGTCGCGCTCTATCCGTTCTCGCTCCATTTCAGCAAGCAATCCAAGAACGGCCACGTGCCGGTCGGCGGTTTTTCGCGAATTTTCGACCAGAACGGCCGCGGCCGCTGCTTTTCCTACGCTTTCCTCAAGCTGCGCCGTGATCAGAGTGGCCTTATCGCGCTCGGACCGCAGCCGGTCATATTGCGCTTGAAGTGTCGCCACTTTTTCGGCTTGAGCATCAAACTGTGCCACGACATCCTGTCGTCGTTTCAGGTCGGCAGAAAGGCCGGATAGCTCCTCGGTAAGTGAATGTACCTGCGCCGCATACCCCTTGTGTTCCTCTTCGAGTGTTTGCGAGCGTGATAACTCGCCCTCGGCCCGGGCGATTTGCTCCCGTACGCCTGCGACACTGCTTTCGAGAAAACGAGACGTTTCTCGCAGCTTCTCAGCGGCTTGGCGATACTCTTCAACTTTGAGCAGTCTGTCAAAAGCGATCTTTCTTTCTGTCGACCCCTCCAGAAAGATCGCTGTAAATGTGCCCTGCGGCACGCCGATCGCCTGCCGAAAGAGCGATCTCAGATCCGTGCCCGGCTCGAGGCCGAGATGCTGCCATAAGAATCGAAATACCTCTTCCTTTTTATCCGCTATCCGGGTTTGAAGCCTCGGGTCAGTGACGTGGTAACCCGCCCCCGTGTCCCGATATACGATATAGTTACGTTCGTCGAGACCGCTTTCGAGAGTAATTCGGACGGAACCCTTCTTAGCGCCGCGGCGAACAAAGTCCTCTTTCTTATATTCGAGCAGGTCAAACAGCACCCAGGCGATGGCCTCGATGATCGTCGTTTTGCCGGCGCCGTTCTCACCGGTGATCGCGGTCGTGCCGGGACCGAAGTCGTACGCTGAGCTCGTATGAGACTTGATATCCTGCAGCTCTATCCTGGAAATGTACATCTGGGGAAGGTTGAAGTACGTCTAATTTCCTCTTTGGTTTAAGTTTAGAATAAATGTAAGCAAACAAAAACTGATTCCGGGTGTGCATTTATAGAAACTGACCAAGAACCACCCCGGCCTACCGGCCACCCCTCCTTTGTAAGGAGGGGAGTTCTCATCGGGTTGGCTTCCGCCTATTACACCGGGGCCTTCCGGCCGCCAGTGTTTGAGTTCGTTCCCCTCCTTACAAAGGAGGGGTCCGGCGGTAGCCGGGGGTGGTTCTTGTACGGCGGCTGTCTAGGTGCTGCATACTACAAAACACCTGACCAAGAACCACCCCGGCCTACCGGCCACCCCTCCTTTGTAAGGAGGGGAGTTGCTTATTGCGCTCGCTTCTGCCTATTACCTCCGGGCCTACCGGCCGCCCGTGGTTTGTGAGGATGGGCTTCTTGTACGGCGCCTAGTCAAAACTCGCCAGTTCCCCTCCTTACAAAGGAGGGCCCCGGCGGTAGCGGGGGGTGGTTCTTCTACGGCGCCTAGTCAAAAACTCTCAAAGTTCCCCTCCTTACAAAGGAGGGGTCCGGGCGGTAGCCGGGGGGGTGGTTCTTATGCGGCCTCTGTCGAGGTGTCGCATGTTACAAAACACTCTAACAAGAACCACCCGGCCCTACCGGCCACCCCTCCTTTGTAAGGAGGGGAGCTGCTTATACACTTTCTTTTCAAGCGCTTTCCTTTGATATCCAACGCCGCTCGGCGACAATTCTCATTATGAAATTTGATTCAGGCGACGTGGTGATCGTCGTGCTCCATTCACCGCGCGAAAAGCTTTTGGGCATCGTCGACAATATCAGCCCGGCGGGAATTACAGTGAGGTCGATCGAACTGGGCTATTTTGAAGACTGGTGCCGGTCGATAGTCGCTGATGAGGACCACCTGCAAATGACGGACAATTTTTTTCCGATGTGGCGTGTAGAACGCATAACGCGTGATGACGCGAGCCATGGAATACCGTCAATGGCGGAACAATTCCAGGCCCGGACGGGCACGGACCTGTTCGATCAATAGAAGATCAGTCGTTACTGTTTGCGGATCGAAACGCTGCCGTTGTGGGTCGTGAGTCTCAGGTTCGCGTCGCCGGCGCCCATGACGCCCACGAGGCTTTTGGCAGGGCCCGTCGGGGTTGCTTCGGCTTTTATGATGGGTATCTCGGAGCGAAATGAGCCAAAGCCGTACGACGCTCGTACCACTGATGAGGACTCAAGCGGTATCGCCAGACGTATCGAACCGTTAGAGGTTGTGATGGAATACGAGCCGCCCTTAAGCAGCGTACCGTGAAATGCCACGGCGCCGGACACCGTGTTCACCTCCACCTGTCGATGGCCTACCATTTGAAGTGAGATGGTCCCGCCGTGCGTCCTTGCGCTGAAAGCATCACCCACCTCATTGGGGCCGGCGTCAAATACAATGATGTTCCCCGTTGTCGTCCCGAGCGTCATCGCCCCCTGTGAGGTTTCAACGGTGATGTCTCCGATGCCCGATGATGCATTTATGCCAGCCGAGATGTTGCTCAACGAAATGGTCCCGTCAATGGTCTCGACCGTTACCCTCTTTATTGAATCCACATTGGTCGTGGCATCTACTCCCTTGATGAGGACGGTGGCATTTACCGGAGCATCGACCTCTACCTCGTCCGCCATGATGCACTGACCTCCGCCCATTGCGGCCCCTTTCATCGGTACAACGTCCACAAGATTCGCGTCACCTGATTGAGGGCTCTTCTGACGTATGGTGAAGCCGAACTTGCTGCCGTTGTCGACGTACACCCGTATCTCGCTGCGGTCCCAGCCGCGGACCTTAACAGCACCCTGGCGAACGCACAGATTGATGTTGACCGAGCCGTCTGCCTTGACAGATCTTTCCGAAGTCACGCCATCAAGTATCGGCTGGCGATTCATGTTACGGGAACGCATTCGCTCGGGTGTCGACACCGGGGTCGGGGCAGGTGAAGGCGATTTCGGTGGCTGCTGATGCGCCAATATCGCTGCCGAAAGCGCCGCTATAAAGGCCAGCACGACACAGCTATATTTAAGATTTTTGGGCCCAATGGTCATCAGAAAATCGTGGGTTCACTAATCCAGGCTGGAGACTAGTTCCTGTTTTTGCGATACAGAGTTAAGCAGCTCGATCTTGTTCCTGTACGAAGAGTACAAGACTTGTCTCGCGGCTTCGTTCTTCGGAGTACGCTTGAGCACTCTGCGCATTTTCGAGATAGCGTCGTTAACGACGGCCATGTCTCGTTCGTAAGCAACACGCTCTGACGGACGCATAACGTCACTGTTCTTTTGCTCATCTACAGTTTTGGCAAGGCTGGCAATGGTCTTGACAAAGCTTTCTTCGCCCGGCAGATAGGCCGAGGTGCTGGCGGAGGTCGGAGTAGCGGCGGCCGGTACGACGTTGAGACGTCTTGTCTCCGGCCGATAAGATGCACGCTCAGCGTTTAGGGGACGGACCATGTCTCGATCATCGACACTGGCCGCTGGATGGGTAACTGACGTCGCGGGCGCTTCAGGCCGCCCTGCCGTAGGAGCCGCGGGCGACACCGCAGTGCCGTCAGCCACAGTCACATTCTGGACCTGAATCCGCGACATCCAGGCCGCAGCAAAGAAACCAAAAACTATCAACAATCCTGCCGCCGACATCAATGATTGATTTGTAAGCGAAACTCTCACAAACGCCAGGGCTTTTTCCCAGAACGGGCGATTGCCGCGTTCGATCTCGATCGAGTCGTTGATCTTGTTCCACAAACGCTGGGTGGGAACCAATGAATTAAATTCACGCTCAAGGGCGGAAAACACTATTGCGGATTCGTCCTCAGCCTCGGCGAGCATCAACGTACACCCATCGCAGATGGCGATGTGGTCGGAGACTCGAGCCGACTGGGGGTGAGAAAGCTCACCGTCCATGAAGGCCTGGATCGTGCCGATATCTAAGCAATTATCCTTCATAACGTTTCCTTCCCGATCTTACCGTAAAACCGGGCAAATTCCTGACGAGCACGTGCTACAAATGTTCCGATGCTCGATTCGTTCAGATCAAGGCTGCTTGCTATCTCTCTGTACGAGAGCCCCTGTTGTTTTAGGATAAGACAGCTTCTCAAAGGCTCCTTGACCTTGCTGAGTGCCCGATATATTTCGTTCACCCCCGCATATTCCTCGTAGTCGATCTCGACTGACGCTATAGATGTTTCCCCTTTCTCTTGGACGTAATTCTCATCTCGCGTGTTTGCCCTAATGTTGCCTCTGATCGTGTTCTTGGCAACGTTGATCGCCACTCTGATCAACCACGGGCGAAGCATCTCATCGTCCGTGATCGAGTCCTGATGCTTATAAAGCCTAAGGAACGTCTCCTGTGTAACGTCCTCGGCCAATGCTGCATCGCGTACAACGGACCTTGCCGCGCGAAAGACAGTTCTATGATGAAGCGTGAAAGCTTCATCGAAATCTATCTTTCCGCTCGCTTCCGCCGCCGCTGTTTGCTCGGACATTATGTCCACAAAAGTGTCGGTATTCTCGTTCATTTTATGCATCAAGAATGCCTTTCAACCTAAATACACCGCTAGGGGCTGAAATATGACAAGAATTTAACTCTAAAACCCTATTATGTTCAATCTCTGTGTGGTCTCGGCGGATATGTCCCCGGCTACGATAGCGGTGATCAGAAAGCTGTGGTCGTCCTCGCCGTCATCGAGTATACGTTCAATGGATGTTAAGGGTTCTAGTGGGATAGTGCCCGAGATAAAGGTGGGCTCGACAACCGAGAGGCGTCGCAGCGACTCATGAAGATGCGGGCGGCCGCTGCCGTACTCGCCGGCATCGGTATCAATGACCAGGCGAATCTCAGCACCTTGCTCCACAAAATAAGCAAGCATCGATGCCGCCATGCTGACCCCCTGCTCGAACCGTTCAGAGGCAACGAACGGCTGACCGGCCTGTTCGGCGGTCAGCTTTTCGCGGAGCGATAGTTTCTTTTCCTCCGCCGGGACCTTTGTGAAAAGCACCAGCGTAATGCGTTTTTCGTGCTCAGCCGCAAATTCCCGCACCGTTAGCTGACGTGTGCGTGCTGTGGCCTTCCAGTCGATCCGCCTGAGGTCGTCCTGCGGCTGATAATCCCGAAGCGCCAGCAGGTCCTGGCCGCTACCGCGTTTTAGAGCGGCATATTTGCCGAGATCGAATGAAACTGCCTCAGCCGAGGGATCCACATCCACCAGCCGCGGAAAGACAGTCAGCTCAGCCTCGCGGGCGGCCAGCCGCCGCCGATGACGAAAGAAGCCAAAAGGGAATTTTGTAGAGAGCTCAAAATCCTTGATCAAAAGCCGGCCGCGATTCGGAAAAACGTGTTCGGCCCTGGCCTCGATCTTCTGTCTCGGTGCAACATGGATAAAGTGGTTCAAAGTGCGCCGCACCAATGGTGCTCGAGACAAACGCCTGGCGGCCCATTTTGGGAGTGCTGCCGTCAGTTCTGCGTGGGCTATGGAATGCTCACGTTCCTTTCCTCTGACCTCGACTACTGTTGAATAGGCGGGGATCAGCCGCTTTCTGTTGTTAATGCTCACCAAAATGGCCGTGGACTCCCCGGCAAAGATCGTGTCGGGAAATCGCATCGCTACGTCCAGCTTCTTGAGACTCAAGGCGCCCGCAATGAACCCAACCGCCGTTGCGGCGATCAAAAACGAAAGCACCAGGAAAAGCAGGTTGTTGCCCGTAGTCCAGGCTGAAAACCCGACGATCAGTATGAGCCCCATCATGACGGCTCCCCCGGAGGTGAACTCAAACGGCAGGTTCAATTGTGATGCCTCTCGTCCGGCGTTTCTGGCCAGAGGTGGAACGACGAAAAAAAGAATGAGGACGGCGAAGACAAGCGAGGCAGCCGCGGCCACCAGGGCGACGTGCACGTTGCCGCTGAGGTGGGCAATTAACGTAATACCAGAAAGAACAAGTCCCCCGACAACAACTGCCGTACCCAGTGCTGCATTTCGCAGGTCGCGGAGGCTAAATAGCTGCTTCAGGGAATTGAAGTTCATTGATAAGACTCAACGAACTAGATCGGTACCGTTATTTTCTGCAGGATGTCACGCAGGATCTGCTCAGCCTCGCGTGTGCGGTTTCGAATGGCCGGCAGCCGTGAGTTTATGATCAGGCGGTGAGCAAAACATGGGATCACAAGCCGTTTGATGTCGTCGGCAATGCAGTAATCTCGTCCCTCGATAAGTGCAAGCGCCTGGGCGGATCGAAAAAGCGCCAGTGTGCCGCGAGGACTAATGCCTAGCTCGAGTGCTTCCGACTTTCTGGTGAGATCTATGATCTGCAGTAAATAATCCAAAAGGGCCTCGTCGAAACGGACCTCGCCTACCTGGTCCTGCAGTTCACGGACCTCATCGCCCGACATTACGGGTTCAACCACATCGAGCGGATCTTTGGTCTCGCGATCTCGAAGCATTTTCCGCTCCTCGTCAACACTTGGATAGCCCATATGGACCCGCAGCATAAAACGGTCAAGCTGCGACTCGGGCAGGGGATACGTACCGTGGTGCTCGGACGGATTTTGTGTCGCTACGACAATGAACGGCGTGGGCAAACGCCGCGACAATCCGTCGACCGTGACCTGTTTTTCGGCCATTGCCTCAAGCAGCGCCGACTGCGTTTTTGGTGTGGCCCGATTTATCTCGTCAGCGAGGACAATATTTGAGAAGATCGGTCCCGGCTTCCACTCGAAATCAGCGGTCCGCTGATTAAAGACGGAGAGGCCGATCATATCCGATGGCAATAGGTCCGATGTAAACTGGATCCGGTGAAACGAAAGCTCTAATGCACGGGCGAGTGCGTTCGCCAGCGTCGTCTTGCCGATACCCGGCACGTCCTCGATCAGCAGGTGACCGCGAGCGAGAAGGGCGATAAGAGCGAATTTAACTGTTTCTGATTTGCCGCGGATGACGCGTTCGATCGCTGATTGCAGCGCCGCGACTTTTGGAGCCGGACCAAATTCGCTGCCGATCTCGCCGCGGTCAGCTTTAGTTTGACTTACTATCCAATCTCTCATTTATGCCGCCGGACGATCAGTCTCAACCATCCATTCTACTTGATTAGTAACACCCACAGCACCAAAAAGTTGCATTTAGGCGTGCTCGTGCAACGGTAAGAAAAATATTGTTTCGTTGAATTTCCGGCAAAAAGCATCTAAACTTTTGAAACTTAATCGACCCGCTTTCGTGAAGAAAACGGAAAGGAAGGTAAGCATTTAATATGAATAATCTACGGCGTCGACACAAGGACCAGCGCGGGTTCAACCTGATCGAATTAATGATCGTTATTGCGATCATCGGGTTGCTCATCGGCGTCGGCAGCATCGCGTGGCAGGCGGTCATCCGCTCCGGCAATGAGACCACTGCCGCCCAGTCGATCGACAATATCAGGAAATTTGAGGCGCAGTACGCCTCACGCAACAAGGGCAATTTTGCGACCTTTGATGAGCTGATCGCGAAGGTGAGCCTTGACGAAAAGTTTAAAGGTGAAAGGCCGGTTGTTAACGGATACATTTTTACGCTGACGGTTGTACCGGGTTCCGCGAGCACACCGCCCTCATATTCCGTCACGGCCGATCCACAGGTTGCCGAGGGAATAACCGCAACAGGAACTCGGCATTTTTATACGGACTCATCTTTGAGCTCGATAAAAGGTACCGACGAGAACCGCCCGGCAAAAGCCGACGACCCGGCGATCTAAAAGCAAGAGCCGACTTAGCTCAGTGGTAGAGCACTCGCTTCACACGCGATAGGTCAGAAGTTCAAGTCTTCTAGTCGGCACCAGGTATCGACCTGATAAAAGGGCGTCTCCGGATGCCTTTTTTATTTGCCCGGCGTGAGGCGCAAAAAACAGCTTCAAAGTGTCTTGAAGCTGCTTTTTTATAAAGTTTATTTCTTATCCGTTTTCGCTTGATTCGCCTCGCCAGATGTCCTCGGCAAAGCCGG
>JBHENG010000016.1:0-425 GCA_046262195.1 Pyrinomonadaceae bacterium | reverse complement strand
CCTTCGCGCGGCGGATTCTTTGGCTGCGGGATCACGACCGGCGGCGAGCCCTTAGGGGGCGTCTTTTTCTGGTCCTTTTGTGCAGAAACGGCGACAGACATCCCGCCGACCAGCACAAACATAAATATGATTTTCTGTAATACTCTCATTGCATCCATCCTCTTTCTATTAATCCATGGGGAAAGAGGGAAAGCTTTTTCCGGTATATATTAAAGCAAGACTAATGCCAAAGCCGATCTTAAGACGCCTAAGTGAGCTATATAGTTGGAATGTGTATAAAAACTGGTTTTGAAAACTTACAAAACTTTACGTTTTCCGTAAGGTCCATACGAAATAGTGAGCATTTGCGCCGCTCTGCCAGTGTCGCTCTAAATGAGATAATCGGACGGTGAGACATGACGCTGCCGCAATAACCGACCGTGTAC
>JBHENG010000015.1:0-37694 GCA_046262195.1 Pyrinomonadaceae bacterium | reverse complement strand
CATCAGGCGTCGCTGCTCCAAATTCATCGATCAGGCTTGCAGTAGGCACCGCCTGTACAGGAGCGGTTTCGGAAGCCGTTCTCGGACAATCACAGCTCGGTTCCAAACCAACGGTTACAGTAGCTGTTACGTTACCACCAGCATCAGACTGGCCGGTCCTGACTGTGATGCTTGGCGTTCCCTGTCCGGACTCGATCGAGCCCGAGGAAACAGACCAGTTATAGGTCACGCTACTCTGACTGCCGCCGCTCACGTTGGCCGTGAACGTCATCGTTTGACCAGGACTCGTCACGCCCGAAGGTCCGCTAACGGAAACTGTCGGGCAAGAACACTCTACCCGTGGTGCCACGCAATCAGGACAATTCTCGATCGTGATCGTTTTTGTGTCGGTTCGGCCGCAGACTCCGCAGCCATCATCAACACCGGTAACGATGGTATAGGTCCCCGCTTGAGCTGTGCTCAGATCCCACTGAACATTAGCGCCTGTGCCAACAATACGGCCGCCGGAGACGGTGTAGTTGTAGGTGAGAACGTCGTTCTCAGGGTCGCGAGCAACTGTCGTAACGCTGACCGTCCTGTTGTCGTTACACGCACCTGAGCTCGAGGATGTTCCCGGAGGGCACGGCAGTGTAATGACGGTGTCGCTCAGTGTGACCGACTCGACATTTGCCGGAAGGTTGACGATCGGGCCCTGACGCTTGTCACGCCGGCCGATCCAGAATTGGGCTATATAACCGTGCGGATCGCTGGAAACCTGAAGTCCCGGGGGAACACCGCTTGTGGTCGTCGTAACAGTAGACGCTACACATGTGGCACCGGAAAGCGGGCCGCAAGGCAATGTCAGGGTCGAGGTATTGCGGTTGTCGTCAAAGCTGTCACGATCCTGCTGGTTAAAGTGGTAGCGATAAGCGAAGCCAAGGCCGAACCAACGTCTCGGGAACACGCGGAAGCCCGCGATACCATCCATTGGATCGTTCTCGAGGGCGTTAGGCGTGCGACCGCCGACATAGCGCAGGCCGCGGAACTCAAGGATCGGCTGAAAATGCTTGTTAACCGGGAAATCAAGGCCAACGGCGTACTGCAGTTGGTCACCCGGATCAAGAATTACACGATCGGTGCCGCCAAAGTTGCCTTTGATCTTGGTCGTATAGACATATCCGACGTTGGCGGATACATTCGCCCATTTTGCTACTCGTGCGTCCGCAAAATAGGTGAGGCCAATATCGCCCCAGTTACTGCCGGTGCCGGCGCCTCGCGTCATCATGTTAAAGCCGTCGAAATCGTCGGCGTTGTCCATATACCAGCGATAGAACATCGTAATACCGTGTCCCCAACCGTCGTTAACACTGTTGAAGCGCCATTTAAAGCCCGCTTCCAATGTATTAAAGCTGCTGGTCGCCCACGTACGGTTGATAAATGGAGCATCGTTCAGATACGACGGAACCGCACTGAATGAAACGGGACCTTCGCCGCGAGGAGCCCCAGTTGGCGAAAGAAGCGTCTGCGTCGTCAAAACGACGCCCGGCAAAATACTGCCATACGGGGAACCTACTCCCGGGAACAGATCCGCACCTCCTACCACTCGAGGTGGGCCAAGGGTTGGCTGCGTTCCCGCGGCGAAGCCAAAGAACGGGCCCGCAAAGAACGGCAGAGGGATCCCAAAGTTACCAGCCGCTGCGCCGGTGAAAGGGAAAGCCGCAAAAGGAGCTGTGCCCGTGGGGCGGAATACCGCCTGGTTACCCAGAGCACCGGTGCCGGTGCCGGGGGCCAACACAATTGCGGGTCCGGATACGAAACCAGTGCCGATTCTTAACTGCGAGTTCGGAAGATAAAAGCTCGAAAGGTTTCGCGGTGCGTTCACCTTTATACCGCGATAGGCCTCGGTCCCGAAGAACAGTTCGAAATGGTTAGATAGACCCACCTGAAAGCTTATGGGGACGGACGTAATATCAACGTTGCCCGGATCCCGGTCGAAATTGCTGTACGCGATACTCAGCGTATATTCGCCCTTTCTAAGGGTTTGGCCGTCATAAACGGTAAATAGACCTGTCGGGCCGCCAACCGGGCCTCCAGTTCCAACTGTCGGTGCGGTGTTGCGGTCATCATTCTCAGAACGCGCCTTCGAGTTCTGGGCAAACGTCGTGCACACCAGCAAAAGCAATATAAGCGTAATCATGTACGCCCTGTTAGCGAGTTTCATCACATTCCTCCGCCGAAATAGAAATTAAATTCCAAGTTTTAACAACTGAGCTAGCTAAATAAAGCCGGCTCAAACAATGCCTAAGTATCACACACGCTGCCGAAACTTCCCAAATGTTAAGCCCGACAAAATGCAGCGCGGCCAAAAAGATAAATCTATACTTACGTTATGGTTATAAAGGAGTACCGCATCAAAGTCAACAATAAAACTTCAATTCTCCTTGAGTTCGAGCCTACCGCATATTGCGGTCAATATCAAGTGTTTTCAGCAAATTACAATCTCCTGATCAGGCATAAATACCGCGCATTCTGGTGTCATATGCGACTCGGTCGATCGCAAGCATATATGCGGCCGTTCGGGTATCGACATCGTGTTTGGTTGCGTAGTGGCAAAGCTCGTTGAAACTTGCCACCATTTTGTCCTCGAGGCGGGTATTTACTTCTGCCTCTGACCAGAAATATCCCATTCGATCCTGGACCCACTCAAAATACGAAACCGTAACCCCGCCCGCGTTCGCAAGGATGTCTGGAATAACGAATATCCCCTTATCGTGCAATATCTTGTCGGCCTTTGGGGTGGTCGGTCCGTTAGCCCCCTCAGCGAGGATCTTACAGCGGATGCGATCGGCATTCTCAGACGTGATCTGGTTTTCAGTTGCACACGGCGCCAGCACATCACACTCGATCTCAAGCAGACTTTTATTATCCACGGCTTGTACATCCGGATACCCTTCGAGGGTCTTGTTATTCTTGAGGTATTCCAATACATGTGGAATATTGAGTCCATTTTTATTATAAATTCCGCCTCCGATGTCCGAAATGGCTACGACCTTGTAGCCTTTTTCATGCATTAACTCGGCACCGATACCGCCAACATTACCAGAGCCTTGTACAACGACGGTGGTTTGTTCGGGAGTGAGATTATACCGTTTGATCGCCTCATTTACGGTGAAAAGGACCCCGCGCCCAGTGGCCTCGCGGCGCCCGAGCGACCCGCCCAATGCCACCGGCTTGCCAGTCACGATCGACGTAACAGTGTGTCTCGAGTGCATGGAGTATGTATCCATGATCCACGCCATTGTTTGCTCACCCGTGTTCATGTCGGGCGCGGGGACGTCTTTATCGGGGCCTATAAAGTCGATCAATTCAGCTGTGTATCTGCGGGTCATCCTCTCCAGCTCGCCTATCGACATTTGGTGGGGATCACAAATGATACCGCCTTTGGCGCCGCCGAAAGGGACGTTTACGACCGCGCACTTCCATGTCATCCATGCCGACAGCGCCTTTACTTCATCCAGAGAGACGTCGGGCGCATACCTTATGCCGCCCTTTGCCGGACCACGGGCGAAATTATGCTGCACACGAAACCCTTCGAATACCTGGATGTGACCCGTGTCCATTCTCACCGGTATATAAACTTTCAACTCCCGGCTCGGTACACGCATTACCGCATACAGGTCTTCTTCCAAATTAAGAAGCTCGGCTGCCCGGTCAAAGCGTTCGCTCATCGCCTCGAAAGGATTTTTCTCGTCACTGCCGCGAAACCGCCGCATCTCATCAGCCATAGGATTTGCCATCGTCAAGATTCTCCAAAATCTACAAACCTTCGATAATTAAAATATGCTTTCGCCTTTATCATGAAACTCATCCAACAGATTAGCGAACCGCGGCATCCCATTCGGTTGCCGGACATCGTTGATCGTTTGAGTTATCTTGCTGCGGGAGTTTTGAACTTGCTAGGGCGAATCCGTCATTTTCGGCAGGAAAACGCATAATAGAATCGTCGCGTCCGAATTAAAAATCTTAACGCACCGAAAGTACTGAGGCAAATCATTGACAGTAAAACCCTTGAGGTTCAAATGTAGACGTTTACAAGGTTAATACTCGGCTCGACACCTCAAATCGCGGATGCAGGCAAAAGGAAATTTATATCTACACACGGTAAGGCGATTTGCCTTGTGGTTGTACCTCTCGACAGCTCTCTTCATCGTCGGCGCCGGTCGCGCCGCAGCGCAGTCGGACGGCGAATCTGCGGTTGCCCTCGCCATCTTCAATCAGGCACAAAACCTTCATGAAAAGGGTGACCTGCGAGGGGCAATTGCTCTTTACGAAAAATCGCTCAAGGTTCTGCCGGAATTTCCCGAGGCTGAATATCAGCGAGGGATCGCATATCTTGCTCTCGGCTCTTTTTCGGATGCAGAAAAGGCCTTTCGACGGGCCTTGGCAGTCCGGCCCGACTGGGGCTTGGCGATGGTAAGTCTGGGGTCTCTGCTCGTCGATAGAAACCAATTGCCTGAGGCCGAGACCTTGCTCCAGGGTGTGCTCAAACTTGAGCCGCAAAACGCCCCTGCCCTTGCGGCGATGGTTGATGTGCGGCTCCGAACGGGTGCCAAGGAACAGGATCTAAGACAACTTTTAGAGATGATAACGGCGCTTACCGGTCGGGCTAATCCAACGGTCGCCTTATGGACAGCCAGAGCCGCTCTGGAGAGAGCATTAGGCAGCAGCGGTGCCGCGCGAAAAAGTATTGAGAGTGCGCTCTCTATCGATCCGAACAGCGTCGGCGCGTTGTTTCAGCTCGCTGATATCGCCGTAGTCGAGGGTGACACGTCGACGGCGAATGAGATCGCTGCCAGGCTGGAAAATCGTCCCGCTATCCAACAGCGATTAAATTTACTGCGGGCAAACATCTTCGCAAGTGAAGGCAAGCTCGACGAAGCCACCAAACATCTTGACCTGATAAAGGACGTGGTGCCGGCGGCCACCGCTCTCAGAGATCAAATCAACCTGTTTCGTACCGCCACACCGCCTGACATGGAAAAGGCGTTAGAATCGAACCCAAGGAACATCGCGATACTTGGAAGATTGTGTGCTGTGTTCCGCAAAGATGATCCGCCAAAAGCGATCGCCTATTGTCGACGCGCGTCCGAAGCGGAGCCGGGGAATATTGCACACGCGATCGGTTTTGGGGCCGCGCTTGTACAGGCGAAGCAATATGTGGCGGCGGTGAACTTACTTAAAAAGCTGACGGTAATTTCTTCGGACAATGTCTCTCTTCGTGCTAATTTAGCAACAGCACTTTTTCAGCTGAAACGGTATTCAGAAGCGAAGCAGGAGTTTCGGTGGCTGATCACTGCACAGCCAAAATCACCGGCCGCTTATTATTTTCTCGGGATAGTTCATGACCAGTTGGGCGAATATATCGACGCCATGGCAAATTACCAGCAGTATCTCCGGCTGGCCGACCCGCTGGAAAACAAACTTGAGATGGATAAGGTAAACTTGAGGCTTCCAGCTCTTCAGAAACTGTTGAAGGATGGCAAGGGCAGAAAGGACAGTTAGAATGGACAAACGGGCGATTTCAGGGATCAGGTTAGAAAGGGATAGTTCGTCACTCTCGATATTGTTTATGACCATCGCCTATGCCCTCGCGACACTGTCCTATGCCGGTGCGGGGTATGTCGCGGCGCAGTCTGACGGACCCGAACTTGCGCCGCCGCCGATAAGGCTGATGTCGAAGGACGAACGCCTTCGGCTTGACGGCGTTTCCGATATCAAGTCGCGCACGAAACTAGCCCTTGAACTTATGAATGCCCGCGTCACGGCAGCGGAAAAGCTACATGCGACTGAAGATTTTGAAGGCGTGTTCAGGGAGCTCGGAGGATTTCACGGCGTGATGGACAATTGTGTTCAGTACCTTGTAAAGCGAGATTCCGGAAGCGGCAAGGTGCTCGATAATTTCAAGCGCCTCGACCTTGGCCTCAGGGCTCTTGCCCCCCGACTGGAAAGCATTCGCCGGGAATTGCCGCTCCGATATGAGGACTACGTTCGAAGACTCATCAGATATGTCCGTGAGGCAAGAACGACTGCAACTGAACCCTTTTTCTCCGACACGGTTGTACCCCATCGCCCCGGTAATTAAGCTTGATGAAAAACTCGATTTTTATAGGTTTGGTCGCACTGATATTTTTTGTCGGTCTGACATCGGCTGTGCATGCTCAGAGGGATTATTTTACACCTGAGGAGGTTGAGCTTATCCGGGAGGCCCAGCAGATCGATGCGCGGGTGAGCGTACTGACGCGTGCCATCGATCGACGCCTCGCCCATCTAAAGATCGGAGCATCGACTCTAAAGGTATTGTCAAAAGAAGCGGAAAAATGGGGAGAGCTGCCCGCGGCGTCGCGTGAGCAATATCTGCGGGACATTAAGCTGATTCTTCAAAAGGCCATCGATGATATTGATTCTTTGGCAGAGAGACCCGAATCGGCTGTTCTACCCGACCCAAAACAGAAGAATGCGAAAGGTTACGCAGAACTCTTTCCGAAGGCGGTTCGTAGTCTGGCCGCGGCCGCAGAGCGGTACCTGCCGATCCTACAAAGTGAGCTCGATAAAGCAAACACCGCCACAGAAACCGGAGCCATAATGTATTCGATCGAGATGTGCAGGCAGATAATCGAATCTGTTGCTAAACTTCCCACAGAAGCTCCAAAGAAAAAGGGCAAAAATCGATAGCACTAATTGTGTCATTGATTTGTGCCCTTTCTGACTGGTCAGCTAGTCGAACGATCCGTACTAAAGATTTGCTCGACGGCCGGTGATCAGTTGTATCAGCAATACGACAACCGCGATCACCAATAAGATATGGATCAGATTGCCCACTGAAGCGCCGGCAAACCCGAACCCGAGTGCCCAAAGCACTAAAAGAATAAGTATGATAGTCCACAGCATAGATAAGCCTCCTTGGAAACTTTGTTCCGTCGAAACACCCTAACTATTTACCTGACCTCGAGCCGCCAGACCCGGACTTTCCGCCGGACTTTGAACCTGATTTAGCCCGTGACTTGCCCGCGGAGCCGCTCGATCCAGAGCTTTTGGAAGAGCCACCTTTACTGCTCGTGCTCCCGCCGGCCGATTTTCCACTACTTGAACCACCTGATCTAGATCCGCCCGACGATTTACCCGCGGATTTTGATGATCCGCCTCCGCCCGACTTAGCTCCACCCGAGCCGCCGCCTTTCGACTGAGATCCGGCCGATTTCGACCCGGACGATTTCGAGCCGCCTGAGCCCGACGACTTAGACGATCCGCCTGAACCAGACTTCGACGATCTAGAAGCTGAGGACCCTGATGCCCCGGATTTCGATCCCGACGATTTTGAACTCGACGAACCTGACGATTTCGAACCGCCGGATTTGGAACTCGACGAACCTGATGACTTCGAGCCAGACTTTGAACCACCACCCGAAGACTTAGAGGCTGACGAGCGTGAGCCGCCGGACTTCCCGGAACTTGAACTTTTCGAACCTGAACCTCCGGATTTCGATCCTGACGACGAACCGCCGGCCGATCTGGAGCTTCCTGACCGTCCGCCAGAACTGGATCCGCCGGACTTGCCCCCACCAGATTTAGAACTGCTCGATCCGGAGCCAGTCGATTTGCTGCCGCTTGATTTTGAAGCGCCCGAACTGGACGATCCAGATTTGCTGCCGCCCGATTTTGAAGCGCCGGAACTGGACGATCCAGATTTACCCCCGCCGGATTTTGAAGCTCCCGAGCTCGAGCCACCCGATTTGCCTCCGCCGCTTTTCGAACCAGTCGACCCGCTCCCGCTCACCGCTCGAACAGCGGATCCAGCCGCACCCATAACAGCTCCGGCAGCCGCGCCGACGAGGACATCACCTGCTACATCTTTCGCCTTGTCGTAGACATCACCGAGTGTTCCCTTCTTGGCTGATTTCTTTTTAGTAGCCATTCTTCTTCATCCTCCGTTTAAGTTTGCGCGATTCAATACTTCCGAATCTTCGTAAAATGTACCAACGAATCACTATACTGTATGTACGGTTTCGTACACTAGCCGGGCAGGCCGATTGGCTTCTAAACTGTTGATGCAAACAGCCATCCGGTATTTGCGCTTGAAACTTGTGCGGCACGAAATGGCTAAACTACACTCTCCGATATGGCTGATGAAAATCTAAAGCGCACGTCGCTGAACAACGTTCATCGGGAGCTCGGCGGACGAATGGTCGATTTCGGGGGATGGGACATGCCGATTCAATATCCGGCCGGCGTCATTGAGGAGCATATGCGCACGCGGACCGCCGCCGGGCTGTTCGACGTTTCGCATATGGGTGAGCTCAGTGTCGATGGGCCGGACGCTATCGCGTTTGTAAACCGCTTGACCACGAACGATGTGACTAAGCTGGTAGATGGACAGGCTCACTATTCAGCGCTCACCAACGAGTCCGGCGGCGTGGTAGACGATTTGCTGGTCTATCGTTTCGGCGAGGAAAACCTGCTTCTGGTTGTTAACGCCAGTACTACCGACAAAGACTGGGAATGGATCAGCTCGCATAAGCCGGGCGTAAACGTCGACCTTGAAAACGTGAGCTCAGGTTATTGCCAGATCGCAGTGCAAGGTCCGCGGGCGGTCGAGATCTTGCAAAAACTAACTGACACCGATTTGAATGAGATCAAGTATTACCATTTCACCAGCGGAAAAGTTGACGGCGTTGAATGTATAATTTCGCGCACCGGCTACACGGGCGAGGATGGATTTGAGATCTATGCCCAGGCGGACAAGGCCGAACAGCTTTGGCGAAAACTCATGGACACTGGCGATTATGGCGCTGAGGGCGGGATACTTCCATGTGGGCTAGCCGCGCGAAATACTCTTAGATTGGAATCGGCAATGTCCCTGTATGGGCACGAGCTCAGTGACGACATCACTCCGCTCGAAGCGGGGCTGGGCTGGATCACAAAACTCCAGAAGGGTGATTTTGTAGGCGCCCAGGCTCTTGCATCTCAGAAGGCTGCGGGTTTGAAGCGAAAACTCGTCGGATTTGAAATGCACGAACCGGGTATTGCACGAGATGGTTTTGATGTCTATGTCGGTGATGAAAAAGTAGGTCAGGTAACGAGCGGCAGTCCAGCTCCGTTTCTAAAAAAAAATATCGGTTTGGCCTTTGTACCCCCTGACTTTGCAAATATAGGGCAAGAAATTAGAATTGATGTCAGAGGCAAACACTTAAGAGCTCAGATCGTTCCTACTCCGTTCTACAAACGGCAAAAATAGTTTTTGATTTTAAATATAAGAGGGTTTTTTTGTTCATAAAATATGTCTAACATTCCAGAGAATCTCCGCTACAGCAAAGATCACGAATGGGTAGCGGTTAACGGCGATGTCGCAACGATCGGCATCACGGACTATGCCCAGCACTCGCTGGGTGACGTTGTTTATATCGACATGCCGAGGGTCGGCGATCAGTTGAGCCCACACGAGGCGTTCGGTTCCGTCGAGTCCGTTAAGGCCGTCTCCGAGATCTTTACACCCGTCGCCGGCGAGATCGTCGAGGTCAACGATCAGCTTAACGACACCCCCGAGGCAGTTAACAATGATCCTTACAAACAAGGCTGGATGATCAAAGTCAAGATGGGAAATCCAGGTGAAGCAGACGCGATGTTGTCAGCCGTCGAATATGAGGAATACCTTTCTGCAAATGCATAGGTAAATGGGGTTATTTTGTTGAGACTGCACTTTCGCTTTTTGATTCCGTTCAAATGAGATACATACCCAACTCGCCCGAAGAGCGGGATGAAATGCTCGCCTCTTTAGGCCTCACTAGTCCCGGGGACCTTTTCCGTTCGATCCCCGCTGAAGTTCAACTTAATCGCCCGCTTAACATTACAGAGCCGCTTGCAGAGTCTGAAGTGATACAGGCCATGGAAGCAATGGCTGCGAAGAACACCGCGACGTCCAAGCCGTCTTTCCTGGGAGCAGGGGTGTATTCACATTTCTCTCCGACAATTGTTGATCATCTGATACAGCGCTCAGAATTCTTTACTTCATATACGCCCTATCAACCCGAGATCTCACAGGGCACGCTGCAGTACATTTTTGAGTTTCAGACGCTTATTTGCCAGCTAACCGGAATGGAGGTTGCAAACGCCTCAATGTACGACGGCTCGACTGCGATGGCGGAGGCGTACCTTATGGCGCAGCGCGTCACCCGCCGGAACAAGATCATTGTTGCCGGCAGCGTGCACCCTGAATATCGTGAAGTGGCCCGAACCTACACCCAGCACGGTGAAGCCGAGATTATTGAAGCTGATTTCGACAAGAAAACCGGGCGTCTCGCAGACCTCTCCGCACTTGACGATCAGACCGCCGCTTTGGTTGTGCAGTCGCCTAATTTCTTCGGCGTGATCGAGAACCTCGAGAGGATGGCCTCTGCCGCACACGCGGTCGGTGCCCTATTTGTGGTTGTCGTTACCGAAGCAATTTCGCTGGGATTGTTAAAGTCACCGGGTGCCTGCGGCGCCGACATTGTGGTCGGCGAAGGGCAATCGTTCGGTATTCCGATGGGCTTCGGCGGGCCCCACGTTGGGCTGTTCGCGACACAGGAAAAGTTCGTGCGGAACATGCCGGGGCGGCTTTGCGGGATCGCGTACGACAAGAATGGTAATCGCGGTTTCGTTCTCACATTGTCGACACGCGAACAGCATATTCGACGTGAGAAAGCTACGTCGAACATTTGCACCAATCAGGGGCTCATAGCTCTTGCCGCGACGATCTATATGGAGACTATGGGCAAACGGGGATTGCGTGAAGTCGCGGAACAAAATGCGCAGAAGGCCGAATACGCGGCCAGGCTCATCTCGGGCCTTGATGGGTTTGAACTTGCCTTCAGCGCGCCGAAATTCAACGAGTTTGTAGTTCGCGGCCCGCGTTCTGCCGTGGAGATATTGGAGCGGGTTCGAACGGAAGGCGGGATCATCGGCGGGCTTCCGCTTTCGAAGTACTATGCCGGCCGCGAGAACGATTTTCTTGTTTGTGTCACCGAAACGAATTCGAAAGAACAGATAGATTCGATGGTCAGGGCACTGCACGAGGGCGCATAGAATAGGCGGCGTATGAGGTAAACATGCTGTTCGGATACGGGCCGGGTGAAATCCTTTTATGCATCGTTCCTTTATTTCTATTCATAGCGATCGTTGGTGTTTCGCTGCTGATCAATAATCGTCGGACGGGGTCAGCTGAGGATAAAGATGACAGGTAAGCAAAATTCATCTAAAGACATCGATCGCCGCTCATTCTTTGCTTCGGCCGGGAAAGGCATTGGCCTGATGGCATTGTCATCTGCCACTGTCAGTTCCCTTTTGCGCGACGTCGAGGCTGCAGGAAAACACATCGCGCATTTATCGCCGCGCGATGCTGCAGCCGATGAAGATTATTGGTCGACGATCCAGCAGGCATTTTCAGTCACACGCGGAATAGTCAATCTGAACAACGGCGGCGTTAGTCCGAGTCCGCGAATCGTTACGGAGGCCTTTGTCCGTTATACATGGCAGCAGGAGGATGCGACTGCATACACTATGTGGCAGATCCTGGAGCCCCAGTCTGAGACCATCAGAACTGGGCTTGCCGAGATATTCGGATGCTCACCCGAAGAGATCGCCATAACCCGCAATGCCTCCGAATCCCTCGAGATCCTGTTAATGGGAATGGACCTGAGATCCGGCGATGAAATTCTCACCACGACTCAGGATTATCCCCGAATGCTGACGACGCTAAAGCAGCGTGAACTTCGGGAGGGGCTTAAACTAAACCTTATCAAGATCCCTTTAGCTCCTAAAAACGTTAACGATATCGCCGCGGCCTTCGAACGTGCGATCACTCCTCGTACAAAGCTCATACTCATTTCGCACCAGATCAACCTCACGGGGCAGATCAACCCCGTGAAAAAGGTGTGCGACATGGCGCGTGCACGAGGCATAGAGACGATCGTCGACGGCGCCCATTCCTTTGCACAGTTCGATTTCAAGCGTGACGATCTGGGGTGCGATTACTTTGGTACGTCACTTCACAAATGGATCTATGCTCCCAAGGGGACCGGCATGCTGTACGTCCGCAAGGAAAAGATCCCAAAGGTCTGGGCATTGATGGCGTCCGAGGACAGAAACAGGAACGATATACGCAAGTATGAAGAGATCGGGACCCACTCAGCAGCAATGCGGCTAGCCATCGGAGAAGCGATCTTGTTTCACAATGCGATCGGCGGCAAGCGAAAAGAGGAGCGGCTGCGCTTCCTTTCCCGATACTGGATGGATCGACTAAAAGCAGTTCCCAAAGTCGGGTTCAACACTTCATTCGACCCTAAACAATCATGCGCCATCGCGAATTTTAAGATGGAGGGAATAGACCCTGTTGCGGTCGGTAGCCATCTGATGTCGAAACATAAGATCTTCACAACCCCGATCGTTCATGAGGAATTCACGGGGATCCGCATTACGCCGAACGTTTACACCACCCTATGGGAACTGGATCGCTTTTGCGATGTGGTGGAATCGATCGCTCGCAAGGGGCTACCAAAGGGATAGTTCTATGAGTATTAAGAAAGTAACTCAGCACCCATCCCAAAACGAGGCATTGATATTCGAGAGGTCCCAAACGGGCCGCGTGGGCTATCGGCTGCCAAAGCTAGATGTCGATGAGCAGGATCTAAGATCGATCGTACCTGAGGAGCTTTGCCGAGACGATGGCCTTTCCGGTGTGCCTGAAGTATCTGAGGTGGATGTTGTTCGGCATTTTACGAGGATATCGACATGGAATTATTCGATCGACCTCGGAATGTATCCGCTTGGCTCATGCACCATGAAGTACAACTCGCGGTTGAATGAGAAAGTTGCTCGCATTAACGGCTTTGCGGGATTACACCCGTTGGCTCCCGAGGAGGAAGCTCAGGGTGCTCTCGAGTTGATCTACCGACTTCAAGAAGACCTTTGCGAGATCACCGGGCTTGCAGGGATATCGCTTCAACCCGCCGCAGGTGCTCAGGGTGAAATGACGGGCGTCATGCTTATCCGGGCGTTTCTGGATCAGCGAGACGGTGACAAGTCAAAAGACAGGCGCGTAATGCTTATTCCGGATTCGGCTCACGGGACCAACCCGGCCTCCGCCGCAATGTCCGGGTTTACTGTCAAAACTATCAGATCCACAGCCGAGGGTTTGACGGATATGGAGCACCTTCGTCAGTTGTGTGACGAAGGCGGGGTCGCGGGGCTCATGCTTACTAACCCAAACACCGTAGGTATCTTCGAGACAGACATTCGCGAGATCGGCGATACCATCCACGCCGCCGGCGGGCTGGTATACATGGATGGCGCGAACATGAATGCTCTGGTGGGCATCGCTCGCCCGGGTGATATGGGCGTCGACGTCATTCATCTGAACCTCCATAAGACGTTCTCGACGCCACACGGCGGGGGCGGGCCGGGCTGCGGCCCTTGCCTTTGTTCAGCCGAATTAGCCCCATTTCTTCCGGTGCCGCGTGTCGAGAAACAAGGCGATAGGTACGGGTTGAATGTCGACTATCCGAATTCGATCGGCCGCGTGAAAGCCTATCACGGGAACTTTGGAATGATGGTGCGTGCTCTTTCGTACATTTACACGCACGGCGCCGAGGGACTGAAGGAGGCGACAGAGACGGCGGTACTAAATGCGCGTTACATTTCCAACGAGCTGTCGGAACTGTTCGACAACCCGTATGAATCGGACTGCATGCACGAGGCCATCTTTTCACATAAAAAGCAGTCGAAACGCGGGGTGGTTACGCTGGACATTGCCAAGCGGCTCATCGATTATGGCTTCCATCCGATGACCATTTACTTCCCTCTCGTGGTTGAAGGCGCAATGCTCATAGAACCAACCGAGTCCGTTGGTCGGGCAGATCTGGACGCTTTCATCGACGCGATGAAGAACATTGATCGTGAATCTCAGGAATCGCCTGAACTGGTCACCGGCGCTCCGCATTCAACGCGCATCGGTCGATTGGATGAAGCGACAGCGGCACGTCGACCGGTGCTCAGATGGCGAGAAAATATGGACAGCGCGGCTACCGCTGCGTAACAAAGCATTATGAAACGAGGAATATTGTTTTCGCTGGTCTTACTGAGTGCAGCGTTGTGCGTGGCAGCCGTGACATCAGCCGACGGAGTCACTAAGCGGATCAAATTTGCCAAAGGGAAAAGCTCCGCAACCGTATCAGGTTCCGTCGTCCGCGGAGACCGTGATACCTATATCCTTGGCGCTAAAGCGGGCCAGAAGGCGACTGTCCGCATAACTTCGATCGAAAAAAATGCCGTGTTTCAGATCGAAGGACCGTCGGGGGATCTCCTGGCGGGTGCTGGCGAAACCGACGACGCAATGACGTGGAGCGGTTCACTACCTGCTGATGGCGATTATAAAGTCATAGTCGGCGGTACGAGAGCAAATGCGTCATATCGTCTGAGGCTTTCAATAAGATAAAAAGGATCGACTCAGTTTGATCGCTTGAGAGCCGCGAGAACTTTTCGCGGCTTTGTTCGTTTTGATAGCGCGTTGAAATCTGTGCAGACATCACGAATTGTTTCGATATTGCGTGCCATTCTCATAGCCGTGTGGGTGGCGGTTATTCTGTTCTGTCTTGGAGCTTATCTCACCAACCCGGCCGCGTTCACTGCAGAAAATATAGCTTTTTTCCTCCGCGGTTTTCATGGTGAGATCTGGCTAGTCTATCTCGCCATGTCCGCCTTGCGCGGCTTTACGCTCCTGCCCAGTACACCGCTCGTAATAGCGGGAACATTGTTATTTCCAGAGCAGCCGATCCTTGTTCTATTTGTGTCGCTCACCGGCATCCTGCTTTCGTCGAGCATGATCTATTTCTTTTCAGATTTCCTGGGTTTTTCCGCATATTTTGAACGTCACAACGCCGATGCAACCTACAAGTTAAGGGCGCGCCTTGAGCACCCGCTCGGATTTCTGTTCGTCACAGCATGGGCATTTTTTCCGTTTGTTCCCACGGACCTCGTTTGCTACCTCGCCGGAACCACAAAAATGAGCTATTGGAAATTCATTGCATCGATCTTCGTGGGTGAACTGGTCCTCTGCTCAATGTATGTTTTTTTTGGCGGAGCCCTGCTTAATTATGTGCGCTGAGCTCCGCTCGTGCCGTTCCTTCGCCATCCTCACCGCCCGGCTCGGGTTGTACTTCCACCGCCCGCTCTCGTTCCGCCGCAGCTCCCGAGTCACCGTCGACCGGTGCACCCCGATCTCGCGTGCTATCTCGCTCCTCTTCATCTTCGTTCGCAGACACGCCCATATCTGGTATCTTTGCTCCTGGGTGAGTTGCCGGTAGATCATCTGATGCTCCTTTTGATTGGTAGTCCGAAGAACGCATCGAATCTACTTCAACTCGCCCTCCCCAGCCAATTTCAAAAGTTGCACTTATTGTATGAATTCAAGGGCCGTTGGGTGCCGTACATGAAACACTTGACTATGTACGCAACAGGTGGTATAGTCGTGCCTGCACCGGGAACTAATGCCGGACGATCTTTGAAAAACACAAGAGTGAGACCTTATAGCATGGCTTGCGCGCGCTGGGACGCTGGGACACGGGACAAAATAACCCCGGCTAATAAGGGCACTTGACAGGTATAAGTTCCTCCATAATTAGTGTAGACTTGCGGCCGGAAACGAACGTGAGGCCTGGTTTCCCTGATCTTACAGTTCTAAAATCGTCTCACTTGTCAGAGCGGGCGCGCAAAGTGAGACGGTGGGTCGACATAAACAATGAAGGGGCCGGCCTTAACCCGTCTCAGTTGTCGCCGCAGGTGAGATGATTTTTGGCACGATGCGGGACGTGGCTCGAACATTCAAGCGCGCCACGGGTGTCGCCAATCGCCAAAAGCTGGTATAGCATTGCCGTCAAAACCGGGCATATAATGGCTAGCTGCACAGCCGGCGATTTCTATTGCTAGGAAAACATTTTTAGGTATATAATCCCGCGCGTAACGTTCTTTCAACCTATTCCAAACTGATTAGGCCCTCGAGAGCACGGGCTGTAGATAGCTGCGAGAGTCATTTGATTTCAACGGCTAGTAGTGGGAGGAAGTAAAAAAATGCAAAAGAATAAGTCGTTATATTGTTGTTTAGTTATTGCCGCAATAAGCCTAGCCATCGGACTCACGAAAACTCAGGCCACGGCTTCGAACCGAGTCGCTCCTCAACCGATCCCCACGCCGGCAGCGTTGTTCTCAGCATACAAAGGCATCGCGATCGGCGCGGCCGCCGATGACGCTAGGGCAAAGCTGGGCGCTCCCAAGGAAAAATCGGCCGACCGAGACTATTATGTTTTTTCCGAGTCTGAATCGTCGCAACTGTATTATGACCCTGCCGGGAAGGTACGTGCGATGATGATCACCTACAGCAAAATGGACGCGGCGCCGACAGCGAAATCCGTTTTTGGTGAAGACGCCGAAGTAAAACCGGACGGCGGGATTTTCAAGATGGTCAAATACCCTAAAGCAGGCTACTGGATCTCGTACACCAAGACCGGCGGCGAAGACCCTATGGTCATTATCGCCATGCAGAAGATGTGATCGACTATTAAGCTGCCTGCATAGTTCCACTGCCTCGGCCGCGGTCACTATTCTGCCATTTGTCTGCTAAAATCAAATCTCATTAATTACCATCGGCGTCTTAACCGGACGCCTTTCGATTGTCCGCTCTACGAATGACAAATATCGGCATACCCAAAGAGATCCATCCCGGCGAACGCCGTGTTGCAGCCACCCCGCAAACAATACTAAGACTAAAGAAGCTCGGTTTTGAAGTAGCGGTTGAGGCAAATGCGGGGCACGGGATAAATTGTTCCAACTCTGAGTTTCGTGAAGCAGGCGCGATCGTGGTTGAGAACACTCGCGATCTATGGGCCACCTCGGACGTGATCATGAAAGTGCGGCCGCCCGAGTTCAATGAGGAGTTAGGCACTCACGAAGCGGAGCTCTTAAAGCCCGCGGCCACCATCATAGGTTTTATATGGCCTGCTCAGAACCGCGAGCTTTTGGACCGGCTGGCCGCCACGAACGCGACCGTATTTGCTATGGACTGTGTTCCTCGGATCACGCGTGCACAGAAAATGGATACGCTCTCAGCGATGGCCAATATCGCCGGGTATCGGGCCGTGATCGAGGCAGCAAACAATTTCCCGCGGTTTTTTGGAGGACAGATCACCGCTGCTGGCAGGGTCGATCCAGCGAAGGTGCTCGTCATAGGCGCCGGAGTCGCCGGGTTATCCGCGATAGGTGCGGCCCGATCCCTCGGAGCCATTGTAAAGGCATTTGATCCGAGATCCGCAACAAAAGATCAGGTCGCCAGCATGGGGGCCGAGTTCCTCGAGATCAGTGTTGAGGAAGAGGGTGAAGGAAAAGGCGGCTACGCAAAAGAGATGTCAGATGCATTTCTGCGCGCGGAAATGGCCCTGTTCGCAGCCCAGGCAATGCAGGTCGATATAATCATCACGACCGCTCTGATTCCTGGCAAACCGGCGCCGAAACTCATAACGCAGGGTATGGTAGAAAGCATGAAGCCCGGTTCGGTCATTGTCGATCTCGCGGCTGAACAAGGGGGCAACTGTGCCTTAACTAACCCGGGGACCGTCGTCCATCATAAGGGCGTGGCGATCATCGGATACACCGATCTGCCATCCCGTATGTCTAGTATGTCGAGCCAGCTCTACGGCTCGACCGTGACTGCACTGCTCGAAGAACTGTTGCAGAAGCCCGCGCGTGAGCAAGGGCTTAACGCTCAACTGGATGATAAAGCGTCCGGCTCGGATGTTAAGCCCTCCCTCACAGTCGGGCCTCCGCAACTAGTTGTCGATCTCAACGATGAGGTTGTTCGCGGCGCGATCGTTCTGCATGATGGCAAAATTATGTGGGCGCCGCCGGCGCCACCGACACCGGCCGCACCGCCTGAACCCGGCGTACCAACAAAAAGCAGTGCCAGTGTTGCGGCAGCAAAAGTCTCTTCAAACAGTCATGACGGCAAAGGCATTAATCCGCTCGTCCTCGCAATTATCGGCATTGTTTTGGTCGGCCTCGGATTCGTCGCCCCAGCATCGACATTGTCGCACTTTACAGTGTTTATGCTCGCCTGCTTTGTCGGCTGGCAGGTGGTGTGGAATGTAAAACCTGCACTCCATACTCCGCTCATGAGCGTCACAAATGCCATAAGCGGGATCATCCTCGTTGGCGGAATGCTGCAGCTTTTAAGAACCGATCTGAATTTGACGACCGTCCTCGGCGCCGTGGCGGTATTAATTGCCGCAATCAATATTGCGGGTGGGTTTTTGGTGACGAACCGCATGTTGGCGATGTTTCGGAGGTAAGGAACCATGAACATTTTCAATCGGTGCCAGGGGGATATTCCTTTTGAGTTTCGAGATTAGTTAAACGTGAGCGTTAAGCCCTTGCTAACGCGCGGGCTTCTGCATTTTTATGCAACAAAGTCTTATCACAATCGCATACATCGCCGCGAGTGCGTTGTTTATCTTGAGCCTGGGCGGCCTGTCGGCAGGAGACTGCGCGGCGGGGCAATTGGTACGGGATCATCGACATGCTAGTCGCGCTCGTGACCGTCTAATGCAGAAGCCCGCGCGTGAGCAAGGGCTTAACACTCAACTCTGAAACTATGCTCGACGATCACGGATTCGAGGTTTACGAAGAAAACATCTTTCCGATAGCCTATTTACTCACGTTCCGCACCTACGGAACTTGGCTTCATGGCGATGATCGAAGTTCTGTAAGGCGGAACGGTAACAATCGGTTTGGCGGCCCAAAAGTCACGGCTAGCATTCCACTGATGGATGAGATGCAAATTATACAAGAACACGGGCATATGGTTTTCGATAGCCACCAACGAAAATGTGTCGATGCGGCAATCAAGGAAGTCTGCGAATTTCGGGAATACATGCTGCGAGCAATAAATGTACGGACCAATCATGCACACGTAGTGGTTTCTGCGGCTGTGAAGCCGGAAAAGATTGTCAACGATTTCAAGGCTTACTCTACGCGCCGATTGCGGGCAGAATGCCTTTCCGATCCTGAGCAGAAGGTCTGGTCGCGTGGTGCGAGTACGCGTTATCTTTGGAAGCCGAGACATGTTGAGGGCGCAGTAGACTACGTAAAATACTGCCAGGAGGATATTCCTTTTGAGTTTCGAGATTAGTTAAACGTGAGTGTTAATCCCTTGCTAACGCGCGGGCTTCTGCATTTGTATGCAACCGAGTCTTATCACAATCGCCTATATCGCCGCCAGCGCATTGTTTATTCTTAGCCTCGGCGGCCTGTCACGGCAGGAGACCGCGCGGCGCGGAAATCTTTATGGCATAGTGGGCATGCTTATCGCACTCGCCGCGACGGCGGTCGGAATGCGCACCGAAGGTCTTCCCGTCCTGGCCGGCGCTCTTGTCCCTGGGTTACTGATCGGCGCTGTGCTCGCTTCGCGAGTTCAGATGACATCGATGCCGCAGCTGGTGGCCATCCTGCACAGCTTTGTCGGCCTCGCCGCCGTGCTCGTCGGATTTGCAACCTATCTGGGACCGGAGCATCAGATGACGCCCGCTGAGCACAATCTGCATTTGGGCGAGATATTCATCGGCGTATGCATTGGGTCGATCACTTTTACAGGCTCAGTTATCGCGTTTCTAAAGCTGCAGGGCACGATCGGTGGTAAGCCTATGTTGATACCAGGTCGGCACATGATCAATATCGTGATGCTACTGGTGACGGTTGGACTTGCGGTGGCTTTCTTCATCTCACCGACGCCGGCAACGGGGCAATGGCCTCTCCTGGTCGCCACCGTCGTGACCGGCATTCTGGGTGTGCACTTTGTTATGGCAATTGGCGGAGCCGACATGCCGGTGGTCGTCTCGATGCTCAATAGCTATTCGGGATGGGCGGCTGCGGCGGCCGGGTTCATGCTCGGTAACGACCTGCTGATCATTACCGGGGCTCTTGTCGGAAGCAGCGGGGCCATCCTCAGCTACATAATGTGCCAGGGTATGAACCGGTCATTCGTAAGCGTGATGCTGGGAGGGTTCGGGACCGAGGGAGGGTCTGCAGCCAGCTCTTCAGCGACCCCTCAAGGCGAGGTACATTCGATCGATGCAACAGGTGCCGCCGATCTGCTTGGAAATGCGCGCCGGATCATTATCATACCCGGTTACGGCCTGGCCGTCGCTCAGGCTCAGCACTCGCTCGCGGAAGTCGTCAGGCAGCTCAAAGAAAAAGGTGTGGATGTGAGATTCGCTATTCACCCCGTCGCCGGGCGGCTCCCCGGCCACATGAATGTCCTGCTCGCAGAAGCCAATATCCCCTACGACATTGTTTTTGAAATGGACGAGATAAACGACGCGTTCAAGGACACCGACATTGCATGGGTCATCGGCGCCAATGACATCGTTAACCCGTCGGCAATGGACGATCCCGGCTCGCCTATTGCGGGCATGCCGGTCCTTCACGTTTGGCAATCTCGTGACGTGATCGTCATGAAACGTGGCATGGCGAGCGGTTACGCAGGTGTTGATAACCCTCTGTTCTATAAAGAAAACACATTGATGCTATTTGGGGATGCGAAGAAGGTTGTTGACGACATCTTGTCGGCAATGCGCGGCTAAGACGTCGGTCAACGTTTCGGGATCTCGATCAAGGCGAGTCTTTTTACTACATTTCCCTTTTCAAGATGTTCTTCCACGATTTCAACGACATCTTCCGGTCGAACCTGTGCATACCAAGTCCCGTCCGGGTATATCAGAACTGCCGGCCCGATCGTGCAAAAGCCTACGGAACTGCAATCCGTTAGAACCACTTCCCCTTTCGGATTACGACCCTTGGACGCCTTGCCTAGCCTCAGGCCTTTCGATTCCAGTATCGATTCAAAAGCGGCCTTTACATCGGCGCCGCCAACGGCGGAACAGGACTTCCCGTTGCACACGAAAACATGATGTTTTATAGGTGCCTGCGTGACGGGAGCGAGCCTTGCTAACTCGTCGGGATCGCTTATAAATTTCGGCGCGGCCATAACATTATTTTGGCACGTATGGCCGTAAATGCACACGCCGCCAAATGGCCTTTATGGTAGAATCTCATCGACTCTGAGGGCGTTATCACAATGGCTGTCGGCATTATCATTCACATCACTGTTGGCTCAGAAAAGCGAACTGAATTCTTTTCACAGGAAAGGATCCGGATCGGCTCGGATGAGGTGAGTGATCTGCAAATACATACGCCGAATACAAATGGCCATGGTGTATGGTTCGATCTTGAGAACGCTGATGGCGTTTACAGGATAGTTGAGTTCAGCGAAAAGCTCGGACTAAAGATCAACAACAGCCCTATGCGTAGGTTCATCGCCATCTCTGATGGTGATGTGATCGACGTCGCCGGCGCTGACATATCGTTTTCGTTCTTTTCACTCGAGACCAAATCTTCGCTTATCACGACCAATCGTGACCAGTCGCACATCTCCCGCTTTATAGAGGACGCGGCCTTAGAGTCCTCCACCTCGGTAAAACGTGACGACGCCAAGGCGTTCCTCCGTGAGTTTGTTCGCGAGTTGTCGCGAGAGATCTCGTGGACCTCTAAACTGATCGTCCTTGTACTCGCGTTGGGTTTCATTACCGGTGTTCTATATATCGGATACGCCGTGAGCAACGAGTTGCGGGAAAGTCGAAAACAGGCTGAGCAGCAGAGCGCGATCATAACCAAACTTGAAGAAAAGCTCGGGCAGACAAGCGATCAGATAGGGCAGCTCGACAAGACCAACAAAGACCTGATGAAGACCGTGTCGCTGGCACCAAATCTGCGGGTTGAATATGGCGGCGGTGTTTGCCTCATCGTGGGCGTGTATGACCTGGTCGACAAAAAGACGGGCAAGGTCTTGCGTTATGCAGATCCACAGGCTTTTCGCCCTAACCCTTTCGAACCAACACATTCTGAGGAACCCGGGAGGCCGGCGTCCGCTCCCCAGATCGGTATCACAACAGAAGGTAACGGCTCGATAGTGGAGTACGACTTTATCGGGACGGGGTTTCACGTAGGCGGCGGATACATCATCACTAATCGGCATGTTGTCCAGCCGTGGGAAGAGGACGATCAGGTAAAACAGATGATCCTGGCGGCTAATGGCCGCGCGCGCGTAAAGCGTCTTGTCATCTATTTTCCTAAGTTCGCCCAGCCGTTTCCTTTGAGGGTTCGCCAGCTTAGCGGTCGAGAAGATGTGGCAGTTGCTACCGTCGACGCCGCAATGCTGCCCACAGGGATCCCGTCACTGCCGATCGACAACGACGCAGAGTCGGCAGCAATCGGCAAAACAGTGGTAACGATGGGTTATCCAAGCGGGCCCGACCGGCTGTTGGCAATGATCGATGATGATGAGGCAAAATCGATCAACCAGCGATTTGGCAACTCCCGTCAGCAGCTGATCAATTTTCTGGCGCAATCTCAAAAGATCATGCCGCTTACGACGCAGGGTGCCATAACGGATCTCGATGCCCGGCGAATAGTGCACGATGCAAAGACCGCGGAGGGCGGTTCCGGCGCGCCTCTATTTGGCCAGGCCGGCCGGGTTATCGGGGTGAACTTTGGTGTTTTTACAGAAAATACGGCGGCGAACATGGCGGTACCTATCCGCTTTGCCCTAGACCTTTTAAAGAAAGCAGGCTGGAAATCTCCGGAAGAACTTAAGCAGGAAACTGAGCCGCAGACGGCCCGTTCCGAAGGAAGCACAAATTCAAACACCTCATCCGAAAGACAGAGGCAGTAAAGCCCGGTGAAGCCGAAGCTACCGTGAACAGGAATCGCGGTGCGTACCGAATTTGAGTTTGTCCAGTTCGCCAAGCTCGGCGATCTTTTCCATCAGATGATCTGCGATCTCTTTGTGAGTGCGCAACCGGTCAGCTCGTTCGTAAAACGGTTCGAGATCTATCGCTTCTCCAAACCAGACACGGACTTTTGGTCCGCCCGTCCAGTTTCCGAGGATCTGTTTTGACAGATCGTTTCCCAAGCCGGCAATGAATACCGGGATCACCTGCGGGCGAGCGGTATATATAACTTTGCCGATGCCGGGCTGCGCGGGAAGTAGGTCATAAGGGCCGCCGTTCAGATTCCGTTTACCTTCCGGATGAAAGCCGATCATATGCCCATGGCCCTCGGAACAAAGCTGCACGAGTCGACGCATTGAGTACTTATCAAATTCCCTTTTTCTCGCATCTCTCGCCTCGCGGAAAAACGGCGGGTACATCGAGAACCATCCCATGACGAGATTGACGAACCAGCCGAGCAGATTGTCGTAAAAGAATTTTGCCCGAACAGGAAAATATAGGGTTACAGGCCTCTGCGTCCGGCGGAATATCACGCTCGAAACCGTGTACATGTCGAAGAAGGACCGATGGTTTGCAACCAGGATAAGCGGTTGATCAACATCCGCATTCTCGACATTCTCAATGCCGAAAACGTTCATCAGATTGTATGTTGCAAGGTAGATCCAGAGTGAACCGATGTGCCGCTGGCCAAAGGTCATCAGCCGTTTCCACACACCCAGATTCATCCTGTGGGCGAGCCAAAAGCCCATCCGCTCCGCACGGTCCAATACCTCGATCTCGCTTTTTTCCGGGACCAGCGGCGTAAGAAGTGCAGCGGCTGTGGGTCTCGTTTCAAGAGTTGATTGGGACATTCGACTTAGCGTCAATCAACATTAAAGTATTTGGCCTCGGGGTGATGGACAATGATTGCGGAAGTCGACTGTTCGGGGTCGAGTTGAAATTCATCAGTGAGTTCTACGCCGATACGCTCCGGTTGGAGCAGCTCAAAGATCTTAGCCTGGTCGTCTAGGTTTGGACATGCGGGATAGCCAAAACTATATCTTGATCCCTGATATCCCTGGTGAAAAAGTTTGCTCAGTTCCACGGCATCATTGTCGGCGATCCCAAGTTCCTCGCGAATTCGTTTGTGCCACAACTCCGCCAAAGCCTCGGCGGCCTCAACGGACAGGCCATGAAACAAAAGGTAGTCGGTATAGTTGTCCGATTTGAAGAGCTTAGCCGAATGCTCGCTGGCTTTACGTCCCATAGTCACGAGGTCAAATGCCACGACGTCCATTTTTCCCGAATCCGCTGACGCGAAATAGTCGGCAAGACAAAGATTTTTGCCTCCCCGCTGCTCCAATGGCTGACGGGGAAACGTGAAACGAATGCGCTCTGTTCTCAGGTCGTCCTGATAAAGGATAAGGTCATTGCCGTTGGACTGGCAGGGGAAATATCCGTATACGAGCTTCGCTTCTAGCAGTTTTTCGCGAATGGCTGTCGCCTTGATCTCGGCAAACTTTGGATAGACCGTCTTCTGGAGGACCTCATCATATTCGTCCTTCGATTTACGGCCCTGTTTATATTGCCACTGGCCTTTGAACAGCGCCGTCTCGTTAATGAACTCGAAAACTTTGGTGAGATCCTTGATCTCGACCACACGAGACCCGTAGAAGGGCGCCTCCGGAACCGGAACATCGCGCGACACATCGGATGGCTCAGTGTGAGTAGTGTCGCCTGTTGAACGCGTCGAGACTCGCGCCGCAGCCTTACCGAGTTTCGCGTCCTCGCCCACGAGATCTTCCGGGTGGGTGACCGTTTGTACCTTATTCTCGCCGCCGCCATTCCCAGCGAGACCGACAGCGGCTCGGCGGGCCTTCATGTCAGTGGAGGTCGGGCCAACGCCCGTAAGCTCATCCATCGCGTGCAGCCCGTCAAACGCATCACGCGCATAAAAAAGCTGCCCCTTATAAAGCGGAACAAGGTCGTGGTCGACATAACGGCGATTAAGGGCCGCGCCGCCGAGAATGACGGGTACGTTTATACCTCGTTCATTCATCAGCTCCAGATTGTCCCGCATGATGAGCGTCGATTTGACCAGCAGACCGCTCATGCCAATCGCGTCAGCCTTGGTATCTTCCCAGGAACGCAGGATGTCATCTATCGGCTGCTTTATTCCGAGATTTACGACCTTGTAACCGTTGTTGGTCAGGATGATATCTACCAGGTTTTTTCCAATATCATGTACGTCGCCCTTGACCGTTGCCAGAACCAAAACCCCTTTATTCGAGCCCTCCACTTTGTCCATTAACGGCTCTAGAAATCTGACAGCGGCCTTCATTGACTCTGCAGATTGAAGAACGAACGGAAGCTGCATCTGACCGCTTCCGAAAAGATCACCGACGGTTTTCATCCCATCAAGCAAAATGTCGTTGATGATATCCAGCGGCGGGTACTTTTCGAGCGCGACCTTCAAAGAGTCTTCCAGGCCGATCCTCTCCCCATCGATAATGTGATGCTTCAGCTTTTTCTCGATAGTAAGGTTTGATGTGTCAGGTTTTATCGATTGGGCTGTTTTGCCCATGAACATAGTGGTGAACTCGGCCAAGGGGTCGTAGACGCATAGGTCACCGTCAAATTTTCGACGATCATAGATCAGATCCCGCGCAGTATCGATCTCTTGCTCGTTAAACCGCATTAACGGCAGGATCTTTGACGCATTTACGATGGCCGAGTTCATGCCAGCTTCCACGCAGTCATGCAGAAATACAGAGTTCAAAACCACGCGGGCCGCCGGGTCCAAGCCAAAGGATATATTCGAAATGCCGAGGATAATATTTGCCTCCGGAATTTCCGCCCTGATCTGCCGGATCGCTTTGATTGTTTCGTCCGCGTTTTTGCGGTCTTCTTCGATCCCGGTCGAGATCGGCAACGCCAGCGGGTCAAAGAATATGTCGTGCCCGGGAATGCCATTCTGGATAGCCTGGCCGTACGCCCGCTTTGCGATGCGAAGCTTGTTCTCGACCGTTCGAGCCATACCATCTTCATCGATAAGGCCGATGACGACACCTGCTCCGAAACGCTTTGCGAGATCGAGGACCTTGAGAAAACGAGGCTCGCCGTCCTCGTAGTTTGTGGAATTGAGCAAGGATTTGCCGCCGGCGTGCTCGAGCCCCGCTTCCATCTTTTCCCACTCGGTCGAATCGAACATGAGCGGGATCTTGACGCTTGTGGCGAGCCGCCCCGCCAGCTCGTGCATGTCGGCTACACCGTCGCGACCCACGAAGTCGACATTTAAGTCAAGGATATGGGCGCCTTCGCGTTCCTGTGATTTGGCGAGGTTGACGAGACCGTCCCAATCCTCTTTTTCCAGGAGGTCGCGCATCTTTTTCGAGCCGGACGCGTTCACGCGTTCGCCGACGATGAGAAACGAGGCATCCTGGTTATAGGGCTGCTGGAAGTAGATCGACGATGCCGAGGGAGCGAGCTTTGCGTCGCGCCGCTTCGGAGACATGCCCGATAATTGCTCGACGACTTGCCGGAGGTGTTCGGGCGTCGTACCGCAGCAGCCTCCAACGATATTCGCCCCAAAATCCTTTGCAAAGTGGTCGACCTGGGCCGCGAAGCTCTCAGGTGTCTCGTCGTAATGCTGTTTGCCGTCCTTCACTTCAGGCAGGCCGGCGTTTGGCAGCACGGAGACCGGCAGCGGCGAATTTTCGCAAAGGTACCGGAAACTGTCGGTCATGTGCTTTGGCCCGGTGCCACAGTTCATGCCTACGACGTCGATCGGAAAAGGCTCAAGCGCCGTCAACGCGGCGCCGATCTCGGTCCCGTTCAGCATTGTCCCAAAGATTTCTATCGTCACCTGAGCGATCACGGGTATTTTGGCCCGCCGATCTTCAAACAGCTCGAAAATAGCCGCGAGTGCAGCCTTTGTTTGAAGCAGATCCTGACAGGTTTCTACTATTAAGACGTCGCTGCCGCCGTCATAGAGGCCGCGGACCTGTTCACGGTAAGCATCTTTGAGATCTCGATAGGTGATGTGACCCAGCGTGGGCAGCTTGGTGCCGGGCCCGATCGAACCAGCCACAAATCGCGGCTGTTCCGGCGTCGAATAATCTTTCGCTACTCGTTTCGCGAGCTCGGCGGCACGCTTGTTAACATCATACGTTTTGTCCGCGATACCAAACTCGGTCAGCACGACCTCACTTCCGCCAAAGCTGTTGGTCTCGATAACATCGCAGCCAACTTCTAAAAAGGCGCGGTGAACGGATTCAATGGCGTCGGGACGAGTATAAAGCAGATTCTCGGAGCAATTTTCAAACACCGGGCCGCCCCAGTCGTCGATAGATAGATTCAACGACTGTAGATACGTCCCCATCGCGCCGTCGAAAATGACTATCTTTTCTTTAAGTAGATCTAGAAACGCTGTCATAAAGTAAAAACCCTGTGCCAACCGAGCACAGAGTTTCGACACGAACTGATTTAACTCTCTGCTGTTTAGCGTTTGTTTTAAGTGGCCGCAAGTTGCAATAACTCACCACGTCAAATAGTGAGTTTATATAGTTGCCGCTTGCGAGTCAATCTGATGATATGGGCATACTTGATCCCTTCCGACCGGGTAACGTTGCTGCTTATCTTCTTCTTCATGCGCACTTTTGCAACTTTTCGGAAGTTGGGTCGTTTAACCATATAGAATCCGAAAGTGGGACATTGGATTCCGATGACATAATAAATAGAAGGCGGGCACGCAGCCCGCCTATTTTTTTTGTTTGTGGTTCCGCTTAACAGTAGCCGAGCAGAAAGAATACCAATATAAATATAAGGATAGTCGAGATAAGCCCGCCGCCGAATTTCCAGGCGGCAGCTCCCGCGAGGCCTCCGCGTAAAAGATTGTTCAGAGTTCCTCCTTGGTTGGCCCGTAGATCCGGGCGTTAAACAAGTATTAGCCTCTGTTTACCTAGAGGCTGTACAGAAGCCTACATTGAAAGGTCTCAACGCCTTTTCAGATAATCCATGGCCATGCCGGCAATATCATCCATTGAGCTGCCATCACCGTCGCGGTCCAACATCCCGCCGCCGACGGCGGACCCTGCGGAACCTGGTGCTCCCCCGAGAAGGCCCCCGAGCAGGCCCCCAAGGCCGTTCGAACCAACCCCCTGTTGCTGCTTTTGCCGGCCGAGGTATGCCATCACTATCGGAGCCAGCATCATGAGAATCTGCTGGATCTGGCCACCGCTAAGTCCGGTCTGTGAGCTAACGTCCTCCGCCACCCGCTCCTGCCGGCCCCCCAAAATATGCTCGAGTATACCGCCGGCGTCAGCCTGCCTAGGGGGTGGGGCTTGCTGCTCGCCGAAGATCATTCCGCCGAGGTCGCCCAGGTTATCCAGGATGCTGCCGTCGTGATCCCGCTCGAGAGCATTATTAAGGCTCTCAGCTCCCCGCGGGGTTCCCGCGTTTCCAGCGAGCCCTCCGAGGATCGACGGCAGTGCCGCCTGTATTGCTGAATTAACCACCGACGGCTCTGCGCCGACTTGCTGGCTGATCTGATCGATCGCCTCTCCACCTTTCTCCTGACCCAGTAGGTCCTGTAAAGAAAACATCTGATGAACCCCCTTTGATGATCTACGGAACGCGCCGCTATAGTAACAGACGGAACGAAGCTGTGCGAATGTATCCCACCGAAAATCCTCACTTTATATATTTACATAGGTACCGACTGGCAATTGCCGTGCTACTGGCGGCGACGGCATGGGTCATTACGGACGGCTGCGGTGCTCTTTCAAACGCCGATACGCCGGCGCCTCTCACCAGCGTTTCGACAGTTGCGGGGCTCACCGGCGAGATCGGCGAGCCGTTCGGGTTGGCGTTCCGCGGCGACGGGTTATTTATCTCAGACGGTCAGAATGGAAAGGTCTGGCGGACGAGGCCCGGCCAAACCACTATTTTTGCCGAAGGACTGGACACGCCCTCCGGGTTGGCATTTGACACGGACGGCAATCTGCTCGTCGCCGATTCCGGCACCCACAGCATCATCTCAATATCGCCGGACGGAAGTATGCAGACGCTTGCAGGAACCAAAGGCCAAAAAGGTGATCTTGACGGGCCGCAAAGTTTATCTCAGTTCAACGCCCCCACCGGCATCGCCGTTACCCCGTCGAACAGGATCTATGTAGCGGATACCTACAACCACCGCATCAGGGTCATTGACGGTGAAACTACATCAACCGTTCAGCCGATCTTTACCGACGGCCCGAGGGCCCTGGACACGCCAACCGGTCTCGCTGTCTGGGGTGAACGCCTGATAATAGCGGACACGGGCAACCGTCTCATACGGGTCCTGGAGCCAGATGGGCGTATCTGGACGCTAGCCGGCACGGGCGAGACTGAGGCACGGGACGGCATGCCGCACCTCGCCGCCTTTTTTCAGCCGGTGGCTGTGACTGTGACACGTGCCGGTGTTATGTATGTCGCAGACGGAAACGCAATTCGACAAATCGGAGGCGGCCCCTTCCCTTTCGTTCAGACGATCTCGAACAGGAGGCGTGGGATCAGGGATGGCTCTGCGCGTTCGGCACGCTTTAACCGACCCTCGGGCGTGGCCGCCGGCGCATCTGGAGAGATCTATGTAGCTGATAGTGACAACCGGCTGGTACGAAAGTTCAGCTCCCGCGCTGACGGACATGAGATAACTGCAGAAGAGATAGATAAGATGCGTGGGGACCCCGCAGAGTTTAGATCGGCTGCGCCGGCGAGATGGCCTTACGATCCGCCTAACGAACCGCGTGACGTTGCCGGCACACTCGGAGAGATCCGCGGCGCGATCAACACTGAGGGAAATCCGGTCTGGTTTCATAACGGACTCGATATCGCGGGAGCGTACGGCGAAACAGCGAGGTTCGTGCGATCCGAGAAGGTACTCAAACCTATAGCAGTTGAAAACTTTGGCACCAGTCGCGAATTGCTGAGAATGCCTTCCCTGGGATACATACATATCAGGATAGGCCGGGACGGATCATCAATACCGTTCAACGACGACCGATTTCAATTCATAAGAAATACTCAGGGCCGGGTCGAGGGTGTCCGCGTTCCGAGAGGAGCAAGATTTGATGCCGGTGAACCGGTGGGGACTCTGAACTCGATGAATCACGTGCATCTTATCGCTGGTCGAAGCGGCTTTGAGATGAATGGCATCGATGCTTTATCCTTTCCCGGACTCTCTGACACCCGAAGCCCTACGATCGAGAACGTCGGCCTTTTTGACGAGAACTGGCGGGAGATCGAAACCAAAACAGCCTCCGGACGTATTAGTTTGAACGGCAACACGCGCATAGTTGTGCGTGCTTATGACCAGGCAAACGGCAATTCGGAGCGACGTCGGCTGGGAGTATACCGGGCCTCTTACTCAGTAACTCGTGACGGAATGCCGATTGTTGCGGAGGACAGCACCGGTATCAGATTCGACCGGCTGCCGCCGAATGAGGCCGTGCCGCTTGTATACGCGGCAGGCAGCGTCTCAGGCGCCACAGGAATCACAGTTTTCAACTATATAGTTAGCAACTTGGTGCAGGGTGGGACCGCTAGAGAGGAGTTCCTGGACGCGGCGAGGCTCGAACCAGGCTCGTACGAACTGACCGTGACAGCAGAAGATTATTTTGGCAACCGGACCAGCCGGACGCTTATCTTTGAAGTAAAACAATGAGATATTTCTTAATTTCGTTATCCATCGTAGCTATCTTTACAATGGCCATCTCTATTGCGGCTCAACCACCGCTTAGAATAAGGCTCACACCTCTGGCACCGAAGTTTACGGCCGCTGAACGCCACACTGAGCTCGCACGGCGCCGGGCAGCCGTCGCGGCAAAGATGGTCGACAAGAGCATGCTGATACTTTTCAGCGCCGAGCCCCGTCTCTATACGAACGATGTCGATTACGTATACCGGCAGGAGAACAGCCTCTATTATCTCACCGCTCTGAAGCAGGAGAATGCGATGCTCGTGATCTCGAAGGATGGACCAACGGTAACTGAGACTTTGTTTCTTCCGAAGCGCGTTCCGACTCGAGAAGCTTGGGAAGGCAAGATGTACTCGAGTGAACAGGCGATGAACCTCTCCGGCCTGAAAACGGTGGTGGAGGCATCGGAACGTAACGCTTTCCTGCAGGCTCTAAAGGACAAGGCTGTATATTCATCCAAAGAGGGTGTAGCGATCACCACGGCTGCGGAAACAATTTATCTTCTCTTACCTCGTACGGCGCAGGATGAGAACGGTTTGCGAGAATTTCAGCGGGAGAACGAGTACTCTAAACAGCTCCCGGGCTTCAAAATTGAAAATGCCCAACCCATTTTTGCCGATCTCAGGCAGATTAAGTCGCCTTATGAACTAAAGCTGCTGCAGCATGCTATCGACATCACCACCGAGGCGCAGATGCGCTCGATGGCGATTGTCGGGCGTGCTAATTGGGAGTACGAGGTCCATGCCGAAGTGGAATACACTTTCCGCCGCCGTAACGCGGATTTTTGGGGCTATCCGTCGATAGTCGGCTGCGGCCCAAATGCAACTACGCTTCACTATGTGGAATCGCAGGGACCGGTAAAAAAGGGCGACCTGATGCTGATGGACGTCGGGGCCGAATACGATCATTACACCGCCGATGTCACCCGCACATACCCGGTGAACGGAAAATTTACAAAAGCGCAGGCGAAGATCTACCAGATCGTATATGACGCGCAAGAGGCAGTTGCTAAAGCGACAAAACCGGGTGTCACGATGGCCCAACTTGGCCAGATCGCCCGCGACACCATCAATTCAGGTCTGTTCACGTTGGGCCTGGTCACGGACAAGAACTCACGTCAGGTCTCGTACTGGTTCATTCACGGCCTTGGGCACTGGCTGGGAATGAATGTCCACGACGTCGGGCGTAATGGGATAGCCATGAAGGCGGGAATGGTCTTCACGAACGAGCCGGGCATTTACATTCGCGAAGATGCTCTTGTAAATCTGCCAGACACACCCGAAAACCGTGTCTTTATCGAAAAGGTGCGTCCGGTTTTCGAAAAATATAAGAACATCGGCGTACGCATTGAGGACGATTTGCTTGTAACTGAAACCGGCGTTGAATGGATGACAGCCAAACTGCCGCGAAAAATATCTGACATTGAGGCCTTTATGGCAGTCGCTCCAAAGCAGGTGCTAATGTCCGCGCGTCCGTTTAAAATGCCGTTCAATGCGTTTGTCGATGGAATGACCGCTCAAAACGGAGTATCAGCGCACAAGCATTCACACTAAAATAATGTAATAATTATACGATGGGCGGTCTTCGGGCCGCTCTTTTTGTTCTTTCCGCGGCCTTTGGGATAATCGATTAAGGCATAAATATAAATAAGTTGGCAAAGAAACTTTCACAACCGGGCGACACCACTCTTCCTCTGGTGATCGTCAATCCCGGCTCCGCTGCGGGTTCGACCCTCGAAAAGTGGTCGGAAACAGCGAGCGAGCTGCGGGCGCATTTTGGCCCGTTCACGGCTGCTTTCACTAAGGGGCCAGGCGACGGGATCATCATCGCCGAACGCGCCGCCGCCGCCGGCCGCAGATTTATTATCGCGTGCGGAGGCGACGGAACGATCAACGAGGTTGCAAATGGCATTATCCGTTCCGGTGCTAATGCAGAGCTTGGTGTGCTGCCCTCCGGTACCGGCGGTGATTTTCGGCGTACGCTGGGCATGCCGCGAGCAAACCGTGATGCGGCGGCCGCGTTGCGGGACGGAGTCACGCGCGAGATGGACGTTGGTGTGGTCACCTTTCGTGGTATGGACGACGAATTGACCACTCGCTATTTTCTTAACGTGTCGTCCGTGGGTCTCGCCTCGACGGTGATCAAGCGGGTCAAATCGACAAGGGCCTTCGATTGGCTGCCAATTGAAGGGCTACGCGGGCGGGCCAACTTCGCTTTTTCGACTCTTCAGGAAGTGATGGATCTTGAACCGGTGAACATCAAGATCAAGGTTGACGACGGACCCGTCAGGTCTATACAGACCATAAGTTTCTGCATCGCGAATTCACGATATTTTGGCGGCGGCATGAAGATTGCACCCGACGCGACTATCAATGATGGACTGCTCGATGTGGTAAATATCGGGGATATAAGCACGGTCAAGATCCTTTTGAACGCCTACGCGCTTTACAGAGGAACGCATCACAAGCTTAAAGAGGTTCGCCGAACTCGTGCCCAGCGTGTGGACATATCGTCATTCGACCCGGAAAAAGAGATCCTGATCGAGACTGATGGCGAGTTGCCCGGCCGCTTACCTGCCACTTACGAAATAAAACCGAAAGCCCTCCGCGTGCGGGTACCGCACCCCTCGCGCAACAACAGATAGCCGCAGGCGATCATGGATCCCAACGAGGACGGTATATTGGTTTCGATAATCCGCGTAAATAGCTATACCCAAGTCGGCACGCAATAGACCTTAGCTTGAAACTGATAGCCAACTAGCCCACAATAACGCGCGGAACATTATGGCTGATTCTTTTCTCGCCATGCTGATCTCGGCATTTGAGCAGCGACCTGATAAGGTGGCGATGCGCGTCGTTGGCAATGACACAGAGCTCTACACCTTTGCCCAGATGCTCGACCAGATCAGGGCGGTGGCTTATCGTCTCGAGCGGGAAGGCGTTGCCTTTGGTGATAGTGTTGCGGTGATCGGTGAAAATCATCCCGCGTGGGCCATTTCGTATCTGGGCACCCTGTACCGTGGCGCCGTCTGCGTGCCGCTAGATCCACACGGCGAGATCGAGACGATCACAAATTTCCTGGAGAATTCTGAGGCCAAGGTCGCGTTTTTATCGCCGGACCAAACGGAGCGCTTCTCGCAGATACAGGAAAAGCTTGGCCGCCATATTCCAGCGGTTGTCTGGAACCTGGAGCAATCAACCAACGGATTTCAGCACTTCAAGGACTGGGCCTCGACCGAGTATCCAGACAGTTTTGCAAAGGAGATACCGAAGGCGGCGGGAGAGGACGTCGCGTTGCTGATCTACACGAGCGGAACGACGGGTACGCCAAAGGGTGTTCCGTTGACTCATGGCAACATTGTGGGCGAATTGTCCGGCGTCAATGACGTACTTGGGTTGTCCGACAAGGAGCGGATACTCAGTCTGCTGCCGCTTTTTCACGCCTACCTGCAGATCGTTAACCTTTGGGTCGCAACCACATTTGGACCGCAGGTGGGCTATCTAAAGGAATTGACGCCTGCTGAACTCAGCGAGTCAATGAAGGTGTTCAAACCGACAATCCTGACGACCGTCCCGAGACTTTGGTATTTGTTTCACAAGAAGATCTTTGATGCTGTCGCTGCAAAACCAAAAGCTGTTCAGGCCGTGTTCCGCACGATGCTCGCCACAAACGGAATGCTGCGGGACACATTTAATATAAACCTGGGACGAAAATTTTTTGGTCAGGTACATGAGTCGTTCGGCGGAGAGCTGAGGATCGCTATTTCTGCAGGTTCGCGGTTTGATGAGGCGGTGGCGGCCGATTTTCATAAACTGGGGTTTACCATTATACAAGGCTACGGCTTGACCGAAACCAGCGGGGCGGCTACAGCAACCCCCGAAAGCGACAACCGGATAGGGTCCGTTGGGAAGCCAATGAAAGGTGCCGAGATCAAAATCCTCGATCCCGATAAAGATGGGGTCGGCGAGGTCCTGATACGCGGCACGATGGTCTTTGATGGTTACTATCGTAACCCCGCGGCTACCGCAGAGGCTTTCACTGAGGACGGTTGGTTTCGGTCCGGCGATCTTGGCAGGATCGATGCAGATGGCTTTTTGTATATCGTAGGACGGGGCAAAGACGTCATCGTGCTCCCGTCCGGCAAAAATGTTCACCCCGAGGATCTTGAGGTCCATTACCTGAAATCCCCCTTGGTGGAGGAAATGGCAATCATCGGTATCGAGGACCAAAGTGAGTCCAGGGCCGGCGCCGAAAAGCTGGCCGCAGTAGTGGTACCGGATTTTGCTTACCTCAAGCAGGCCGGCATTTCAAATTCAAAGGAAGCTGTCCGCCATGCCCTCGACAATCTTGGCCGCGAGCTGCCGGAATATCAGCGGGTCCGAGATTACATCATTAGGGTTGAGCCTCTGCCGCGGACCGCGACAAACAAGATCAAACGATTTCAGCTCAAGAAGGAAGTCGAGTCGGGGGTGATCTCGGGCGAGTCAAACGCGGCCAAGGTTTGGCAGTTGTCTGACGGTGACCGTGCTGTGCTTGACAGCAGGACTGGCAAGGCCGTGGCGGCGGCCATTAGGCAAAGTGCCGACGCGGAAACCATCCATCCGAACATGAATCTCGAGATCGACCTGGGGCTCGACAGCCTGGCACGGGCCGAGACTTTCGCCGCGCTGGAACAAGCGTTCTCAACTGAATTCAACGCTGAGGAAGCCGCCCAGGCACTTACCGTTGGAAACGTGATCGAGCTGGTAAATAAGCACGGCGGTGAAGATGTCGAATTGGTTTCGGTCGACCTGAACTGGGGACGGATAGTTCGCGATGCTGATGACGATTTTCCCGAGGTGAGGACGGTTCTTAGGAACCGGCCGATGTTTTCGGCGTTCGCATTTGTTGTTTATAAGAGCTTTAATCTATTTTGCCGCGTGTTCATGATGCTCGAGGTCAATGGACTAGATGAGCTAAAGACGCTCAAGAAACCGTACCTGATATGCCCCAATCATCAGAGTTTTCTCGACCCGTTTGTGCTCTGTTCGAACTATCCATTTCACCTGTTTCGAAATATTTTCCACGTGGGTGCGAGCGAATTCTTCAGCAACCCGATTACGAAATTTATCGCCAGAATGCTTAATGTGGTCCCGGTGAATCCTGACACGGAGTTGATGCGTGCCATGAAAGCTGGCGCCATGGGGCTAAGGAACGGCAAGGTCTTGAACATTTATCCTGAGGGTGAGCGTGCATTTGACGGTGAGCTGCACCAGTTCAAGAAAGGCGCGGCCATTTTGGCAACTGAGCTCGATCTTCCGATCGTGCCCGTAGCGCTCGATGGACTTCATAAGGTGTGGGCTCGCAAATCATGGCGGATAAGGCCGGCAAAGGTAAAGATAAGGATCGGTAGACCGATCGACGCACGGGCGATAACCGACGACTTGCCCGGTGATGCAACTGACGAACAGCGCTACGAAACAGTGACGGCGCACCTTAAATCCACCATCGCTGAAATGATCTCCCAGATGCGCGGAGGTCAGGCAGCGCAAGAAAACGCGGATTCGGTTAAAATCGAACAATGACGCACCTTACTGTTTTTGCGGGAGTATTACTCATCGTGGCCGGCGCTCTCGGCTACGGCTATAGCCGAACGAGCCTGACCGCGCTAATTCCGGCGGCCTTTGGACTTATTTTTTTGGTATTAGGTTTGATCGCCTCTCGAAGCGAAAGTGCGCGAAAGCATGCGATGCATGCTGTCGTGATCTTGGCTCTGATAGGCTTTGTGCTGCCAGTCGCCCGGCTCGTGATGCGTTTTCGAGATCTTGATATGAATGCCGCGGTTATCTCGCAGCTAGTGATGGCACTCGTCTGTCTGATGCTTTTGCTTGCCGGGATCAACTCTTTCGTAACCGCCCGGCGAAACAGGGTGGCCGGCGGCACGACAGTTATCGAGGACTAGGCTAACTCAACGGCCCTCGGTATGGTCGAGCTCTATCACGACAACTAGCCCGCTAGCCGAGTTTTTGGCTGTGATCGAGCCTTTGTGGGCTTTAATTGCGCGCTCAGCGATGGCCAGGCCCAGCCCAATTCCCCCCGTCTTTCGTTCACGAGCTTCGCCCACGCGATAGAACGGTTTGAATAAATTTCCCAGTTCCTCCTCCGGGACCCCGCCACCATGATCTTCGATCTTAAGAACTGCATGGCCATTCTTTGCTGTCAGTGAGACGCCAACCGCGGTTCGCTCAGGCGTATATCGCACTGCATTTCGCAGAACGTTTTCGACCGCGCTTCTAAGTAAATTTTCGCTGCCCATGACGTGGCACGAATCGGTTTTCGACACCTCAACGAATTTTCCCATCGCCTCCGCTTCAAATTGAGCATCCGCAGCGACATCACGCACCAACTCTGCCAGATCAAGACGAACAGGCTCCATCTCTTCGGCCCCGCTCTCAAGCTTCGCGAGAGTCAAAAGCCGACTGATCATCTCGTTCAGCCGATCTGATTCATTCTCTATCCGCTGTAGCATCGGCAGGGTCTCCGGACCTGACCTCTGCTTGGCGATCTCCAGCGCCACGTTCATGCGGGCGAGAGGCGATCTGAGTTCATGTGAGATATCGCGATTAAGACGCTGCTGGGTTGTGATAAGACTCTCGATCCGCTCTGCCATGTTGTCGAAATCTCGGGCCAGGTCCGCCAGTTCGTCCCGACGCCGGCCGACCTGTGGCGCGACGCGTGTCGAGAGATCGCCGCTCGCGAGCTTCTTTGTGGCCTGACGGAGCTTCATGATAGGCGACGTGAGATACAGCGCCATTACGTAACAGAACAAGATCGCAGTGAGAACAATTCCGCCGAGCCGCACGTAACCAAGACCGGAGTTCGGCAGAAGCGAGGGTACGCGAGGGGGGCTCCATCGCACCAGAAGAAAAAATTTCCGGCCATCCTGCAGCTGTATTGGTGCCGCACCGAGAGAAAATTCGTCCGGAGTAAAGTCGACCTCCGACGAGTCTTGCGCTCGGGCCCGCTCGAGCACCTCATTGAACGCCGCAACATCTGTAACAGTTCCTATCGGCTGCCCGCCCGTCTCCGGCACAATGCCGATC
>JBHENG010000014.1:32217-38089 GCA_046262195.1 Pyrinomonadaceae bacterium | reverse complement strand
CCACCGTGAGTCGCGCGGACCATTTTTACAAGTAATTCCCGCTGGGCTGCAGAGAGGGGGTCAAATTTCAGTCCAAATCCGATCTCTAACACGTGATTTGAAACCCGGCCCGAGAATTCCACCTTCATGCCGTCCGACAAGGGGACAAACATCTTCACAGTTTCGCCGTCGATCACATCTCCCGAACTAAGCACAAAACAGCCGTCGATGCTTACGTCGCTTATTGAGCCGGGTGCCCGGCCCGATGAGCCCTCCCACTCGACATCAAACTCCACCGGATACCTGCTTGTGACGCGGCGTTCTTGACCGCTTCGTCTGTCTTGTACCGCCATTACTCTTGAGCGTCGCTTGCGGGCGACCCATTCCTTACCTTAGTTAAGTAGTAATAGACGGGCAATCCCAAAATGATTAGCAGCCGAAGGCGCGATACGGACGCGGGGCGTCAGGATACTTCCTTCGAAACACAAAGATCGATGATGTTATCAGCGCATAAAAAATCCACGAACCGAAGATAACGTAATCGGTCAGTGTATCGAACGAACCAGATAGGGCCAAGATGCTTGCCCAGACGCCCTGGAACAGCACGCCATTCACCGGCACCGCGTTGATCGAAAGCTTTTCGAAAGGCTGAAACATCAGGCCGTCCTTTGCCATTGCGTACGGTATACGTGACGCGCTGAGGATGGACGTGTGTAGAGTACCGAGTGAAGACAGCATCAATCCCACCGTAAAGATGGCCATGCCGACACCGGTAGCCAGGCTTAACACATCGCCGCCAAAGAACTTGCTGACTACGACCATCGCCACTGACGAGTCCTTCGATACTGACGCGATAGCGGTTGGATCGAGAATGTAGAAATAAGCGACATGAATTGCGACATACAGGAAGATGATAAGCAGCACGCTGCCAATGATCGCGATCGGAATGTTACGGTTCGGGTTTTTGACCTCACCTGCCACAAAGGAAAGATTGTCCCAGCCGTCATATCCCCAAAGCGCCCCGAGCATCGCGGCGGCAAAGCCAGCCAGGAAGGTATATTCGGCAGAGCCGAACCTCACGGCCGCGTCCACGCCTTCGCACGCACCACCCGTTTCCATTAAAGAGAAATTGGCGAGACTGCCGCCCGTAACAAAAAGAAATGCTCCCAAACCGACAAACAAAACGAGCGCAAGTTTGACGCCGGTGAGCGTTGCGGCGATCTGACCGCTCAGGCTTACAGACAGGCAATTCAGCGTCGTAAAAATAGCGATGACGACGAGAGCGATCAACTGTAGTGAGGTCATCTCATACGGATAACCGAAAACTGTCGTCTGCAGTAGAGTTTGCTTGAGGACGCCGCCCAGGTAGTCGTTTACAGCGATGGCAAAAACGACGGCCACGCCGGCCTGGGATCCCGTCCTTGCGATCAACAGCTGCATCCACCCAAAAAGAAAGCTGGACAGGCGGCCGAACGAGTCGCGCAGAAAAACATATGGGCCGGCTGCCTCGGGCTTCATTGCTGTCAATTCAGCATAGGTAAGCGCACCCGCGAGCGACAGTAGACCGGCGACGACCCATGCGGCAATGACCCAGTTCGGGCTTCCGACGTTACACGTCATTACGCGTGCCTTCAGAAACACGCCGGTGCCGATAACGTTACCGATAATGACTGATATCGCGGCGATCAGGCCCAGACCGCGAATTAAGTTTTGTCTGTCGCTAAATTCCGGATTCATAAGTTTTTTTAAGATGCGGGCACGCAACATCTTACGCTAAAGGCGATTTGAAAGTGAAATTTTGCAACGTGATAAAATCCCGCTGTGTTCGACCTCGAAATGCCTGCAGATGAGTTGGTTACCGCTTTGATGGATTTGGCCAACACTGAGTCTGTTTGCCTGCTGGATAGCTGCGGTGTTGGACATCTGGGATCGCATTTGCTTATCGCGGGGGTGGGTCAAGTGGCGGCTGTCGAGCGGTCCGACGACGATCCCTTCGCAACTCTGAAATTTCTGGATGAAGTGTTCGCAGGGTCGATGGCCGCATTTTTTACTATCTCGTACGACTTCGGCAACAAACTTTTGCGGATAGCGCCGGAACACAAACAGGACCAGGAGCCGCTTGAGCCCGACTTATTTGTCGCCACTTTCGATAAATTGGTCATCCACGATTACGACTCGAATACGACGACCATCACCGGTCACCGCTGTCGCGAATTAGCCGATAAACTTCGGAACTCTCCAAATCCCATTCACATATCCGAGACGCATTCGTGCGTAGGATCCAACTTCACAAAGGCCGAATATCTCCGGGCGATCGAGGACATAAAAGAATTGATCCGGGATGGCGACACTTATCAGACTAATCTTACCCAGCAGCTCACGGCCACGCTGGCCGCTGATCTTACCCCTGAATTGATCTTTCATCGTCTGCGTCGCGAACATCCCGCTCCCTTTTCGGCTTACCTCAAGCGTCGCGATTCAACCGTTGTATCAGCCTCGCCCGAGCGGTTTTTTAAAGTGGATTACGAAAACAGGCGCATGACTGCCTCACCCATCAAAGGCACGCGGCCACGCGGTCAAACGCGTCGGGAAGACGATATGTTCCGAGACCAGCTGATCGTCAGCAGCAAGGATGCGTCTGAAAATACGATGATCGTGGACCTCCTGCGAAACGATCTCGGGCGTGTTTGCCGGTATGGATCTGTACACGTTGAGAAGATCTGTGACCTAGAGGAGCATCCAACCTTGTTTCACCTTGTCTCGACTGTCGCCGGCACGCTAAGACCTGACGTTGATGTATCCGATATTCTTGCCGCGCTGTACCCATGCGGCTCGATCACTGGTGCTCCAAAGATCAGCACGATGAAGATCATCAATAGGGTCGAACCAGCTCGCCGCGGCCTTTCGATGGGGGCCATCGGCTATTACCTTCCGGCGGGCGTCTTTGGCAGAAAAAAAACACTCGATCTTAGCGTCGCAATACGAACAATGGTGATTCGCGACCACACGGCAACCTTCAATGTCGGTGGTGGAATAGTTATCGACAGTGAACCGGAAACGGAATACGAGGAAACGCTGATAAAGGCGAAGGCGTTGATGGCTGCAATAGGGGGCGTGATCACTATCGAGGGTCGGGAACAATTACCTTCAACTGGTGTCTAAATTCTCCGGGAGGAGAATTCTGATGAATAAACCAAATGTCAATGTCACGCCGCTCATCGATGTGCTGCTCGTACTGCTGATCATTTTTATGATCGTTTCACCGCTCAAACCGAGCAGTTTCAAGGCCCGAATACCCGCCGAGCCAAAAGATGTTTCATCGCATACTACAAACCCAAAGGCGCTGGTCGTCGCCATCTCTTCCGACGGCACCCTAATGCTGAATCAGGAGAAGAATGTTGGAACAGTAGAAGAAATGTCGAAACTTGTTAAGCGGCTGGCGGATGTTTTCAGGCAGCGCGTCGCCAACGGCGACATTTCGGAATCTTTCGCAAACGAAGCAGACAGGCCGCCTGGCGACAGCGTCGAACGCACCGTATTTGTGAAGGCGCGCCGCACGCAGGATTATGGCAGCGTCGCCCGTGTTGTCGACGCCGTAAAACTCGGCGGTGCTTATCCTATCAGCCTCCAGATCGACGACCTGGATTGATTTTGGGTTAAAAAAAGACGATATTATGTTATACTTCCGGTGTTTGACGCCCTCAGCCGTCGGGCTCCGAACTTTCTTTTCTCCCTAAAAACAATCGTCAGATGGTGAATTACTACGACGTTCTGAAAGTGTCACCTAAAGCTTCGGGAACCGAGATAAAATCGGCGTACCGGCGCCTGGCGCGAAAGCTGCACCCGGACCGCAATAACGGGTCGGAGGAAACAGCTCTTAAATTTGCCGCTATCGCCGAGGCCTACGAGGTCCTGGGTAATGCTCGGGAGCGCGTCAAATACGACAAAAGGATCGTCGATGCTCAATTTAACGGGAATGGCAACGGCGATTCCGTTTTTGCCTCGACAAATCCGCACGCCAGGCGCTGGCGGCAGATGGTGTACGAAAAGCGCTACAACGATATCATCGATCGGATGATAGCGGAGGAGCGCCGAGAGGCGATGGCGTTCCAAAAGGTGGTTTATCCGATGGTGGCCCTGTTTGTGACGGCTATCTTCTCAACGGCATTTAAGCCGAAGATGTTCGCAAATTCTGAGATCGTCGGGCGAATCATCATTGTCTCCCTGTTTGTAGTCGGTGTGATCCATTTGATCGGCCGAATTCGTGAGGGCCTGGAACGTTTTACCGAGATTGACGATAATATCCACGACTCGATATTGGACGACAACGAACGCAAAACAAAGCCCTATTCACGCTTAGCCGCCAGTGCGTTTTTACTCGGAGGTTTCCTCGCCTGCCTGGGTGCGGGCCTACTGATCGGCACTCAAATGGGCTTTGTTGCCGATACGATGCCGTCCATGTTCTCCGCAACGCTTAGACCTGAATTTATCTTCTATCCGCCGATCGTCACTTTCTTTGTCGACCTGATGCACTCATTTGCAGCCACGCTGGAGCGATAGGCTAATTTCCTTGACAAGCTGGGCCTGAATAACTACACTCTAAAGTTTGTTTTCAGTGTAATTTTCGACTTGACGAATCCAGATGGCTAATCATAAATCAGCAGAAAAACGCGTACGGCAGAACGAGAAGCGGAAAGAGATCAACCGCAACAATCGGAGCAAACTGCGAACGTCGATCAAGAAACTACGTACAGCGGTCGCGGGTCAGGATAAAGATGATAGTGTCGCCCTTTTGAACCCGACGGTCTCGCTTATCGACAAAGCAGTGAACAAAGGGATTATCCACAAGAATACGGGGGCCCGCTATAAGTCACGTTTGACCAGGCACGTCAGCGAGATCGCTTAAGACCGCGGCGTTTTTGCCGTACTAAACCAGCTAAAACAAGAGCCCGGAAGTTGACCGACACGGTGAGCTTCTTTTTTTTGTTACAATCCTCTGCGATGCAAACCCGCCGGCAATATCGCTACTTCGACCTGATGATGGCGGCCTTTGCGACGGTACTCCTTTGTTCAAACCTGATCGGCGTACACAAGGTCTCATCGATCAACCTTCCCTTCTTTGGCGAATATATTTACGGTGCGGGTGTTCTCTTTTTCCCGCTGAGTTATTTATTCGGTGACATCCTCACCGAGGTCTATGGTTACGCCCGCACCAGGCGGGTGATCTGGGCCGGTTTTGCGGCGCTTCTGTTCGCGTCGTTTATGTCGTATGTGGTTACCAGTCTCCCGGCGGCAAAAACTATGTCCGCCGAACAGCAGTCGGCCGTGAATCTTATTTTTGGCCAAACATGGCGGATAGTGCTGGCGTCGCTACTGGCATTTTGGGCGGGCGAATTTGTTAATTCATTCGTATTGGCGAAGATGAAGATCATGACTGCCGGAAAGCATCTGTGGACGCGCACGATCGGGTCAACCTTTGCCGGCGAGGCTGTGGACAGTGCAATTTTCTATCCGATCGCGTTTTTTGGTAGATGGTCGACCGAGCAAGTCGTCAGCGTGATGATCGGGAACTATTTGATCAAGGTTTTATGGGAGATACTGGCGACCCCATTTACCTATAAGATCGTTGCCTTTCTCAAACAAGCGGAAAACGAAGATTTCTTTGATCGTAATACGGACTTTAACCCATTTACGCTCAGTACACGAACATAATTCTTTGAATGGGGCTGACCATTAGGACTAGTATTACCAAGCTTTCACAGCACAAGGTTGGGAAGCTTTCTCCCGCGGTTTCACGCAAGCTGGCGGTGGCATTGGCCGGCGTTGCGGACAAGACCAGCGTTGAAGCGGTGACCGTCGAGGACCTCTTGAACTATCTGCCCTCTCGATATGA
>JBHENG010000014.1:11126-32207 GCA_046262195.1 Pyrinomonadaceae bacterium | reverse complement strand
CGGTCCAATTTCATCAGCATCGATGATCTCACTGACGGGCTGGAGGCCGCGGTGGAGATCTACGTAAAAATGTCAGGTGGCAGCCGGGTGGGCAGAAACCGCGGACCTCGCCAGCCGCCATTGTTTATTTTTGAGATCACGGGAGCAGACGCGAGCCGTTCAAGGCGGCCAGTGGTTGTGAAATGGTTCGTTTCCGGCAAGCAGGCCCAGAGAATAGTCGACTACTATGAAGAGCGGTTCGCGAGGGGCACGCGGTTTGTCGCCTATGGCAAGTGGGAATGGGATAGCCGACGGGACACATTTTCCCTAATGTTGACTAAGCCTGATGAGCTCGAGATTTTACCCCTGGATGCGGCGTTAGCAGTTGCTGACCGGCTGGGGCCAGAGCACACAGGCGACAAAACACAAGACTTATCAGATCCACCTCCAACCTCGAGCGCCGATCGCGATCTGCTCGACGACAATGCCAGTCCGGAATTTGCAACAGTGCACACCGCCCGCCGCGTGCCCGTCTACCGCAAGCTCGGTGATTTTCAGGCCAAACGCCTTCGAGAGATCATTTACAGCCTTCTGGGTAGTCTCGACATAGCAGCGGTTCCGGACGAGCTTCCCGTAGAATTATTGCGACGTAATGACTTGATATCGCGAGGCCAGGCATTAAAGGAGATCCATTTTCCACCCGATGATTCCCTGCTCTCGGAATACGAGATGTTCCAAAGCCAAGCGCACAGGCGCCTGATCTTTGAGGAATTCTTCTTTCTATCGTTCTCAATGCAGCTGCTGCGAGGTGAGCGGCAAAAAGAGCCCAAAGGCACGGTCATAGAGATCACAGATGCTGTAAAAGAGAGCATGAGATCGATCCTGCCGTTCAAGTTGACGAGTGCTCAGAGCCAAGTCATTCGGGAAATACTCGACGATCTCACGTCCGATGCACCGATGAACCGCCTGATCCAGGGTGATGTGGGCAGCGGCAAAACGATAGTTGCTTTCCTGGCAATGCTGGCAACCATGGAAAACGGATATCAAACCGCTTTGATGGCCCCGACCGAGATCCTCGCGGAGCAGCACTATCGAAATGCTGAAAAGTTACTGTCGAGCACGGGGTATCGGATTGAAATATTAATGGGCAGCACGAGGGCTGCAGTAAAGCGGAAGGTACACGCTTCTCTTGCGGCAGGCGAGATAGATCTCATTATCGGCACCCATGCGATCATTCAGGAGGCTGTAAAATTTGCAAAACTCGGCCTTGCGGTTATCGACGAACAGCACCGGTTTGGCGTGCTTCAGCGGGCACAGTTAAAGGCAAGCGGACTAAATCCAGATATTCTTGTTATGACCGCAACGCCGATCCCCCGCTCGCTTGCTATGACTGTTTACGGCGACTTAGACGTGTCGATCATCGATGAACTGCCGCCGGGCCGCACGCCGATCAAAACGGTGGTCCTGGGCGAAGATCAGCGACAAGGTGTGTACAAAGGGATCGACCGCGAGCTCAAGCTTGGGCGTCAGGTCTACGTCGTTTACCCGCTTATCGAGGAATCTGCAAAATCGGATCTCAAGGCGGCGACAATGATGTATGACGATCTGCGGACACGTGTATTCCCGCAGTACACAGTGGGACTGCTACACGGGAAGATGAAAGCCGTCGACAAGGAAACCATCATGAAGGAGTTTGTTGAGGGTAAGCTTGATATTCTGGTGTCCACGACCGTCATCGAGGTGGGCGTTGACGTCCCCAATGCTTCACTTATGGTTATTGAGCATGCTGAACGCTTTGGGTTATCACAGCTTCATCAGCTGCGGGGGCGTGTGGGAAGAGGTGCGGAACAAAGCTATTGTGTGCTTCTCACCGGCCATAAGAAAACAGCCGTGGCCAAAGAGAGGCTGGGCATAATGGAAGAAACGTCCGATGGCTTCAAGATCGCGGAAAAAGATCTCGAGCTTCGCGGGCAAGGTGAAATTCTCGGAACACGTCAATCCGGCATCCAGAACTTCAAGATCGGGAACATTGTTCGCGATCTGGACATTTTGATAGCTGCTCGCAGCGAAGCAGAACAATATCTGACCAAACATCGAATGTCCACCGAAACGTCCCGTCTGGTACGAATAGCTCGGTCCGACCCGCGGTTTCGCCTGGCCGATGTCGCGTAACTTTTGCCGCTGTCAACTCTATTCTCTAAACTGTATCAATGCGAGTCATTGCAGGCGTATACGGCGGGCGGATCCTAAAAAGCCCCCCGGGTAACAAGACACGGCCGACATCCGACAGACTTAAAGAAAGCCTTTTTAACGTCCTATCGCCTCGCATTGATGAGAATACCCGGTTTCTGGACCTGTGCGCCGGAACCGGTTCGGTTGGCATCGAAGCTCTTTCACGCGGGGCCCAGTTCGTTACGTTTGTTGACCGATCCAGGCGGTCTTGTGCGTTGATCGAAGAGAACCTCGATAAGCTGGACATCGCCGAGACTGAGACAGAAATACTCGGGCTCGATGTGGAAAACTTCTGCGGACGCGAACACACAACCGGATGGGATATCGCATTTTTCGACCCTCCGTATGAATCGGAATACTCGATCGCGCTTCATGAGTTTGGCTTCAATACAACTCTATTGCGAGAAGGTGGTTTACTGGTCACGGAGCACCATGCTAAAAAGGCGCTTCCCGACGAGATAGGTAAAGTTCGCCGATGGCGGATTCTGAAACAGGGCGAGACCTCGCTGAGTTTTTACGAACATAACTAATGAAGGTCCTCATCTGGCTCATACTTTGCCTCATTTGGGGGACGACCTGGATATTTATAAAGATCGGCCTTGAGGATCTGCCGCCGATCGCCTTCGCGGCCTCCCGTTTTTTGCTCTCCGTCATAATCCTCTTTTTTGTCATACGCATGCAGCACATCCCGCTGCCAAGAACAGCAAAGGAGTGGCGTGTAGTAGCATTGACCGGTGTGCTGCAGTTCTCGATCAATTACAGCATGGTGTTCTGGAGTGAACAGCACATTACGTCAGGATTAGCCGCCGTGCTTCAGTCAATGATCACGGTTTTTGGACTGTTACTCGCATGGTTTTTCCTGCCGAACGAACGCATAACTAAACTGAAGATCTTTGCGATCGCCGTAGGCGTGATAGGCGTAGGCATCATTTTTATCGATCAGCTAAAGGTCCAGAGCTTTATGGCCTTCCTTGGCTGCGTTGCTGTTGTAATCGGATCCTACGCAGCCGCCCAGGCGTCGATCCTCATCAAGGCAAAGGGCGGTGGGGTACACCCGGCCGCATTATTGTTTTGCCAGATGCTATGCGGGTTGCCGGCTATCATAGTTTATAGCCTTGCGGCGGAGGGTAATCCACTTACATTTCATTGGACCTGGTGGGCGGTCATTTGCGTGCTGTATTTGACGGTATTCGGCACGGTCGCCGCTTTTTGGCTATACTACTGGCTGCTAAATAGGATCGAATCGACAAAGGCCATGATGATATCTCTCGTCACCCCACTTTTGGCCGTGGTGATCGGAGCGATAGTGCTCGGCGAAACACTGCCGCCTCAAACATTTATCGGGGGATTGCTCATTATCGGCAGTATCAGCTTGATAGTCTTTCGCCGCAGGACGCCGGAGACGTTAGTCAACACGGAATAGCAAAGACTCATTCATATGTTCTTCAGATTCACTACGGCAGGCGAGTCCCACGGCAAAGCTCTGGCAGCGATCGTCGAGGGCGTACCTTCCGGCCTCCCCATCGATGTATCCGCTATCAACCATGAGCTCTGGCGGCGCCAGCAGGGATACGGGCGTGGCGGTCGTATGAAGATCGAGACAGACACGGTCGAGATCATCGCGGGGGTCCGCCACGGCAAAACACTCGGCTCACCCATAGCAATGACAATTGAGAACAAGGATTTTGTTCATTGGCAGGAAGTCATGTCCGCGGATGTCAGCACTGCCGAACCGAAAAATCCCCGCACGGTCACGCGCCCTCGGCCGGGACACGCCGATCTTGCCGGGGGACAAAAGTTTCAGACACGCGACCTCCGTGACATTTTGGAGCGAGCGTCGGCTCGCGAAACGGCAGCACGTGTGGCGTGCGGTGCCATCGCAAAACAGCTTCTCGCTCTGTTCAGCATCGAAATCAGGAGCCATGTGATCAAACTCGGCCACGTCGAGATCGATCCCATTTGGAAAACATGGGAGGAGGTCACCGCGATACCGATCGATGCGCCGCTAAACTGCGCTGATGCTGCCAGTCAGCAGGAAATGATGGCGCAGATCGATCTCGCAAAAACAGACGGCGATACTCTCGGAGGCATATTTGAGGTGATCGCGAAAGGAGTGCCAGTCGGGCTCGGGTCGCATACCTCCTGGTACGAAAAGTTAGACGGCCGCATCGCGCAAGCAGTGATGTCAATACACGCAATAAAGGCGGTAGAGATCGGAACGGGCGTTGCCAATGCAGGGAAACGTGGCTCAGACGTACATGATGAAATATTTCATGGCGACAGGAAATTTGCCCGACGGACAAACCGCGCTGGCGGACTTGAAGGAGGTATCACAAACGGCGAAGAGCTGCGTGTCCGCGGCTATATGAAACCGATCTCCACCTTGCGAAAACCTTTGCATTCAGTCGACATCGACACCAAGGCGGAAGACCTGGCCGCTTTCGAACGGTCCGATGTTACTGCGGTCCCAGCCGCTGGGATCATTGGGGAAACGATGCTGGCGATCGTTCTCGCCAATTCGATTCGTGAAAAATTCGGCGGTGACTCCATTGATGAAATGAATCGAAACTTTGTGGCCTATCAGCAATCGGTCGATAACTATTGACGACCGTTAACTTATCCAAATGGAAGAAAAAGCGAATAAAAAGATTGTCCTAGTCGTAGGCGCCACCGGGCAGCTGGGGACTGCTGTTGTACGGAAGCTTGTCGCACGTGGGCACCAGCCACGTGCCTTTGTGCGAAGTTCGTCCAATTTCACACATCTTGAAATAGCGGGGGTCGAGTTGGCCTTTGGTGATCTTCGTGATCGTAAAAGCATTTACGCTGCCTGCAACGGTATTGACACCGTCATCGCCACTGCTAACGCCGCCGTACCGCGAGAAAAGACAGACACATTCATTGCTGTTGATGATCGCGGTTATGCCGACCTGATCGACGCGTGCAAGATACATGGCGTTCGCCATTTCATTTACGCCTCAGTGACCTCTGACCCGAAGTTCGATCGATTACCCTTGCCTCGCCAGAAACGTGTTACCGAAGCCCGCCTACGCGACAGTGGGCTGCTATACACCATATTTCGTGCCGATGCGTTCATGGACGTGACATTCGCGATGATGGGCAGTGACATGCCGCTGCGCGGCAGCGAAGCAGTAACCGTTGCGAGGCCGTTTTGGTTTTCCTCCAAATTTTTCGGAAAGATCAAAGATGACGTAAGCAAAGGGAGTGTTGGAATACTTGGAGACGGGAATACAAGGCGTAGCTATGTCTGCGTTGATGACGTGGCCGAGTTCCTTGTTGCTGCTATCGATAATCCGCACGCAAATAATGCAACATTTGATATAGGCGGGCCGGAGGCTCTTTCGCAAAAGCAAGTGGTGACGATATTTGAAAAGCTCCTTTCCAAATCACTCAAGGTACGTCATACTCCCGCGGTCGTTTTCAAACTTGCAGCTCCGATGATGCGGTTCTTTTCTCCTGCCGCAGCAAATCTAATGGGGCTGAATTATTGTTGTGCTACTACCGATTCCGTTATAGACATGCGCGAGACCGCCAAAGTCTTTGGCGTCACCCTGACGAGCGCCGAAGAGTTTTTAAGGAAGAAAAACGCCTTAGCTCCCTGAAACCGACGCTGTGGTGTCATCGACCGATGTCATGCCGATATTGCATCCCCTCGAAACTGATTTTCGCCACCGCTTCATATGCCTTAGATAGTGCGTTCGGCAGATCATCGCCAGTCGCCGTAATTCCCAGGACACGTCCTCCAGTAGTAATGTACTCGCCGGCTGTCGACCTTCCCGTTCCCGCGTGAAATACCTGGACATCTTGGAGCTTTGCTGCGGCCTCGAGGCCACTTACAACACTGCCGATCTCGGGCTTGACCGGATATCCTTTAGACGCAAGAACAACACACGCGGACGCTCCCGGTTTCCACCTGATCACCGAATTCGCAAGTGCGCCCGAGACCATCTTCTCGCAGATCTCCACAATGTCCGTTTCGAGACGAACGAGTATCGCCTGGGTTTCAGGGTCGCCAAACCTGACGTTGTACTCAAGCAGTTTGGGTCCCTCGGCCGTCATCATTAGCCCAAGGAACAGAATGCCGCGAAAAGGGAATCCTTCGTCAAAGCAGCCTCCGAGCGTCGGCCGAATTATGCGATGCGTAATATCTTTGAATTGCTCGCATGTAAGCAGCGATGCGTCGGTAATGGTCCCCATGCCGCCCGTATTCGGTCCCGTATCGCCTTCACAGATGCGTTTGTGGTCGCGCGTGGTGGGCATGAGGGCAAAATCTTCCCCGTCCGCAAACATTAGCAATGACACTTCCCTGCCAATCAGACATTCCTCGAGAACGATCTTTTCAGCTGCGTGATGCCCGACGAGGGCGGCCATCTCGTTGACCGCACAAATCGCCTGCTGACGGTCCTGCGCAACGACCACCCCCTTGCCGGCCGCCAGGCCATCCGCTTTTACAACCACAGGAGAACTTTCATCACCGAAAGTTCCAGAGTGGAGGATCTCAACAGCTTCAGCGGGTGAGTTGGCAGTAGCGTACCTAGCCGTGGGAACCGCGTGCCGCAGCATGAAGTCCTTGGCAAACGACTTACTCGCTTCAAGCTGGGCAGCGCGTTTATTGGCGCCGATAATTGGAAGACCATGGGATTGAAAATCGTCGACGATACCCAGCGCAAGTGACGACTCACCGCCGACGAAAGTCAGATCGATCGAGTTCTTGATGGCGAATCTTCGCAGCTCATGCAGGTCTTCGGGCTTTATGGGAACACATTCGGCGATCTGTCCAATGCCGGCGTTTCCATTCGCGCAGTAAAGGCGCGCGGTCCGCTCGCTTCTGGCGAACGCGGCGCAGATGGCGTGTTCACGACCGCCTGAGCCGATGACAAGAACATTCATATTGATGCCTGGATGAGCGGTGGAAGCACGTGCTCTTGACAGGTAAAACCGATAGTTGTAAGGTCGAAATCATCCCCTGTTGGATCGATCGCACGATTTTTATGGCTGCCTCACTGTAAAATCTACAACAAAATTTCGCGTTTGCCGATGTGGGATCGAAAAGGGGGGCGGTTGGTTATGTCAAATAGCGATTCTGAGGTACTCAAGGAAAACCACTACCCGGACACAGCCGAATTCGAAGACCTTTCGATCCCCTGTATAGACTGCGCTTCCGATTTTATCTGGACCGCTGGCGAACAGATCTTCTTTCGAGATAAACAGCTCCAAAACCCACCGAAACGCTGCAAGGAATGTAAGAAGGCGAAGAACCGCCGGCTTGAGGCGATCGAGACCGCTCGACTGACGGGAAAGAAGCACCGCATCGAGGTGCGGGCCGACTGCGCGAGATGCTCAACCAGCACGACCGTCCCGTTCTACCCCTGCCAGGGCCGCCCGGTTTACTGCCGCGCATGTTTCATCACCATGAATGGGGAGCAGCCTGCCACTCAGTCGAACGGGCGAACTTAACCTCCGACGTGAACATTGGGCCGCATCTCCGGGTCCTCTTCCGCTTGCCTTAATATTTCGCGTGTCACGGGCGCGGTGTCTCCCTCACCGAACAATATATAGCGCGCCAGATACATAATGGGATTACCCTCGCTCCACCCAAAATACACGTGAGGTATCTTTCCCGTTTTATCTCGTAAATATAACAAGAACCCGGCTATGGCGTTCGGTACCGCGGGAGCCTGCGTACGAAGTATTTTGTAGCCGTTGACATCTACCCCGCGAATGAACAACTTGCCTTTGAATTCAGAAGCGTCACCGGTCTCGACCTCGTAAAAGAGCACGGGGTCTGACGATGGTATGTGGTTATCGACACGCTTCTCGTGCTCCTTGAATCGGTATTCGGCAGTGTCGCCAGTTTCCCGACGGTTTGTTACTATCCGGAATTCACCCTCGTCATCCAGTTGATCAAGGAATTCCTGAGCGGCTTCGTCCAGCTCGATCCGGTCGATGCGCACCTCTGTCGATCGCATGGCTCGCGAAATGAATGATGTTGCAATGATCGCGAAAATGAAAAACGAGGCGATCTTAAGCCCGCTTGGCTGCTCTATAATGCCTACAACTGTCGTATAAACAAATATCAGCGTGATCACGGCAAAAGCCAGCCACGCCCTCTCAGAACGTCGCCAGGCCGATATCGCGACAGCCACTGCTGCCGAGGTCATCAGAACCAACACACCCGTTGCGTATGCACCGCCCTGTGCATTAACGTCGGCCTCGAACAGGATCGTCACCACAAAACAGATCAACGTGAAAACCAGGACGAGCGGACGTGTAGCTCGTGCCCAATCAGGAGCCATGCCGTACCGGGGCAGGTACCGGGGCACGATATTCAGAAGTCCCGCAAGAGCTGACGCGCCCGCAAACCAGAGGATCAAAATGGTCGATATGTCGTAAAAGGTTCCAAAGATCTCGCCCAGCATTGTGTGAGCAAGATATGCTACCGCGCGGCCATTCGCTTCACCGCCGGGCTGAAATTTCTCTGGCGGGATGAGCATCGTCGTGATTATGCTGGTTCCCACAAGCAGGAAACTCATAATTATCGCGGCCCCGCTGAGCAGCTTCTTGCCGTTGCGGATACGACCCTCAAGGAACTCCTGTTGAGGTCCGGAAAGATCGGTCTCGGTTAGGCTTGTTGCATGAAGCGATTCAACGCCGTCCGGAGGCTCCTCCGTGTCACTTTTTACCAGGGGCATAACCACGACCCCGGTCTCGAAACCGGATAATCCCAAAGCCAGTTTTGGAAAGAACCATAACGCACCAATGATCAGCCAAAATGAGCTGCCGTTCACATTGGGATCCGCCCATACCCTAAACTGCCAGTTCGCAAAAGCGTCGGACGGTAGTCCGAAGATCTGATACAGACCGAACGCGATCACGATAACGTTCAGCAACAGATAGATCACCACAATCACAACGGCGATCCCTATAGCCTCGTTAAAACCTTTCAGAAACACGAGCCCTAGTAAGCCGATCAAAAGAAGGGTCACGATGATCTCGTGATTCAGAAACCGCAAATGCTCGTGAACGAATGGATTTTCGGTGATGTGTGCGGCGGCGTCCGCAGCCGAGAGTGTAATAGTGATGATAAAGCTCGTCGCAACGAACCCCAGCAGCATGAGGACGAACATCTTGCCCTTCCAACGCGACAGCAGCTTCTCAAGCATTGAGATCGAGCCGTCACCATGAGGGCTTTCCTCAGCAACCCTTTTATACATCGGCAAGGCGCCAAAGAGAGTCAGTAGAACCAGGACGAGAGTTGCAAAAGGTGAAAGTGCTCCGGCGGCGAGGAAAGCGATTCCAGGCTGATATCCCAAAGTTGAAAAATAATCGACGCCCGTGAGGCACATTACTTTCCACCACGGGTGCTGGGGGTGACGGCCTTCAGGTTCGTGGGGACCTTCTATCTCGGTCACACCTTGATAAAGCCATTTTTTGAACCACCCTCGTTCAGTATTTTTCATACTCTCAATCTAAAAGACCGCGGTGCGTTACGCACTCGCGGCTTTTCTAGGAAAGTAGCTAAAACAAGGACCTACCGGAAACATATTGGCATGTCTACGGTCGAACAAGATCGATCCTACGCTGAGTACCCTCAGGTCCACACCGGACAAAATATGTACGGGGGCGCCGTCTCCCACACCGTCGCCCCCGGACCACCGAAGTGGCCGATGTTCACCGGGAGGTGAACAAGCTAATTATGCACAGGCCAAAAAAAAACGCAACAGCGTTCGTCTTATTCTAATAATATGTTGGGCAGCCGCATGGGGCTGTCTTATTGCACACTCAGCGCGCCGATAAGCGAGCCCATCGCCCCACCAGATCCACTAGCAAAAATGCTGTAGAGCCCCGACGGAGTGGCGCGATCAACGGTTATCCTAAAGCTCACCACAGAGATGCCCTCACCGAAATCTTCGCCGGCTATCGACTTCGGAGATACTCTGAAGTAGGGTGAATTGAATTCTATCTTTAGATCCTGGGAATGAAGGTCACGGCCCCCTAGATACACCGTGTATTCCTGACCCGATCGCAGGGCAATGGACGCATCGGCCAGCCGGCTGTTTACACCTATGAAGTTCAGTGAAAAATCTGAGCGGCGAAAAACTATTTTTTCGGAAATGGTCTTTGTCTCATCAGTTTCGACACGAAAGGTTCCGAGTTCTCCGACCGGCGAAGCGGCGGCATCTCTCTTCTGCCAAAACACCGAATAGGTGCCTGCCGGCAGCCCGCCAAGTCTAAAGCTGCCGTCCGCACCGGCCTCGATCTGAGCAACGACACGACCCGTACCGCTTTCCTCTGCCCAGACGCTCACATTCCGTGGAAATTTCCCCGCCGCCTGCACTAACTTGCCGCCGATTGCTCCGCAGCACTCTTCTGTAATGGAACTGAGGCCATACAATTCCCTGACAGCCGCAATATCGCTGTCGACTAGCGTTCGGGACGGCGATTCAAAAATGCCAAATGTCCCGTTCTTTGTAAGTCCCGCAGACATCATCGAGCCCAGAACATCGGAATGCCGCAACCCCAAAAGGTGACCTAATTCATGTGTGAGAGTAGATTCAAGATCAAAGGTTCCATACGTGCCGTCCGTGGAAAACTGCTGAAACGGATTCAGCACAATATCTGCCTCTGTAATAAAACCTTTCCGATTATAGAAAACTCTGGTCTTTGCGGACTCTGCCAGCGGATTCTTAGAAAACAAAAGTACATTTTCCGCCGACTGTGCAATGGTGATCAAGCTTACATCGTCGCCAGACGGGCCCGATGGACTCACGTTCTGGCGCTCAGACGGCTCTATCTGTATCTGTAGGTTCGCTACCGCTTGCCATGCCTGCGCGCTCCGGCGTAAAGCACCCACTACATCACTGTCTGTCTTAATGTTTGAATTAGGTTGAATGAGAGAACTCGAGACTGCGATGTTGATCGTACGGTCCTTCCAACGAAGGCGTGGGAAGTCACTACGATTTGGCATCCCCGACATAAAGCTCGCGTGTGTATTCACCGCGACGACGCCGAGAATCAGAACCAAACACATTATGGAACGGAGGTGCTTCATCTACGAACGTGCTTTCTCGGCTTTACCGGCGTTATCGGTTCGGCTTACGGCCTCGAGGTCGGCAAAACCAACTATCAGCAACAGCGCGACGATAGATAATGTCGCGAGAACGTAAAGGATCGAGATCTGCTCATAAGCGATAAGCACGCCGATGACAATGCTTACAACAAGCATCCATATCAGAGCTAATGACCGCCTAGTTAACTTCTTTGATTTATTTGCCATCGATTGGGATGCACCGTCGCCTTGGCAAAACGGTACAACCGTTAATTATACAATAAGACGTACTTTTCCGTCCTGTGGTTACATTTCAATCAATTATACGTAAGGGGAGCTCCGATAGTTGCTGCTTTGGTCGCTCCGGCGCGGATGCAGGCGGATACTTTCGTTTACCACCGCCTCTTGAGCCAACGTCTATTATATCAAATGGCTTTAAAGCTGGGTCGATCGTTTCACCGCGCACTATCTTGCCCATGTCCAAATCGATTGTTTTTGTATCACGTCCCCCACGGCGAAATATAGTGACGATGGTTCCATCGGCGTCTCCCGATAATCCGCCGGCCGCGGCAATGGCTTTGGTCACCGTCGCCTGGTCACGAATATAAACAAGCCTGGCATTGGCCACAGCTCCAGTAACATATACAGGTTCTGCCGATTTGACGGTGACCACATCCCCACTCAGTATCAGCGGATTTGCATCCGGTTTGCCTTTAAGCAGTTCGCTGATCTTGACGTTCATGATCATGGAAACGTCATCGTTCGCTCCCGTTAGCTGACCCCCGACTAACGCCGGATTGGCGTTTGTTCGACAGCTAAGATCCACGGCGCGGAAGATACTGATCTCGCCGCTGGCAGCATCCGTCAGTCCACCAGAACGAATGAGCAGCTCCTGGAGACTGACCTTTCGCTGGATCCGAAAACGGGTGGGGTTCCTGACCGCGCCGTCGACACGAGCCGTGGCACGATTCGACCGATCAACGATACGCACGACCACGTGTGGATCGCGTAGGATCCTTGAATAGGCCCGCCTCACATCTGCTGCGATCTGTGATTCGCTCCTGCAAAGGCCGTATATTGATTCACTATACGCATCGAGTCCATCGAGAAATCCATCGGGTGTAAGCGTGCCGCGCCAGTCAAATTCAAAGCTGCCTACGACATCTACATCAATAATATCGCCAAAATGGACGAGGTGTATCTGGTCCTCGTTCTGCTTGTTCGCGGGGAACGAAGTCGCTTGGGCGCTCGACGCGAGATGGCCCACTGAGAGGCACATAAGAGAACAAATAAATGATAGGGACTTCTTCAAACTGGGGCCGCCCGCGGAATTAGATATAAGATATGGCCTACTTCTTCTTCCGGTTGTCTGATGCGCCGGTGCTTCGCTTTTTTTTTCGGCTTGAGCGCGAATCGACCGTGCCGGGAACGGCAAATCCTGCAAATTCCCAGTTGCAGGCATCACATAATAAATTATATCGAAAGAATATTTTGGACAGAACGGAAGTAGGTCTGTAGCCGCGCCTTATTCGATGGCTGCGGCACTTGGGGCATCGTTGGGAAATCATTATCGATAAATGTTAACAACGAGCCCTACGAATTCCCAGCTTCATGATCGCTTTTAGCTTCCATCAGTCGGATCTTTTCGATGTCGGAGATTATCTTCCTTACAGCCTTTTCCCGGCGCGGGTTTTTCATATCTTCGCGGCCAAGATAAAACAACGCGTCGTTATACAGCCCCTTCGCTCGGGCATAGTCGCGTTCAAATACGGCTCGTTCCGCTCGTTCGACCCAATCTCCTAGCTTGATCGACTCGACCAGCTCCTGCACGACCTCGCGCGACTGTAAGAGACTGGATTCTTCCGGATAATGTTCCAAGGCCGAATCCAGAACCTGAAGTGCATTCTGGGCTGAATCGATCTTCTCTATGGTGTCGGCCCGCGTTTGGGCCTCGCTGGTAAACTGCCTCGACTCGATCTCAGCCCACCGCAGAAGGTGAAACTTATGAAATTCAGCAACCGCAGTTCGTCCCCTCAGGAGTGCGCTAAGCCGGGGCGAACCGGGATTCACTGTGCTGAGTTCCGTTTCATTGCGGGAAATGTATTCACCGCACAGCTCGGCTACCTCCAGGTGAGCTGCGGAAAACCGGTTCAAGACATTCGCCGCGTCAGACTTCATTTTGATCTCGGTAAGAATAGCTGCATTCCTTTCCAGAGTCAGCTTATTACCGTCACGACTGTCAGTCCGAACACCCGTACTGACAACGTCACGCATTCTCTCCTGTCGGATCGAAAGGTTTCTGGCGCGTCGCAGTATTAACTCGCGCAAAACGGCCGCGACAAGCAGCAGAACACTTGCACTTATTCCGGCCGCGATCCACGGAGCCTCCTCACCGCCGTCTTGAAGGATGCCCCAGACGAGAAAGAAAAACGCTGCCGAAACAGCAACTGCCATCACGTAGTAATTCGAGGCCGGTAACCAGAACGGCGGTCGGGCCTTATGAATTTGTGTCCGCATCCAAGTAAAAGTGCATCACCCAATATGTAGTGTTAAAAAGCTGAAAAGGCCTGTTTATCGAGACTTTTGCCACCTTATACTCGGATTTTTCCTGCACAAAGTCAATGTTTCTGAGTTGTACTTTGGGCGGTAACGAGGGGTCGGGTGCCCTGTCGGTTCGCTGATAGCTTAAGTGCTACAATTTGAATGTGCCGAGAAAAAAGAAGCCAAAGCAGGTGGAACGACCGGTTTTTGATTCGATCAGAAAGCCCACGGCACCGGCGGGTCGCCGCTTCGGCAGTGATCTTCCCGATGAAAAGCTTCGGCCATCGGGGCGTAAGGCTAAGCATAAGAAAGAGCCCGATATTGAATCCTGATAATATGCGACAGATGTCAGACGAGCCCGGTCCCGGCGACACATGGGCCCGACCCGAAATGAACGTCACCTTTCGCGCGGAGATAATGCCCGATCTTTCGCGCGAGGAGCGGACTTATCGGATAGAAAAAGTGCTGCCTAACGGCAGAGTAACCTTGCACACGTTTCCCGGGGAGTTTCGACGGACCGCCTTTGAGGCAATAAACTTTCGACGTGAAAAGTCCGCGTCGGATCAGAACTCGTAAGCCCGGCCAATTTCAAGTATATCCACCCGGGCAAGCTTGGCCCGTTGTATCTGATCTATCACTGTTTCCCTATACATCGGCTTCATATTGATGACAAAAACGGGAATGTCTTCTCGCTGAAGCTTCTTTAGCTCTTTTTCCAATCCGGCGGGTGTGAGGTGATTTGATACGTCGGCAAGGTCAGCGAGTTCGTTTGGGAAAGCACATTCGACGAGAATAGCCTTTAAATTGACGGAAGAATTACAGGCTTCCCATATTTCCTCTGTTTCGGCCGTGTCGCCCGTGATCGCAACCGATGCCGTCCCATCTGAGACAACATAGCCGCTCGCGGACACTTTATGATTGACCGCCACACTTCGGACCGATAGGTGAGCCACCTCGAATTCGTCGCCCCGCTCAAACCGTCGATATTCCACCACCGGTCCGTGGTCGTTTGCGAGCTCGGAAAAACGCGGATAGATAGACCAATTAAAGAGATCACGTTCGAGGATCTCGATCATTTCGATCGTCGCATGTATCCGTATGGGCGCCCTGAGGCTCGCAAAAAGGTCATCGATAAAGAGCGGCAACCCGGCGATATGGTCAAGGTGGGTATGAGTCAACACGACATCGCGAACTTCTTGTCGCTGCTCATTCGTACAGGACAATGCCAGGCAACCCGCATCGATCGCCACTCGATCATCGATAATGATAGATAAAAGATGCTGTCGTGCCGAAGCCCGCCCATTCTGATCGATCGTGCTGGGAAGCATCTGAACCTTCATTTCATTTCTAAGCGGCCATACCTATCTCGCACACGTCTGACCACGGCCCCCATCGATCTCGTATGTTGCACCGGTGATCCATGAGGCTCTGTCGGATGCCAGATAATAAATGAGCTCGGCCACCTCCTCAGGTGTGCCGACCCGGCCGAGAGGATGAGTGCTCCTAGAGTGCTCAAGGAAGTCTTCGTACCGGGCTTCATCCATGCCGCCCCGTTTGTGGATGTTAGTGACAACGACTCCGGGATTAACGGCATTGACACGTATGCCTTTGGACGCTAGCTCTAATGCCGAACATCGCGTGAACTGGTCCACTGCTGCTTTTGAAACACAATAGGCTAAAACGTTTGGGAAGGCTCTAGTTCCCGCCACACTCGATACGTTTACAATGTTTCCCTTCGTCTCCGCCAAAAACGGCACGCACTTTTGCGAAAGGACAAACACTGAACGCATATTGATGTTCATCATCTTGTCCCAATCGTCAGCCGTTGTGGTTTCTATCGAGCCGTTCATTATTATTCCGGCAGAATTCACCAATACATCGATCCGGTCAAAGTTGTCAGCTGTCTCTGAAACAACCCGCTCGAGCTGGGACTGATCGTTAACATCGGCTAGATGCGCCCTAATCGAACCCGCGTTTTGGTCCACCCTGCGGCTAAGGTTTGATAACTCTGTCTGATTGCGTCCCACGGCTACCACAACAGCTCCACGATTTGCAAAGAGCAGCGCCGATGCTTGCCCGATGCCGCTGCTCGCGCCTGTAACGATAACCACTTTCCTCTGCATAGGTAACTTGTGAGCCGGGATTTGGAGTTAAGAATAACAATGAAACTCAAATTCAGGCAAACGCTTTTATTGCTCTATCAGCGGCGCGCAAAAATGCGGCCACGGAAGCGACCGCACTCATAACACTAATTATTTGTAAGTTATTATTATTGAATAAGAACAGGCTAAGAGCCGGTGGTCCTGGGCGTCGCAACAAACAACATGTCCAGAGCCGCCTTTGTTTCTTCGCTTTTTCGCTGCTTCAGATCGGAAACCCAATCTGTCACAGTAGAGACCATCTCACGGGCCGCCATTCGCGAGGTCGTTGTCTTCTTTTTGCTTTGTCTTGTGGCCGCAGCCTCGGTCTTCTTGACCACTTTTATTTTACTTTTATCTATCATTTCAATGCTCCCCTTGATTAAATGCAGCATCCCTGCGAATTCGCATTCTGCAAAAATAGGTACTACATTTTGCGATTTGCAAACAATTAGATTACGACGGTGGTCGTCGGGTTGTTCCGTATTATTTAAATCATAGTATACATTGGCTTTTCGGCGATCGCTATGCGCCGAAGTAAACGGCACGTTGCTTGCCATTAAAGCAGCGTGACCATCATCGATCTCATCATTGTTTATCTGGCTGCGGGAGCTCCGTTTGGGGTGTTTCAGATGACCCGAAATGAGCCTTCGTCAACCTTAGGTCAAGCGCCGGCTGCTTTGTTTTCATTGGCGTTATGGCCAATATGCCTGATCTTTTTCGGTAAAAAGCTTTTGTCGAGCTCCTTTTTTGCGACAACCCAGTGCATTTCGGATTGTGGCGCGAGCCTGCGGCACGAGATCGAAAGGGTCACAACGGCCGGATCGTCAACACGTCTTTTGTTTGAGTTCCGAGAAATCTTTTACCGTTATGCGGGTTTGCTGGACGCCGCGGATCAACATTCAGACGGGACGGTACACGAAGTCTTCACCGTAACTAAACATCCGCATGGCCGTCTTGCCGCAAGATGTCTTGAGCGGCGCCAGCGTGCACACCTGCATAAACATCTGCTTCAAGCGCGGCGTGAGTTTGAAAGGGTGTTTGCCACACTTCTGGACAGCGGCGAAACCGATCGGCAAGAATTCGAAAAACTTAGAAGGAGGTTATGCGAGCATGACCCGGTATTGAACATTATTGACCTGCAGCCCTCACCTAGGCCCGCCGACACGCCCGTTCCGCAAAGGCTGCATGCCAGGGCAGCGGCCGGGCCGAGTGCGTACTAGGCGGCGGTCGGAACACTCGGACCCGTTCTAAATTTTGCTATCACTCCTCGTACCTATATATTTACAGCATGCTGGTGGTGCTCCACGTATTTTCGCTCTTCCTTTTGGTCGGGCTCGGTTTTTATGTGTTCGTCGCCGATCCGCGGAAAAGAGCTCACCAGACATTTGCGGCCTTTATCGCATTTCTTGCGATCTGGACAGTAAAAGACCTAATTTTTTGGAACTTCTTTCCGCGGGGCCCTGCGGCCGGTTGGTGGGCGTGGGCAAGCTTCATCACCGCGTTGCTCATGCAGTATGCGATGGTGGTTTTCGCGTGGGTTTTTCCGGAAGACGATCGAACGCCGCGACGACGGGCGGCGATCCTTTTCTCACCTGGGCTGGCGCTGATACCCGCAGCTTTATTCGGGCTACTTTGGCGAAAGGTCGGCTTTGAGAATAGCCATTTCGTGGTCGAGCTCACCCCCCTCGCCTACGCCTTTGTGACGTACGTTTATTTTCTCTTCTTTTTTGGCGCGGCGATATTGTGGAGTAAATATCGAAAGTTTGCGGGCCGCCAAAAAGGTCAGCAGGTCGGCGCGATAATCTGGGGCCTCGCGATCACGGGCGTACTAAAAACCGTTGCCAATATCGCTCTGCCGTTTTTCGGTAATTACGATCTGCTACCTCTCAGCGCAATTTTTGTCCTGCCGGGTGTGTTGATCTATGCATATGCGATCTTAAATTTTAAGCTCTTTTCACTCCAGACGGCTCTCAATCAATTTCGTCTCTTTCCCATCACGTACAAAGTGGCCTTAACCATTGCCGTCGTGGCCGTCGTGAGCTTTGCTTTGTTTCAGGTACCGATCGCATGGTGGGCGTTTCGCAACGGCATGGATTACGAAGCATGGCGCCGCTACCTGGTTTTCAGTGTCATTTCGGCGCTGATCCCAAACCTCCTGCTGCTGTCGTTGATTCTGAGAACCATATCCAGGCCGCTCCAGAGAATTACGCTCGCGGCCGTAGAGGTAGCCAAAGGGGGGTATGGAACTGAGGTCGACCTGCGAAAAAGCAATGACGAGATCGGGCTGCTCGCAAACTCGTTCAATGAAATGAGCCGAAAAATGGCGTCGGACATAGAGGAGCTGCGACGTCTGAATGATCAGTTAATCAGGGCTGAAAAGCTTGCTGCCATGGGAACCTTGGCAGCGGGCGTTGCGCACGAGGTAAACAACCCGCTTGCCTCCATATCCTCACTGGTTCAGATGATGCGTTCGCAGGAAGGTCACTCTGCCGAAACTCGCGAAAAACTTAATCTTATTTCCGACCAGATACAACGCATAACGAAAGTCACCAAAGATATGACTGACTTTTCTCGTGCTCGCCCCGCCGCGAAAACGAATGTCGACATCAATCGAGTTGTTCGGACGGCGCTCAGACTCGCGAGCTTTGATAAAGCATTTCAGGACCTTGCGATCACGACAGAGCTTGAATCGGATCTGCCACAAGTCTTTGGGAACGAAGATCAGCTCCAGCAGGTATTCCTGAACCTTCTTCTGAACGCACGCGACGCGATGGCTGAAGGGGGGCAACTGTCGGTCGTAACAGCCCTTGCAGACGATCACGTTATGGTCTGCGTTTCTGACACAGGGGCCGGAATACCCTCCTCGGACCGCGGTGTCGTATTCGATCCTTTTTTCACGACAAAAGCGGCAGGCAAAGGCACAGGTCTGGGCCTGGCCGTCTGCTACGGCATTGTGACCGCACACGCCGGCTCGATTGGCGTCGAAGAGAATATCCCTTCTGGCACTAAATTCATCGTGTCACTCCCCATTACCGACGAAACACCTGATTAATGCCCGCCCATCGGGCCACGGAGTGTTATTCTCGAAGATAAGGCTTGAACAAGGCGCCTGAGTAATATGAGATCTAATTTACCGCGGCGCAGGGTAGTCATAACGGGGATGGGTTGTGTCACACCTATCGGAATAGGCCGCGCTCAATTTTGGGAAGGGCTGGGTGCCGGGGTCAGCGGCATAAGCCGGATCGATAGTTTCGATGTTTCGAATTCCAAAACAAAGATCGCTGCATCGGTTAAAGATTTCGACTGGGAATCGCAACTCGATCCAAAAGACAGGAAACATGTCGCCCGAACTGTTCCCATGGCCCTTGCCGCCGCACGTGAAGCACTCTCGGACGCCGGCATTTGCTGCAATGAACTCTCCCTAGAAAAACGGCAGCGGTTCGGCGTCGAGATCGGAACCGGCGGCGGAGGTTTGGCATTTACCGAGAAACAGTATTCATACTGGTATAACGGATCGACGGCCGGAGCCAGCGTTTATGTGATACCGTCATCGACGCATGGCGGACTTTCTTCGGAGCTTTCGATGGCATTTGGACTTCGCGGTCTCTCACACGTAGTCTCCACGGGCTGCACAAGCTCGACTGACGCCATTTTTTATGCGGCTGAACACATTGCCTCGCGTCGTCAGGACATTATGATAGCCGGCGGCGTCGATGCCCCGCTGGCCCCGGGCATTTTGAAGGGGTTTGATCTGATGACGGTTTTGACTACCCAGTGGAACGAGGAGCCGCACCGGGCATCGCGGCCGTTTTCAAAGGATCGCTCTGGAATGGTGTTAGGGGAAGGTTCGTGGATGTACGTGCTTGTGGACCTTGAGGCGGCACGCGAACGCGGGGGGAAGATCTATGCCGAGGTTACGGGCTACGCGTCCACATGTGATGCGTACCATCGCGTTCGTTTGGAAGACAGCGGGGCAGAACCCGCCCGGGCGATGTCGTTGGCACTCCAGGACGCAGGACGGTCGGCTGAGGATGTAAACTATGTAAATCTGCACGGCACGTCAACTCTTCTGAACGACAGGATCGAAACAAATGCCGTCAAGACATCGCTCGGGTCGCGAGCCAAAAAAATCCCGATGTCCGCAACCAAGTCACAGATAGGGCACCCGCAGGGGGCAAGCGGCGCCGCGGGCGTCGCTGCAACTATTTTTGCAATGGAAACGGGAGTTTTGCCGCCCACCATAAATCTTGACGTGCCTGATCCCGAATGCGATCTCGACTATGTTCCTAATGTCGCTCGCGAGGCTGAGGTTTCTGTGGCTCTTTGTAATTGCATCGGCTTCGGCTCGAAGAATAGTGCGCTTGTGATCGAAAAGGTGCTCGAGTGAAAGTGTTTGACGGTTTCAAACAACGCAGCAAACAGCTTGAGCGTCTCGATACCGGCGACTACACCGCGGCGGAATATGCAAAATGGCAAGCGGAAATGCGATTCATAAATGGCTGGTTGGGCGACGCACGGGCGCTCCGCCTGGTCCTTGCTGATGGAGTCCAACCCGATACAGATAAAAACGTCTCTGTTCTGGACGTAGGAGCCGGGTTCGGTGAGTTACTCAAAACGGCCCGCGCAGTTATCGGAACAAATCACGGCTTACTTGTGGGTGCGGAGCTGAATGCCAATGCGGCGCGGGCAATAAAAGATCGAAGGGATGCCGGGCCGCTTGCTGCTGTGCTCTGCGATGCATTGAAACCTCCGTTTGCTGAGAACAGTTTTGACTTTGTTATCAGTTCCCTATTTCTTCATCACCTCACTGACGATCAGGCGGTGACACTTGTTGGGCATGCCGCACGTACGGCGAGAAAAAGGTTTGTGATGATAGATCTTCACAGGCACGCGGCCGCCTACTATATCTATAAAACGTTAGGTCCGCTGTTTTTTCAGCGATTCACGGTCGATGACGGGGCACTTTCGATCCGTCGAAGCTACAAGCCGGCCGAACTGCTTGCCATAGCAAAAGCAGCCGGGGTGAAGGATGCGGTCGTGCATCGGCGTGCTTTCTTTCGTCTTGTTCTATCAGGTTCCAAAGGGGGTTAACTTTGAGCTCAGCCGAACAATATGATGTTG
>JBHENG010000014.1:385-11116 GCA_046262195.1 Pyrinomonadaceae bacterium | reverse complement strand
TACAGCGATCCGCCTTGCCATGTCAGGCCTGAAAGTTCTGATCGTGGAACAGAAGCGATTTCCAAGAGAAAAATTGTGCGGCGAATTTATCTCACCTGAGTGTCTGCCTATATTCGACGAGCTCGGAATCAAAGACGAAATCCTTTCAGGAACGGGCACTCCGATACAACGTACGGTCTTCTATGCGGCCACCGGACGTTCCGTCAGCATAGCGAGTAAGTGGTTCGCCTCAGGGTCCGCTGCGATGGGTTTGAGCCGGGCGGCGATGGACGCGGCATTGCTGCTTCGGGCCAGGTCAGTCGGTGTAACAGTGCTCGAAGAAACGACTGCCGTCGGACTCGTCACCGAAAACAAACGAGTTATCGGCCTGGCTCTCCGGTCACCGGACGAAAAATGTGACGTACTATCTCACCTTACGATCGATGCAACCGGGCGCTCTCGCGTTCTTGCCCGGCAAATAGAAAAGGCAAGACATGTAGCTCGGCCTCGGGGGAAGTTCGTCGCTTTTAAGGCCCATCTTTCTGGTGCTGAGATCAGCCCTGAGAGTTGCGAGATCTATGCTTACAAGGGCGGTTATGGGGGTTGCATCGGCGTTGAGGGAGGTCTACATAATTTGTGCTTCATCGTATCCACCACCGCCGCAAAGGAACACAATTCAAATGCCGGTGATCTGGTGCGGAACATTGTTATGAAAAATCGCCGCGCCAGTCAGAGTCTTAAGAAATTTAGTGTTAATGGTAACTGGTTGGCAGTGCCCATCGAACAATATGGCCGGTTCGATCTGGCCCCCACTCATGGTCTTTTATCCGTGGGTGATGCGGCCGCTTTCATGGACCCTTTTACCGGCAGCGGGATACTCATCGCTTTGCAAAACTCGGCTGTTGTCACGACGTCTATTTTGGATTATTTTCAAGCAGCGCCTGGAGCACGAACTTTTGAACTCCTGGGCTCAGATTACCGAGCTCGTTACGCCAAGATCTTTGGAAAGCGGCTCCGCATGGCATCGCTGCTTCGGCGGGCGGCTTTTCTGCCCGGGTTGGCCGAGCTGATTGTCCAAGGTCTGGCATTAAATGAATCCATCACTCGGTATATTGCGCGAGCGACGCGTTCAGCCGACCCAACCTCCGAGTAATTGTGGAGCGAAACCACTAACTTTTGCGGCGGATATATATTATATTGGTCTCCAACGACGATTTTCACTGTACAGATCGTCTGACATCAAAAATGAAAAAACTAATTCTAATAACACTCATTGTGCTCCTGGGCCTCACATCTTTGAATGCCAGTGCGCAAAAGCCGGCGGACTATAAGATCACACAGATCAAGATCCTACCGTTCATCGAATCCCGCGGCGTCTTTGAAGATGAGATCACCGCCGCCGACCCGCGATCGTTTTTCAACGATCTCGACACTTCTCTTTTCGTGACCGTCGCTATCAGCGGCCCTCCGGGCGAGTTTGTCGTGGGACGCAAGGTACGGATCAACGTGACTGAAGGCAAAAGGATTAAGTTCAGCAAGACCGAACAGGTAGGTTTGATCGGAGAAGGCGGAAAGTATCACGTGCCGGTTTACCTGTACGGCTCGATGTGCGATACCGTGACCATCACTGCTAGCCTCCTGGGCCAGAAAACCGCATCCAAAATGACTAGAAAGGTGGAATTTCAGTGCGGTGAATAGCCGCCTCAGTGCTGTTGCTTTCCCGATAATAGGCTGACGGCATGATTAAGTACGGGGCGGATCACTTCAAAACATTCCTCGACGGCTTTTGGGGAACCTGGCAGATTTACGATGAGCGTGTTGCCGCGAATTCCGCAAACTCCTCGCGACAGCATCGCTAAAGGGGTGGCTTCTGCAGTACTGCGACGCATGGCTTCTGACAGGCCCGGGGCCTCACGGTCGATCACAGACCTTGTGGCCTCAGGCGTGTTGTCCCGCGGTCCGAAACCAGTTCCGCCGGTGGTCACAATAAGATTTATGTCCTCGCGCTCTGCCAGTCCGTAAAGAGTGTTACGGATCTGTTCAAGATCGTCGGTTAAGATACCGCTTTCGACCACCTCGGCGCTTATGGTCCACAGCAACTCAGCGAGCGTTCGACCGGACAGGTCTTCATTCTGAGTACGGGTATCGCTTATCGTTATCACTGCGGCTTTTATCTGAACATTTTCCATTCTCGCGTACTAAGCCGCCGTGGTCTCGAGGGCCGCCAGTCTCATCTGGCGCCGCCCGTACAAAACACTCATGATCACTCCGGTGACAACTAATGCCATCCCGGCAAGCGAAAGCAATCCCTGGTCTTCACCAAAAACAATCCAGCCTATCGTCAATGCATAAACTAGCCCGGTGTAATTAATGATAGCAACTCCGGCGACCTGCTCATTTTGCAAAGCATAGGTAAGAAGCATCTGCCCTAATTGTGAGAATACACCTATAAGCATGAGGTAAAGCCAATCCCATCCGTGCGGAGCCTCCCACTGGAATAAAAGGCTTATAAGCCCAGCAATCAGGCCGACCAACTGAAAATGCAAAACAACCGTGAGCGGATGTTCTTTGCCCGTGAGTCTTCGCACAAGGTTGTATGCCATACCCGAACAAAACGCGGACAAGATGCCAAGCCCCATGAAAAGCGGCGAGATCCGAGTGTCGAATTGCTCTATGACGATAACGCCGGAAAAGGCAAGAGCATAAAACAGCCATTGTGCTGACCTTACTTTCTCCCTTAGTACAAATATCGCGATTATCGTCGTAAAGATGGGGGAAAGGTATTGGATCGTCATGGCCGAGGCCAGCGGCATCTGCTGCAGGGTGAGGAAAAAACAGAACAGAGCAGTCGTGCCGAACAAGCCCCGAAGTAACAGATACAGATGGCTGGTTCCGATCGGGTCGGCATTTGCGCGGTATAAACCGATAAGGCAAAAAAGTGTCGCAATGGAACAGCGAAAGAAAACCGTCTCCATCGCTGGGATGTGTGAGACCTGTTTCACAAAGACATTCGCCAAAGAAAAAGCGAACGTGGAAAGGAACATCGCACGCACGCCCGGGGTTAAGAATGTCTGGCCTTCGCTCAAGTTATGGAGTTAGAGCTTTTGGTTTCGCCGCTGCAGCCGCAGTCGTCGCCGCAGCCGGCTTTAGCCGAAAAGGACCTCGATTTTTTATATAACAGTGCGACACCATAAACCGCTGCGGTAAATATTATGGCTAAAACGAAAATATATTGAATACTAAACATTATTCGAAACCCAGGGCCTTCCCTCCCTGATACGTTATGAGAGCTCCGACATAGGCTAGTACTGTCATATAAACAAACATGAACAGCGGCCACCTCCACGAGTTGGTCTCTCGACGAACGATGGCGAGCGTAGACATGCACTGCATTGCCAATACAAAAAAGACCATTAGTGAAAGCGCTGTGAGTGGTGTCCAGACAGGCTTACCATCGTCGGTTTTGGCATTCCTGACGGCCGAGATCAGCGTTTCAGATTGCTCGTTCTCATCCTTTCCCACATTGTAAATAATGCTGAGCGTGGAGACCAACACCTCTCGCGCCGCAAAGCTTGCGATCAAAGCTACTCCGATCTTCCAATCATAGCCTAATGGGCGAATTACCGGCTCGATCGTACGGCCGAGCTTTCCTGCGAAACTGTTCTTTAACTGTTCGCTTTCAGGCAGCGGGTCGGTTTGCGCGGCCGCCGGATTATCTACCGCGATGCGAACTTGTTCAGAAGACGAAGGGGCCGTCCGGGGAAAATACATCAGCGCCCATAGGATAATAGAGATGGCCAATATCACCGTTCCAGCCCTCTTCAAAAAGAGCCATGCGCGCGTGATCATATTCTGGAACACAGTCCTAATATTTGGAAGCCGGTACGGCGGCAGCTCCATAAGAAACGGCGGCGGCGGTGATCTCAGGACCGTTCGCTTTAGCACGTATGCGGCTGCAATAGCTATCAGGATGCCAAGCGCGTACATTGCAAGCATCAGCAGCGCACCGACCGAGATGAAACCGAAAACCATTTGCCCGGCGAAAAACGTCGCTATCATGAGCGTATACACCGGCAGGCGCGCCGAACAGCTCATAAAGGGAGCTATCATGATCGTCGCAAAACGGTCCCGGCGACTTTCTATCGTGCGCGTGGCCATGATCCCCGGGATGGCGCAAGCAAAGCTGCTGATCAGCGGAAGAAAAGCCTTTCCGTGCAGGCCCACTCGGCTCATCAGCCGGTCCAGCAGAAATGCGGCCCGTGACATATATCCGGAGTCCTCCAGAAGCGAAATAAAAAGGAACAGCAGCATGATCTGCGGTAAAAAAACCACCACACCGCCCACCCCCGCAATGATCCCGTCGGCCAGAAGATCGGCGAGGATACCGGGCGGCATTGTGGTACGCACGGTGTCACTCAGAGCTCCGAAGGCCGTTTCCAGCAGATCCATGGGCAGGGTGGCCCAGGAAAAGATCGTTTGAAAAACGATCAGCAGCACAGCAACAAGGAAAACCAGACCAAAGAAGCGATGCGTCAGAACGCGATCGATACGCTCGGACACGCGATGCTTCCGATGATCGCTGTGCCAGACCGAGTCCTGGACAACGTCTGAAATGAAATTGTACCGGGCAAATATTTTTCCGTGGGGCCCTGACTCTGCTTCGTTCTGGTCAAAGGTGTACGGTATTACTGCTGTCGCATTGATCGCCTTGAGAACCTCAGCGGCCAATTCCTCGTGCCCGCGGCGGCCCTTCACATTCACCGGTATGACGGGGACCCTTAGTCGCGCGGAGAGCATTTCAACATCGATCTCATGTTTTTGCTTTTCAAAAACATCGATCATCGTAAGAGCAACAACAACGGGTGTGCCGAACTCGAACAGCTGCGTAACGAGATACAGATTTCGCTCAAGGTTTGTGGCGTCGACAACCGCAACTATGACATCAGGTTTCGCTGCTCCCTCTTGCTCACCCGTAATCACCGAACGGGCAATCTTTTCATCGAGAGAAGTTGCATCCAGGCTGTAGAGGCCGGGTAGATCGATCAGGTTCGCGGTCGTACCGTTGATCGCCCACGGCCCTTCTTTACGCTCTACGGTTACGCCGGGGTAATTTGCTACTTTTTGTTTGAGACCGGTAAGTGAATTGAAGAGGGTCGTCTTGCCGGCATTTGGGTTTCCGGCAAGCGCAACGGTTATGTGAGAATTATCTCCGTTTTTGATCATTCATCGAGGCGATTGATGTAGGTTTAGAAGCTGACCTCGACGGAATCGGCCTCCGTTTTCCGCATTGCCAAACTATAGCCGCGGACACGGACCTCAATAGGATCGCCAAACGGCGCCATTTTCACGACCTTCACACCTACGCCTGGAATAACACCCATCTCCATCAGTCGCGTGGTCACACGGCCGGTCCCATTTACGGCGATCACACGAGCATCGCGCCCTATCGGCAGATCGCTTAGGACCATATTCCGCTTTAGTTCAGAAACATTTTTCATAGTTAGATCGATAGACGGGGCGCGGTTAACATCTAAAGTAGATGATAACCTAATTGAAAACCATTTTCAATTTCAATTAGGAGGAATAACCCACATGATGTTTAAAACCGTGAGGCCGATTATTTTGGAAATTCTGAGGGTGGAGCGATCAGGTCAGCCTGGTATGGGCCCGCGGTAAACCGCAGAGGCACACGATCCTCGGTACTAAGCCAAACTTTGAGACCCAGTGCGTCCAGTTCGGGAACATCGGTCTTAACCGTGATCAGCTGTGCAGGCACTTTTTCCCCGTTAGTTGTGATCTCGGTGGGATCTGCCGGTCGCAGCGTAAAAATGTATGCTTTCGAGTTCCAGAAAACCGCGACCCGCGTATCGTTAACGGGGTTACTAGCGGTCCGGCTGGGTTTCAGATTAAAGGACCTCATCGCGTAGATGAGAGACAAGATCGTGTGAGTACCAATGGGTGCATCAAACCCGGGCCCCGGCCCAAACTTAACGACGCCCGTGCGTTTATCGAACGCCAGCGTTTGATTCATACCCGGGACTGACGAAGCAAACCGCATTTCAGCCCTAATAGGGGCCAGGGTTTCCGGGTCGACCTGAGCGGACGCAAAGTCGCCCAGGCGAAGTATGTTACTGGCCGGTTCGACCGCGGTTATCGCCGCGCTCAACAGAAGGCTGTCGTCCTTCTGCACCAGTTTTCGTTCACGCGCATTCAGTGATATTGTGCCTACCGGTTTGCCACCGGCGGACAACCGGTAATTTAGCAACTCACCCAGCTGAAACCCCAGCTCCGGAGCCAGTGGTCGATTATCGACATAAGCACCGGGAGCCGGTGTAGGCTTCGCGGCCCCGATTTTCGGCGTCGGGACCGGCGTCGGCACAGGAACCATGGCAATTACAGCGGCAGGCTCGGGATCAGGCGCGACCATAGCGGAAAGCACGGCCTTGAACTCACCCTTGCCAATCATAAACCTGATAACGACAGGAAGGCGCGCCTCGTCGTTAGTAAAGCTAATAAATAGGTCGCTGATTCCCTTCGACCTAAGAAAGTCGCTCTGGACCGAGGAAATCGTCGTATCGAAATTACCGATTTGAGTTCTGGCCGTCACAGCACCTCTGGGCTGCAGAGTCACGTTATATACCTGTTCCCCTTCTGTCATTGTGAAGGTGCCAACGCCGCCTGCTTCACGTGCCTTGTAGATAAGTGTTAAAAAGTCGAAATTCTGGGTAGGCACGGAAAGGTAATTGTGAACTGTTTCCTTCGGCAGCACATTTTGATGCGAATTGACAGTCGTGTACAGCGGAAGTCCCGTGTCCGCGGCGGCATACGCAGTACGCGTCTCGTCGAACTGAAAAAAAGCTGCGCTGACCAGATCCAGCGTTTTTATTTTCGAGCGCAGCTGCACGGCGTCCCGGCCTTCGAGCTTTCCGCGTGATACCACCGAGATCTCGGCATAACCTGCGTCCCGAAACTTACCATACGAGACCGTATACGAAAGCTTTTCACCTACGCGGAAACGAGTTGGCGCTGGCGCCGGCGTAGGCGGCGAGTCCTGGGCCATTAATTCCGCAAATTGGGCAGGGATAACGAGTATTGACCACAAAATCGCGACAAGCACATTCCTGAGACATTTGCCCCTCGCACCCCATCTTTTTGTTGTTGCCTCACTCATTCTCCGACCGCCAATGAATCGTTAACAAGACTTTCAACAGCATCGAGCCTGTCGATGGATCCGGTGATGGGCCGCCCTATTACTACAAAGTCCGACCCTTTCGCGACGGCGTCGCGGATGGTTGTTACACGCTTCTGATCGTCTTCGGTTCCACGATTCGAGCGTATACCCGGAGTAACGGTCAGAAAATTAGGTTTCGTGACCTCCGCCCGGATAGCTGGAACCTCCAGGGGTGAGGCGACCACCCCATCCAGGCCTGCGTTTGCCGTCAACCGCGCAAGCCGAATAACGTGTTGGTCGACCGTGCCGTTTAGGCCGATCTCTCTTAGCGTTTGAGGATCTGAACTCGTCAGCAGCGTGACGCCGATCAGCAACGGTCGAGCCATCGATTCTCTCTCGCAAGCATTCGCTACCTCACTCGCGGTACGCTCCATCATTTCGCTCCCGCCCGACGCGTGAACATTGAACATCCATACGCCCAGCCGGACGGCCTCGACTGAGGCTTTTGCCACGGTATTTGGAATGTCATGGAATTTCAGATCAAGGAAAACCCTGTTCCCCTGGTCACAGATCTTGCGGACCACCCCCGGCCCGACCGATGTAAAAAGCTGCAGGCCGATCTTGAAAGCACCGACGGCATCGCCGAGCTCCCGAACGATGGAGCCTGCCTCAGCCTCTGAATCCACGTCGAGCGCAACTATTATCCTATCTCTGATCTTTCGGTCCGGAGACACCGCTTCGCCTGCTTGTGTCATTGCTTAGTCTAGGTCCAGTGGGTTTCGGTAGGGGGTACCCGCATCCTGATCGGCGCGTTTGAGAGCTTCTTTGAATTTCTCTTCCAGCAGGCGCTCGCGGTCTTTCATCGAGGACATTTCCTGCGCAAAGATCTGGTCCCGGTGAGCTTGCTGCTTACTAAGCTCACCCTTCAGGTCGTCAAAGGACCCTAATACTTTCTTTTTCTCCTCATGTGCTAACAAAGCACCCGTATTTGCGTCGACCGTCAGAATGGTCTCGCAGCAAGGGCACGTGATCGAAAACTTTTCCATAAAGGTGAGATTATACAGTATTAAATAACGTTGCTCTCCGGGGCATCACCAGGAATTGTCTAACGAACGTTGGGTTGAGCAGATGCCGTTTCGAGAACTTGCAGAAGTTCGCGCGTTGACGCATCTCTAAGCTTTGGAATGCGGCTTGACCGCGTCACAAACGTCTGTCCGTTTCGCAAATAGAAGTTGAATGTCTTTTCACCCGTAGCCGACCAGCGAGCCTGCACCCTGGCTAATTTTGGGTGGCTTCTAAAGATGCGTGACTCTACGACGGCCCCGTCTTTTTCCATTGTAACCGCTACCTGCGAGTCCTCCCCAGCAGGCTGAAACGTTGGTGCCACCTCGATTGCGGGCTGATCCGCTGCCTGCTTTCGTCGACGGACCCGGTCGTAAAAGCTCCCGGGAGGTGCTATGGCCTGGAGATCGCCTGAGTTGTTGTTTGGGGTAGCGACGACCGGAATGTTTGTGTTCTGTTCTATAGCCTTTTCTGGACCGGGATTGGTCACCGTGCATGCCGTTGAGAGCAGACCACCGGCGGCGACTCCCAAAATTAGGCGTTTTGTGACCCTGAGGACGCTACCTTCGCGATTAGATCGGCTTTTACCGTTTCCCATTCAGTGTCAATGATACTGAAATACACCGAATCGCGAAAACGACCTGTTTCGGTGATCATATGGTTTCGCAGGGTTCCCTCTTCGACTGCGCCAAGCCGAACTATGGCCTGTCGCGACTGCATGTTATTTGCGTCCGTTTTCAGTTCGACGCGGATGCACTGCCACTCTTCGAAAGCATGGCTAAGCATCAGAAGCTTCGCTTCGGTGTTAACGACGGTGCGTTGCCAGGTCGGGGTTATCCAGGTCCATCCGATCTCTGCCTTACGGTGCACAACGTCGATGTTGCCAAAACGAGTCGATCCGACAACCAAACCCGTGGTGCGTTCAATGGTCACGAAGGGCAGCATCGTTTCCTTTTCCTGCTCCAGGAGCGCTTCCCGTAAATACCGTTTCATATCCCCGCGATTTTGAATATTATTCGTGGTCCATCGCCAAAGGCTCTCATCCAGTCCAACGCTGCAAAGCGCAGGCCAATGGTTGACCCGCATAGGCTCTAATCTGACGAATTCACCGTCTAAAACAACAGGTTTGATGTTCATAAAGTCCATGAAAAGTGGGCAGACAAAAGTCTGCCCATTGCGTCGTATATGATCCGGGTGTTAGATATTTAGATATCGTAATACATCGAAAACTCTAGCGGATGCGGCCTTAATCGCAACGGGGTGATTTCGTTTTCCCGTTTATACGTGATCCATCGCTCGATCAAAGACGACGTGAAAACGTCGCCCTTAAGCAGAAACTCGTGGTCGTTCTCCAATGCTTTGAGCGACTCATCAAGGCTGCCCGGCAATGACGGCACGTTAGCCAGATCTTCGGGAGGCAGATCATATATGTCTTTGTCCAGCGGCTCGCCTGGATCGATGCGATTTTGGATCCCGTCCAGGCCGGCCATGAGCAGCGCTGCGAATGTCAGATAGGGATTGCAGCTTGGGTCGGGCGGTCGGAACTCCAGCCGCTTCGCCTTTGGCGATGGTGAAAACATTGGTATACGAACCGCCGCCGAGCGATTTCTGGCTGAATATGCGAGGTTAACAGGAGCCTCGAAGCCGGGAACCAAACGCTTATAACTGTTTGTCGTCGGTGCTGCAAACCCGACCAGGGCCGGAGCATGTTTAAGCAGGCCCCCTATATAGAACTTTGCCATTTCCGACAGGCCCGCGTACTGGTCACCCGCGAAGAGTGGATTTCCATCTTTCCAAAGTGACTGATGGCAGTGCATTCCTGAGCCGTTGTCACCATAGACCGGCTTCGGCATAAAGGTCGCAGTCCTGCCCGCGGCATGAGCCGTGTTCTTAACCACGTATTTGAAAAGCATCAGGTTATCCGCTGTGTGGAGGAGGTTGGAAAACCTGAAATCGATCTCACATTGCCCTGCCGTGGCAACCTCGTGATGATGACATTCGACCATTATCCCTACTTCTCCGAGTATCGAAGAAATCGTGTTCCTGATGTCTACAAGGCTATCGAGTGGTGCTACCGGCACGTAGCCCTCCTTAGGACGGATGTGGAACCCATTATTGGGCAACAATTCGGTGCCTTCGCGGCCCGAATTCCAATGACCTTCCTCCGAATTAACGAAGTAGCCCGCCGAGTGCTGGCTGTTATGAAACCGTGCCTCGTCAAAAACAAAGAACTCAGCCTCAGGCCCGATAAACACCGTGTCCGCGATTCCAGTAAACTTCAGATAGCTTTCGGCGCGTACAGCAACCGATCGAGGGTCCAGCCAATACCCCTCTTTCGTGATCGGGTCTACTGCATTTGCGATCAGACACAAAGTGGTATCTTCCGTAAAAGGATCGACCCAAAAACGCGTGGGATCGGGGACGAGAAGCATGTCCGACTCGTGGATGGCCGCCCAGCCGCGGAGTGACGAGGCGTCAAAACCAAAACCGTCCTCAAAGCTATCTTCTGTGAGTTGGTC
>JBHENG010000014.1:0-375 GCA_046262195.1 Pyrinomonadaceae bacterium | reverse complement strand
GGTGGTGCCAGGCACCGACGAGATCAGTAAAACGTATCGAAACGAAGCGGGCACCCTGGTCGGTGGCATAAGTAAGCACATTTTTTGGGTTCATATTTCTCCTAAATCAGGTCGTAGTCTAATAGATCGAACTCCAGCAAAGGGTGGATTTTATACCACAGGGTGATAGCTGAAAAGCGGATGGTAGGACGAGAAGTGGAGGGGAGATATCCTACACTTTTGTAGGATTATTGAAGCTTAGCAAACAATTTCACCTAAAAGATCGTAAGCGTGGGCATCGGTAATTCGAACGCTGTAAATGCTGCCTATCTTGGGCACAAAGCTTTCAGGAACATCATTGATCAGAACATAACCGTCGATCTCCTGGGCCTGCCC
>JBHENG010000013.1:0-38828 GCA_046262195.1 Pyrinomonadaceae bacterium | reverse complement strand
CAGGAGGACGGTTCGCCTGATATGAGCTACTATCGTCAAGCGACCAAGGATGTTGCCGAGGCGATCAACGGATACAAAGTCCTCGTCACGAAGTCGACTGTTCCGGTCGGAACAGGAAAATGGCTTAAAGAGTTTGTCGGCGCAAATCTTCGGACCGACACGGATTTCGGAGTCGCTTCCAATCCGGAGTTTCTTCGCGAGGGGGCTGCTATCGAAGATTTCATGCGGCCCGACCGCATAGTCATAGGCAGCGACGACGAACGCGCCATTGAGGTAATGAAGGATCTCTACCGACCGCTTTATCTGATCGAAACGCCTATAGTTATAACATCACTGGAAGCGGCGGAACTGATCAAATACGCGGCCAACGCTTTTCTTGCTACAAAGATCACATTTATCAACGAGATCGCGAACCTCTGCGATGCGATCGGCTGTGACGTTCACGAAGTGGCTCGAGGCATGGGGATGGATAACCGCATTGGCCGGAAGTTTCTACATCCGGGGCCAGGCTATGGCGGGTCGTGTTTTCCAAAGGATACACGCGCATTGACAACCGTCGCAGACAAGTTTGGAGTTGAGACACGCATCGTCGATGCCGTCGTCGAAGCTAACGAGAAACAGCGACAGGCAATGATCCCTAAGATCGTGAACTTGGTCGGCGACCTGAGTGGTAAGAAGATCGGAGTTCTGGGCCTGTCCTTTAAGCCTGAAACGGATGATATGCGTGAGTCACCCGCTATCGAAATATTGAAAGAACTCATCCGGCAGGGTGCTCATATCAAGGCTTTTGATCCGGTTGCGATGAACGAGGCACGACACTATCTGCCTGAGATCGAATACTCGGATGATGAATACGCTGCCATTGACGATGCCGATGCAATGGTCATCATCACCGAGTGGAATCAATTTCGCGCTCTCGATATGGAAAAGGTCAAAAGTTTGCTAAAGACTCCCAAGATCGCAGATCTTCGAAACGTTTACGAACCGGCCGACATGCGCGAGATGGGATTTGAGTATGTAGGTGTCGGTCGCTAATAGGCTGCGGCTCAAGTTTCAAGCACTACGATGTCAATAACCTCAACGGTACTGATAACAGGGGGAGCTGGGTTTATCGGCTCTAATCTTGCCGAGGAATTGATCCGGCACGGCGCGAAAGTCAGGATCCTGGACGATCTCTCCACCGGCTTCCGTGAGAACCTGGAGGAGATCGTGGGCGACTTTGAATTTATTGAGGGCGACATTAATGACGACTCTGTTGTGGCCGCAGCCATTGAGGGCGTAGAGGTGGTATTTCACCAGGCAGCTCTTCCTAGCGTTCCACGGTCAATAGAGGACCCCGCTGAAACACACCGAGTCTGTGTCGACGGCACATTCAATCTTCTCAGCCACGCCAGGAACTCGGGAGCCCGCCGATTCATTTACGCGGCATCGAGCTCTGCCTATGGCGACCAGCCAACACTACCGAAGGTCGAGACAATGCGATCGGATCCCCTCTCCCCGTATGCCGCTGCTAAATTGACGGGCGAATTATATTGCCGTGCATTTAACAACGTCTACGGTATGGAAACCGTCTCGCTCAGATATTTTAACGTGTTCGGGCCTCGCCAGAACCCGGCGTCCATGTACTCGGGGGTTATCTCACGCTTCATTGATGCCCTAATGACGGATCAGGCTCCAGTCATTTATGGCGATGGAGAACAATCCAGAGACTTTACATATATCACAAACGTTGTCGACGCCAACATAAAGGCTGCCCAGACAAATAAAGGCCTGGGCGAAACCATCAATGTTGCCAACGGCGAGCGGGTGACGCTAAATGAGTTATTAGATACCTTAAGATCGATAACTGGCCGTACTAACGCGTTGCCTGAGTATCAGCCGGCCCGCGACGGGGACGTTAAGCACTCGCAGGCCGACAACAGGCGAGCACTCGAATGTCTCGATTATCAAAAGCTCGTTGGTCTTGAAGAAGGTCTGAAAAAAACGATCGACTGGTGGAAGTCCAGTCGATTTGCCACCCAGTAGGGCATTATTTCGCCATCGCGAACGCGCCGGAGTCTATGGGCGAGTTTATCAATATGGACTTTGCCTTGAAATGGGCGTAGGCCGTCAGCGTGCCGAGGTCAAAACGTTGCGAGTAATTTTTAGGTACAAGTACCCCGCTTACTAGCTCAAATTCGTCCATCGCGACAGACGTCGTAACCACGCGGCCACCGCCCATATCATAAGCCGATTCGAAACTTTTCACTTGCTTTGTTTTTTTATCAACAAAGAAGTCGGTATAAAAGCCCTCCGGCGTCGTGACCCGAAATCCTTTTCCCTTCTTTTTTCCGTCCCCAGGGGCAGAAATAATGTAGCCGGCGTCACCTATCTTTGCAAGGACAGGAAAACCGAGGCTTGTAACCGGTGGTAGCGAAAATCCCTGTACGGAAGAATAAGTCTGCTCTCCGTTATAAACCTGCTTAAGCTGTTGTGCGGGACTGATTAGTTCAAAGAAATACTTGTCTCCGCTAAACGCAGTAGAAAATGCGCCGGGCATTGTCTGGCCCATTACATTCATATCAATGGAACCCTTAACGAGAAGCGATTTCATTGCCTTAAGCTTGTCGCCGCCGTGTGCGGCAAGGGCAGCTTTTGCAAGTTCGAGGGAAACTGTATCAACGGACGCTCCATCGACTTTGTCGGGGGCACCCGTAGACTTTGGTCTAGCCGTCTGGGCAAAACTTCCCATCGAAAATGCCAAAATAACGAACGTGAATAGGGCAATTGTTCTCATATGTACTCCTCTAGCTCACTGTAAGACGAAAAAGAGAGATGAAATGTTAACGATTTCACCTCTCTTTTTGTTCAAGATCAACGCGACAGATTACCAATTGAAGCGGGCTTGTAGTTCGATGCGACGGTTTGGACCGCTGCTTCCCCCGCCGCCCCCGAAGCCACCGCCGCCGAAGCTGCCGAAGCCTCCGAATCCGCCACCGATGGAAGTCGATTGACCAAAACGATTGGAGGTCAATACACCGACCGGTGATCCTAGGTTCACGGTATTAAAGACGTTCTGCACCTGAACGCTAAGGTTAAGATTGTATGGCTTGCGCCCGCCGCCAAAACCGCCTGGCCCCCCCATCATCATAGGCCCGCCGCCTCCCATCATGACCATCTGGAGGCCGCCGCCGCCCCCGCGTGCTCCGCCGCCGCCACCACCGCGATCGGCACCGCCGCCGCGGTTGTTATTTCCGCCACCCCCATTTGCGGCGGCGCGCTGCTCGGGCGAGCGACCAAACCCAAAGGTCTTGCTAATACGTAAGCCTGTGGAGAAGGTACTCGGTCCATCGCCAAAGTTCTTCGGAATTATTCTATTCGGATCAAAGCCTGAAACGTCACAAAATGAGGCAGTGAGGTTGAGTTCGCCACATCGCGCCGCAAGTTCACCGAATGTCGGTCTTTCCACGAAAGAACCGTCGCCATTCACATCGACACCGCGCGTGATGTTAAATGGACGGCTCGATGAGTAATTTACATTTGGGCTTATAGAGATCCCCCACGGCAATCCAAAGTTACCAAAGAAGTTGATGGTGTGACGAGGATTGAATCCTGATCTGCCATATTCAGTACTCAGATCGTATGCATAGGCGGGCGTGTCACGATTGTCCCGCGAGACACCAAAACCATAAATGCCGCCAAAGCTGATCCTCTGGTTAACGTTGGCCCGCACATGAAATCCGATCCGCTTCATATCGGCAACGCGGTTGGACTCATACATGAGTATGTTTCCGAATGCCGGCTGTGGACGCACGGCTCCGACGCAGCCGGCCTGTCTATTCGGATCACCGGGACAAATGGGCGCATTGATGTTGCGAGTGCTGATTAAATGCAGCTGACGGTTAGCCATAAAAAACACGCTTCCATTCAGCTTATTCCGCAGAAATGATTTTTCTATAGAGACTACACTCTGAAGAGTGTAAGGCGCCTGCAATACCGGCGAAATCTGACGAAGAGTATTAGCGCTTGGTAAAGCGGCGAGGACCTGGGCGCCCGTAGGCACGTTTGAGACGCCGGAGAGGGTAAACACGGGCTGCGACAATAGACTGTTGGCGATCGCGCGACGTACAGGGTCAGGATCATTTGCGCTTGCCAGCAAACTCAGCTGGTTCTGGCCATTAAATCGCAATGCATCAAGGGAGCTGTTTTCCGAAAAACGGTCATAGAAAACACCGGCGCCGGCACGGAGCACAAAGAGCGGCCCCTTTGGGCCAGTCGCACCCGGGCTCCACGCAACCGCAAAACGTGGAGCAAAATTGAAATTGCTTTCAAGGTTAGTCTGGTTTTCGTATCGCAGGCCGAAGCTAAGAAGCAGTTCCGGGCGGACTCTCCAATCATCAGAGACGAATAGTGCCCATTCTGTTTGCGAGATGCCAAGTTCCGGGTTTCCGGTTGTGATGGTAAATTGCGTCGGATTATAACGTGTTCCCGCCACACCCCGAACTTTACATCGGTATTGCTCGATAGACGAGACCACCTGATCGCTGTTGATATCACATATGTCGGCGGTGCCGGCAGGGACAAAGAACCCTGCGAATGAAAAAGTACCCGCGTAGTTATTTTCCGACCGATTGTCAATGTTTACGTTACGCAGTCTCATGCCAAACTTAACGGAGTGCTGCATATTCTTGCCAACTGAGGTGCTGGTGAAATTATTCAGTTCCCAAGTACGATTTTGGGTAAAGTTGTTTCCAATTGTCGAGCCACCGCCGGTAAAAGCTGACGAGACATTGATGCCCGGTATCGAGTTGTCGCCCGTCTGGTCATTACGGTTTCTGCTGAATTCAAACCGCGTCTCGCTTACCGTTCTTGAATTGATGATCATGGTCTCGGTTAGACGGAGTTCATGATCGCGGCTGGATCGCTCGGTCGCTCGCGACAGCAGTGACGTGTCACCAATACCTTGGTTCTCCGCGTTAAACCGGCTGAAGCTGTACCTGATGACCATCGTATTTTTGTCGTTCAAAGCAAAATCAAAACGAGGTGAAATGTTAAATCTCCGGGTTGGCACCTGCACATCCTCTCTGAAGGTGACGATGTTGAACGAACGATCGAGTATCTGCGCGTTGATAATAGCGTTATTATCACGGCTGTCATGATTCGCCGAGACAAAGAACGAGGACTTCCCTTTCTTAATGGGACCCGAAAAATTACCTCCAAAACGACGCATCTGGCTCGGTGCGCGGTTTGACGCAAAAGGATTGCGGGAATTCAAGCTCTCGTCGTTGAATGCACCGTCAATGCCGCCACGAAACTTGTCCGAACCGGGTCGGGTGAGGATCTCAATACGGCCGCTGCCCGGCCGATCGTATTCGGCGGAAAATGGATTGCTGTTGATGCGGATCTCTCGAATTGACTCTTTGGGCGGAAGCTGCCCACCCATAAAGCCATCAATATAGATCTGCCCGCCCCCCGGACCCGCGGACGCCCCCACAAGTGCCTGAAGAGCGGCAGCCATTTCATCAGGATCGTCAGGCAGAGCTTCAAGGTCCTTCTCCGTAAGTATGGTCGCGTCCTTATTATTGTCCGGATCGTTTGACACCGTGTTGGCCAATGAAATATCAACGCTCTCCTGCAGTGACGCCGTCAGAACGATGATCAGGTCATTCTTCTCGCCGGGGATGACGGTGACCTCAGCGTTTTCATAGAGGCCGAAGGTTGGCGCGATGGCCTTTACGATGTATTTGCCCGCCGTCAGACCGGTTATTGAATACTCGCCTTTAGCATTGGTAACAAACTGCTTTTGTTTTCCGTCTGTCGCCACGCTTGTGACCGTGGCCCCCGGGATGATCGCACCATTTGCGTCAGTAACGGTCCCTCCGATGCTGCCGACGGACTGCGCAAATACCGCTGTCGCCGAAATCGCCGTAAGCATCGCCAAAATAAACAGTGGTCTGATTAATTTCATGATTTATATGATAAGTAATATTGTAGGCCGACTACGACCAGTACCTTGCGAAAACTTTTTATGGGAAACTGATACCGTCGAGCCCGGGAATACTGAAGCCAGAATCTATCCCACCACCACCACCACGTCGGTTTCCGCTCGGCGCCTGAGCCCTGATAAATGGCTCAACGCCAGCGAGTAGTTTTATGGCTTTAATCTTTTCGCCTCTGACATTCTTTGTGCTGGAAATAGCGATTATGTCGCCCGCTTTCAGGTCAGCAGTCGTTATATTTGGAAATCGGTCTAACATATCGTCGATCCCGCCGGAGGCGACACCCGGGCGTGCTCCAAACGGTACTCGCGCGGCACCAGGCCTGTGGCCTTGACCCGCCGGGGGCGGGATCTGCTGTGGTGGACCGCCTGGCCGACCACCGAGCGGTCGAGGGCCACCTGCACCTATCATCTGTGCGCCGGCCATACGCTGAGCCATCTCCTCGGGAAATTTCTTCAGCACCGTTATATCCGTAACAACGACCGTAAGCTCCTTTTTAGTGATCAGGTCCGTGATAACCACCTCATTCTTTACCGCATCGATCGTTTTTACTGTACCCGCGATCGTCTGGAATGCCCCGGTTACGATCTGCTCGGCAGCGAAGCTAGTTGCGTCGGAGCTTTTATCACCCAGCGCCCGGATCATGTCACCGGCCCCTATCTCTGCTAGAGAACTCTGTTTTGCCTCGTCAAATCTGATCGAATCCGGGGCGTAACGCAAAAACTTTATGCCCTCTTTCGGCGTCAACGTTATGTTCGTGCTTCCCACAAGACCTCGAGATTCGACCGTTATCTGATTTGTCTGATGGTTAACTGCGGTCACCTTTCCGGCAATACCGCGGACACGCCATTCCTCTGCTTCTTTAGCGCGTTTCTGAGCAATATCCGTCTTACTCATCAGGTATATAGACCTTGCAGGTATTGATTTTCCGTCCGACGAAAGTATGCCTGTCACCATCAGCTTATCGCCGACGGCAATGTCGGTTAATGCGGCGTCTGTGGCGCTCTGCAGATTCGGTTTCTCCGGCGAAACTCGTTTGAATTCCGTCTTTTCGGTGAGTGCGACGTCGATCGCCCCCGTCTTCGCGGCGACTACGATCTTTTTATCACCGAGGGAAACTACGTCGCCTGTGATTATAGTAGGCTTTATCGCCGTGGTTTGGCCAGAAACGAGTCCGACAGCGGAAAACAAAACGACGACAAGCGCAATAGATAATCTTTGCTGCATATTATTGATCTTTAAGTCCTTGTTTAGCTGTGACGCAGAGTAAAGCTTCGGCCAGCGTCAATACGAACTATGACGTCAATACTATCAGTAAGGTTCGAGCGAATTTGTAAAGAAATGTAAAAAACTGCAAGCATTCACCTTACGGCGTTTTCCAACCGGTCGATGTGCGGCCGGTTAACACCAGTCCGATGCCAATCGTGAAGACCGCAAACAAGGCGAATATCCAAATGTAAGGAAGTGAAAGGAGGAGTGTCCAGAACAAAACGCCAATTAGAATCGCTAGCGTTTCAGAGCGATTTGTATCGGAAAGCAGATGCTTTTGCACAAGCTTCCCAAAACTGAGCTGAAGCGAAACCCGGCCAAATACATAACCCAGCAGCAGAATGAGCATTCCCATTAAGGCCAGAGTAGCGCTCAGATAGTTCGGCAGGACCAGTGCCGCACCGATCATAAGGCTGGAGAGCAGCAGAAATGCCGCCGCGCCGAGTGCACATATCTTCAGCCAGGACAGCTGTATCCGGGCTACTGCACGGCTTACCGCACCAGGGGCAATGGTCGTCATCACGACGGAAATAATGAACCAAAACAACGCAAGTACTAATCGCTGTGCAACAAAGCTGACAGATAACGTTGGAGAGAAAACCTGCGATGGATTTTGACCGAATTCGCGCAGCTCATCCTCAAACACACCGAACATTACGGTCTCTTTGCCGGGCTCACGGAGCGGATTTTGGCTTTCGGGTTTGTAGGCGCCGCCGAATATAATGATGTCGCCGCCGATATACGCGTGTTCCTTTTGGATCACATTGCCGCCCACAGTGGCGACATCGCCTTCCACACGGCCCTGCACGATCACATCACCGCCGACGGCCAGCACGCCTTTCGCCTGCTTGTTTACGATCACCGATTTGCCGATCACGTAAACTTCCTGCCCCGGCGCGTCGTTTACGATCACGGTCGACTGATCGTCGGATGTTGAGATCTCTGGGCCCGCTAAAACGATACCGCTAGCCGTCTGCACCAAAAAAACAAACAGTGCGGGCAGCATCCATCCGAGTGGAGGCGAGAGGCGGGAGAGCATCGATTCTGAGATGAATTTCACGTTACGACAACATCAGGCACGGTGCGTGCGCAAAACCTTCCGTGATACTGCCATGAGGGCTAAAGCAAGAATGAACGTAAGGCCCGCTACAAGGGCCCCATCCAACTGCAGTTGTGCCGCAAACGAACGGAGAATGATCGCTATGCCGAGCAAAACTGAATAAATAAGATGGCCAAAGAAACTGCCAACCGCGACAATTTGGTCAAAAAAGCCGGCAACCCCCTCAAAGATCTTTCCGGCTTCGGCTCGTAATGCAAACAGTACGAACAACAACAAGCCGGCGCAGATAAACACCGCATTGAACTGCTCACGTGAACGACGCAGCCCGACCACAGTACTTTCGGCATTTACAGCTATGCGCTTTGCAAAATCCGGCGGCAGCTCAACTTGATCCTCATTTCTCAGGCTTGAGTCGAGCCTGCACAAAAATTGCTTCTGCTGGACCAGTTCCCCAGAGCAAACGCGGCACGCGTCCAGATGGTATTCCAGCCGCAGCTCGTCCGCCAGATCGAGCTCACCGTCAATGTAGGCGGCGATATCTTCTCTCGGACATTCAAACGTAATGGTTTCTGACCGGACGCTCATTATTAGTGTTCGAACCTACTTAAGAAACTTTATGGTCAAAGGATAATCCCAGAGTTCGCCATTATTAGCTTTGATACCGCCTATGATGGGAAATACGATACCCATCACCGCGACAGCCATAATGGTCAAAAACCCGATAAGCACGAACATCAGGACGATGCTCGCAAATCCGTAGATCGTCACTGAAATCATCCAGTTGACAACCATCTTGCCGTGGGCATCAAGGGCCGGTATCTTATCTTTCTGCGTCTGCCATAGCACGATCGGCAAAATGATCCCGATTGGAAACAGAATGACGTTTACCAACTGCGACAGGTGAAGAAACATGCCCATTTGACGCTCATCCGGCGTCGTTAAGGCCGCATGCTGCATTGGTTGTATGTTGTAGCTCATATTAGACTCCAGTAAACCCTCTTTCTATGAACATCTCGCGCATCATCTCGCGCGCCCGAAATAAGCGATTTTTCACCGTACCAAGCGGCAACCCAGTAACCTCCGCGATCTCGTCATAACTTAGGTCTCTGGCATGCCGTAGAAGGATCAGATCGCGGTAGGGTGTCGGCAGACATCGAACTACAGCGTCGATCTCGGTTCGCCATTCACTGCGTTCGCGATCCTGTTCAGGTGACGATCCCGGGCACTCGATCTGTATTTGATATGAGCCCTCCGCGTTCTCGGTCTCGAGACTTTGCGGGACGACCGAGTTGCGGCGCATGTGATCTACCGCGGCATTATGTGCAATTCGGTACAGCCACGTCGAAAACTTGTACTCCGGGCTATATTTGGCGAGGGAGTTGTAAACCTTTATGAATACTTCCTGCGTTACATCGAGCGAGGCCTCATAGTTACCAAGCATCCGAAAGACATAGCTTGTGATCGGCCGCTGGTATCGCCGAACGAGTTCTTCAAAACCATCGCTGCGACCGCCTATTGCGTTGGCGATCAATTCGCCATCCGTAAGACCTCGAGTGCTATCAATTGAAATACTTTGTACAGCCATTGGTGCGGTAAGTATTACGGAGATTTTATCCGAATTGTTTCATTCCGCAAGGCTGGAAGCGGAGACAAAAAGTAAAAAAGGCCCCGCGAAGCCTTTTTTCGAAAAAACTGATTGTAAGCGTCTGGTCATGCACCGAGTGCAGCCAATCCGGCCGGTGCCGCGATGTCGTTAAAATCTACCGCGCCCTCGGGCAGGCCGAGTCCCACGGCGTCATGTGACAGAACTCTGAGATTCTGACCCAGGGCCTCCGAAGCGATATTCTGGACATTGGACGAGACCAGATTTCTGCCAACCACCAACAGGCGCTCCAAAACACCCCGGCCGCCGGCGAACCGGTCGTTATAAAACATCACTAGCCGATATATCTCGTCATCGATCTCGGCAGGAGTACATGTGACCGATCGCACAACAGAGGGCTCCGACCCCCTGAGCAGCAAAGCAGTGAACCCGTCGAAATTCCCGCTGATAAGCATCGAGTCGCCGCGTTCCTCCCTCCTCATCAACCAATTGGCCTCTCCTACTGCCCGCGGTAATATCAACCCTGCCTTCCAGCCGAGGCTTTCAAAGATACTTTCATATTCATCGATCACGGATAATTTGATAGCGGTCGCAAAATAACGCGAGCGCCCATCCTTATCCGGAGAGATCTTCTGTTTTGCGAGCCGGAGCTCTGCCGCGGGCGCACCGAAACTTTGCTCGGCTTTCCAGTCTAAAACCTCTTCAGCTTCCTGGTTTGATGCGGGCTCGCTCTCCAGGGCGAGGATTGCGGTGCGCGCCGTGTTGCTTGGCAGAGTCACGGACCACTGCTTCTGACTCAGAAGCCCGGCACTTTCCACCAGCTCCCGGAGAATATTGACGAATGCAACCTCGTCAATAATGTTTGTATCGAGAAAACTTGGAATGATCAGCCCCGGCGGCAAGCCGAGAGATGCGGCCTGTTTGATAGTGTACTGCCCCCGTCCGGCGCTCCTGAGCGCAATCGCGGACATGCCGTCAGCCTCGATACCGAGGGCGGCATTTGGATAATGGGGCGTTGTTAAGGAAGAAAACATTGTCAGATCTGATCAATAGTCGCTGTAAGGTTTTCCATCGGCGTCTTCGCCCTCGGCCATGCTTTTCACATTGATGAGCCCCTGTTCCGCATCGGCAGAATTAGGATCCTCGCCCATGATCTCTTCCCATTCGGCTTTCTCTAGTATGGGATCAATGGGCTTCTCGTGTAAGTATTTTGCGTCTGCGAGGTCGTCAACAGACTGAGGCAGCTTACCCTTGTCTGCCGCAAACTGATCTATGGCACGCCGGATCTGCCAGAGGTTTTCTTTCAGTACGGTCTCACGAGCATGACGAACACTTCGTTGATATGTCGGAATAGCGACCGAAAGCAGAATGACCATGATGAACATGGCGATCATCAGCTCAAGCAGAGAAAAGCCTTTTTGTTTTCTAAAACTACCAGTCACTATACTTTTCTCCATTCAGAGCTTCCTGGTCCGAGCTCGATCTAACATCGAATACGTTAACGTCGTCCCAATTGTCCGAGTCAGCCGGCTGGTAAGATGAACGCAGTTTCCACTCTTTTTCACCCGTCATCGGGTCGGTCGGTATTTCCCGCAGGTAAACCTTGATTATCTCTTTTTCCTGGTTTAGCTCGGTGGCCTGCGGCGAGCCGTTGATCAGTCCACTCCCGCTGCGAATGTTTGGTCCACGCGGTCGCACCCGTACTCCGCTGACCAGGATGTCGAGCGACGGCGGATAACGATCCAGATTCTCTGAGTCAAAGATGGTGCAGTCGTCTATGACCACCCGGCTCCGAGGGTCTGTTGGTGCCCCCTGTTGAAAATTGGGCAGGGTTGGATTGCCCGACCTTATAACACCTTGAGGACAGGACCCAAACGTATCTCGCTTGAACTCATCGATCGCGCCTCGCATTAATCGCAGACTTTCGCGAAGACGCACCTCCTTTTGCCTTTTGACGGCATTTTGCGCCATGGGAACGGTGCCCATCACGAGGATCGCCAGGACACTGAGGGTGATAATAAGCTCGAATAAACTAAATCCGAGCTCCTTATCTTGCTTGATGGAAAACCTGGTCATTGTTCCAACGAGTCTTGCAACTTGACGGTGAAATTCTTACCGTCCGCGGTCAGGAAGTTCAGAACGTCTTTATCGAAAGCGATGGATGGCCGGCCGTCCACCAAAGCTTCTAACTCGATGAATGCTAGCGTACCTTTCGCGGTCATTTCCTTTCCGTCAACGCCCGTCAACGACACATACATTTTCCCCTTGTCATTGAGGAACGGCGTTGCTGACGTATTAGTCATGGTAGACCCAAAAACATCACCAAAGCTGACGTTTCTAACCGCAACTTTCGTGTTGTCAAATTTCAGCCCCATGACGGCCGATCTAAAGGTGCCGTCACCATGGACAATAATAGGAATACGCGCCTTCTCGCCTGTCTTCATTTCGGGAACTCGGACACCCAATTGCAGCTCGATAGTTCTCGGCCCTTTCGGTTCTGCAGTAGCCGGCTGAGCGTGAAAGGTCTGAGTCTCGGTCGGTGCAGCGACGGACGTGTCCGACGTTTGATTCAACTGCAGGGTCTTGACGCCCGTCTCAATCGGCCTCAAAGCTGTGGTGGATACGTCGATAGCTTTTGCGGCCGTTCCGCTGGTGACGTTTGCCGCATCAGAGCCAATAGCCTTTGTTCCATGCGTAGCAGTAGTCGTTGGGGCATCGGTCTTCACGTATTGAGGCGCCTCTGGCTGTCTGTCAGTTAGCTGGACAACAGATACGGTTGGCATTCGCCGGGCGGCAGCAAGCGTCTCCTCGCGTTCCTCTTCCACAATCATCGCTTCCAGTGAACTATTGGTCGGCACGGCCATGCTGCCAGTCGGCCGCTCCACCTCGTCCTCGGGCATAATGGCAGGTGCTCTGATGACACGCGGAGTCACGGCAATGACAATGTCTACCTGCCGATTGTCCCGCGTCGGTGCCGTAAACAGTCTGCCGAGAATTGGGATCAAGCCGAGAAGGGGTAAGCCTTGACGGCCACGGCTCTCGACCCCTTGAGCAACGCTCGCAAGCAGCAAAGTCTTGTTGTTTTGAATGCGCGCCGTTCCCTTGATCGTTCGCTCCGTGAAGGTGGGTGTAAGTGTCCCTGCACCGGCGACATCCTTCGACTCGATCTCCATGGCCACCTGGACGTCCTGGTTCGGAAACACTATTGGCTTGAACTTAAGTGTAAGACCGACTTGCTCATAGTTGATCACGTTCGCTGTTTGCCCAAACTGATTGCCAGGGTTAGTCCCCGCGCCGACGCCCAAGAACTGCGCCGACTGAACGGGAACGCGCTGACCAATACGCGCGGATGAATCCTCGTTGTTAAACGCATGGATCTGTGTAGAAGCGAGTAGCTTGCTGTCGTTTTTACTCTGAAACGCACTCAGAGTCGCACTCGGTAAAATAATTCCCGTCGCGAACGCGGTAGGAGCTAAGAGCGCCGACGCGGCGCTAACAGCTGTATTAACCAGCCCTTTACCGCCAATCAGCACCTGACCTGGCTGTGTTCCGCCGAGGGCGGTCAGCTGTGACTGGCTTCCGACCTGGTTTCCCAGCTGTAGGAGATCGTTCTTATTGACCTCATATATGGCCACGTCCATCACGACCTCTGCCCGGTCCTTATCAAGAGACGCGATGAGCTTACCGATGAGTCTGATATTTTCCTCAGTATCGCGGATGGTAATGCTGTTGGTCGCGTCGTCCGTGAGAACGGTCGTTTGGCTCCGGCCCGGCTGCGCCGGAATGGCCGTTTGAACGACCTTGGCGATATCTTTAGGAGCAGCGTTCGCCAGGTAGAACGTGCGGAGCACCAGCTGTTGAAACTTGGTACGCTGAGCCTGTGGCGCCACCAAAATGGTTCTCGGGCCGACCTTCTGGAAGAACAATCCCTCCTGCAAAAAGATATAATCCAATGCCCTCGCCGGAGTCACGTTTCTGATATCAATAATAGTTCTACGCGCCGTTCTGAACGACTCCACATCAAACAGTACGTTGAGGTCCAGATCCCGGGCTAATTCTTTAATGATCGACTGAAGGTCGACGCCCGTGGGAAAGGACAGGTCGCGCAGCCGTTCCAATTTTTGCGGCATCTGGGGCGCTGCTGTGGTCGGCGGAACATATCCCGTCGGAACCAGCTTCACCTTACCTGTGGAGTCTTTGGTATCGACACCGTTAGCATCGATTACACCCTGGTGGAGCCGGACCATTCGGTCCATTTCAGATTTCGCGAGTTCATTCGTCGGATCGAATGCATACGAACGCCTAAACGCCAGGTATGCGCCTTCATAATCTTTCTCTTTGGCAGCGGTGGTGCCTTTTTTCATGAACATCTGCGATGCGTTAAAAAGCGACCGCATGAGATGCAAACGATACTCGGGATTTTTGGGACTGTCGGACACGGCTAAGGCGAACTGCTCAACTGCCTTATCCCACTCCTCCGCCACCTCGTGCTTCATGCCTTCTTTGAAATATTTCTTGCCGTCGGCGAACGCGAGAGTCGTTACCGGGGACATGAGAGACAAGAGAAGGACGAGACTCACAAAAAAACGAATCTGGATCGATTTTTTCATAGCTTTATTCAATTATTAACGGATCTGCAGCACAAAAAACTGTTAATGCCGAAACATTTACACGTCACCTTTGGGACAAAGTTTCAATTTGTTGGATGCACAAAAGGTCGAAAACACTCGACAAATTTTGAATGATCTGTTGGTCAGCGGCTCGGGATCTTAGCGAGCTGCCTGCGAAGACAATCAAGCGCGGCCTGGCTTGCCCGCCACCTTATCAGATACCGGTCACCAGGCAGCACGAATTTAATCGATCTGAGCGTCTTTGGCCCGGCATAACCTACGAAAACGGTCCCAACCGGCTTTTCATCGCTGCCGCCGCCGGGACCTGCTATACCGGTGACTGAGATAGCGTGATCGGTAGCAGCACGCTCGCGGATGCCCGCCGCCATTTCTTCCGCACATTGCGAGCTTACGGCACCATGATCGGCTAGAGTTTCGGGCCGCACACCCAGGGCGCGGGTCTTGGCATCGTTGGAATACGTTATGGCTCCCTCCATAAAGTAGGCCGAAGAACCAGGAACTTCGGTTAGCCTGTGCCCGATCAGCCCGCCCGTACAGCTTTCGGCCACAGCAAGTGTGTGCCCGAGTTCGATCAGCCGTTTGCCAATGACCTCTTCCATCGTCGCTCCGTCTGTAGAAAAGACGGACTTTCCTAACGCTGCAACCAGTTCACTCGCAACGCTGTCAGCGGACCCTTTGGCGCGTTTCGCATTTTTCGAGCTCGCCGCAATATGGATCTCTACCTCACTGCGGCTGAAAAGTATGGACGTTTGCACGTCTGGATGAGCCGTATAGATCGGGGCGGCGATCTCATCGACGGCCGATTCTCCCATTCCCGCGACACGCAGGACGCGCCGGTGGATATGAGTGTCACCTGCGACTGCCTGCAGCTTAGGCAGAACGCGACTGATAAACATCGGCTGATTTTCACGCGGCGGCCCCGGTAAAATGACCAACATCTTGTTGCCTATCGCAAGAAACATCCCGACCGCCGAACCGTTGGGGTTGGGGATAACTTCCGCTCCGTCGATGACGTATGCCTGACGCTTGTTGATCTGGGGCATCTCGCCGCCGTACGAGCGAAACCTCTCGCGCAGATGTTCTTCGATCTCGTCTTTGTAGACTAGGTCGCGGTCGACCGCCGCAGCAGTAAATACCCTTGTAATGTCATCCTGGGTTGGACCCAATCCGCCGGTAGTTATCACTACATCGGAGCGATTGATGGCATAACGAACTGTCGATTCAAGGCGAACACTATCGTCTCCGACGATAGTTTTGAGCTTTACATCGATCCCCAGATCGTTGAGCTGACGGGTGAGCCAAAGACTGTTGGTATCGGTCCGGTCCGGCGTGAGCAGTTCAGATCCAATGGCTATGATCTCTGCGGACAGCATGGGTTGCAGCAAACGGCGGTGGCTAGGGCTAATCCTTGTAGATCTGAACGACCGGCTTTCCGTCACGATCTATGTAAGCGCGGTACATACCCTCTGAGTTGAATGAGATGGCCATGTTTCCGAACTTGTCGATCGCAATGACGCCACCGTCCCCTCCGAGCTTTTGCAGCTTCTGCTTGATCACGCGGTCGGCCGCGGTCTGGATGGGCTGGGCCTGGTATTCCATCATTGACGCGATGTCACGCGCAACGCCTAACCGTATGAAGAATTCGCCCCATCCGGTGGCCGACACTGCACATGAATTATTATTTGCATAGGTTCCGGCACCGATTATCGGTGCGTCTCCTATCCGGCCGTATCTTTTGTTCGTCATCCCACCTGTGGAGGTCCCGGCGGCGAGATTGCCATTTCGATCAAGGGCCACCGCTCCTACGGTGCCAGATCTGTTGTACGGCAGATCTGAAAAGGCGTTGCTTTGGACAGGGGACTCAAAACCCCGAGCCGACTTTGATTTCGGTTCCAAACTCTCACTTTTTCCTTTTTCCTTTTCAACCTTATCCTTTTCTTCTTTCAGGACTTTCTGCAAAGCATCCCACCGCTCCTGTGTCCAAAAGTACTTCTCGTCCACGAGGTCGATCTTTTGTTCCCTGGCAAACTTCTCAGCACCGTCGCCTGCCATCATCACGTGCGGCGACTTTTCCATAACAGCTCGTGCAAGCGTGATCGGATTCTTTACGTGCCGAAGCCCCGCCACCGCCCCGGCGCCGAGCGTTTTGCCGTCCATGATGGAAGCGTCCAGCTCGTTCCGGCCGTCGTTGGTGAAAACCGCTCCTTTTCCGGCATTAAATAACGGCGAATCTTCGAGGATCCTGATAGCCCGTTCCACCGCATCGAGGCTAGTGGCGCCGTCCTTCATTGCGAGGTATCCTGCGAGCACAGCCTCCTCAAGCTTTAACCTCAACGCTTTTTCTCTTTCGGGCGTTAACGAGCCGCGTGAAATAACACCCGCACCTCCGTGGATCATGAAGCCGATCCTTGGATTTTGCGGAGACTGCAACTGTCTGGTTTCGCCAAATGGCCGCTTTTGCGCCACCCCGGGCACGTGCAGGATCAACAAGAAACTTATCAGTACAGCGGTAATTCTTCTCATAAAATTCATGTGAGTACTAGGGAACCGAGGAGAGGTAATCACGAACCAACTTCATATCCTGCCAAACTTCCCTCTTTTTATGCGGGTCTCGCAAAAGGTAGGCCGGGTGAAACGTCGGCATTACTTTGACGCCGAAATAGTCCCGAAACCGGCCTCGCAACTTTGAGATCGGCGTGTTGATATCAAGCAAGTTCTGTGTGGCCGTGTTTCCCAGTACCACAATAACCTTTGGCTGGACAACGGCCACCTCCCGCAACAGAAACGGTCGACACGTCGCCGTTTCTAAAGGCACGGGTGGACGATTCCCCGGAGGCCGACAGCGGTTAATGTTGCCTATGAAAACCTCTTCCCGCTTGAAACCGATCGCTTCAATGATTCCAGTTAAAAGCTTTCCTGCTCTGCCGACAAATGGGAAACCCTGGAGATCCTCGTCGGCACCCGGCGCTTCGCCGACAAACATCAAATCGGCGTGAAAATTACCCGTACTATGAACAATCTGTGTTCGGCCAAGATGAAGTGGGCAGCGCACACAGTTCCCAATGTCGGCCCGGATCTGCTCGACCGTTTCCACGCTACTCGGAAAGATAGGCGCGATGGCCGAGGCAGAAGGCTCAGCCGTAATTGATGTGTTCACTTTTGCTGCGAGCCTGTTGGAAAGCGTCGGGAGGGTTGCGAGTCGTGAGCCGGGCTTGATCTTCGATTCGGCGATAATGGCGGCTTCGGTGTTTGCACGCTGTATCGGCGCCGACGGCTGAGCAGCCGCCTTTGCTGCTGCACCCGGATCTTCAATGGATGACGGCTCCCTCAACTTCACGGCCAATGAATCGACGCCCAGTTCCCCCAGGTACTTTACCCGCTCAGTAACGTCGATCAAAAGTTCCTTTAATTCGTTGTTCATCCGGACCGGTACCTCGCGCGCCTCAGTTTCACGATCTCGTCTAAAACCCGGTCAGCGACTTCCCGCTTGGCCAACAAAGGAAGGGCGATATCGCCCGACTTGCGTGTGAGGATGGTAACAATGTTTGTGTCCGTGTTAAATCCGGCACCCGGCTGCGTAATATCATTAACGACCACCAGATCGAGCCCTTTCTTCTCCATCTTGGAGCGACCATATTCCACCACGTCATTGGTCTCGGCCGCAAAGCCAACGACCAGCATGCCATTTGAACGATTTCGCGCAACCTCAGCCAATATGTCCGGTGTTTTCTTCAGCTCAAGCGTCATGACGTCGAGACCATCCTTCTTTATTTTCGCTCCGGCTTTACTCGCGGGAGCATAGTCGGCCACGGCCGCGGCCCCGACAAAAACGGTCACATGCGCTATCTCCTTCATCACTGCCTCGTGCATTTCGGCAGCCGACAGCGCACGGATCAGACGGACCCCGGCCGGTGGCTCCGCACTCGTCACGCCGGCCACTATCGTCATGTCTGCACCACGCTCGGATGCTGCCTCTGCCATCGCGAAGCCCATTTTTCCGGACGAGTGATTTGAAATGAAACGGACAGGGTCGATAGCTTCGCGGGTCCCGCCCGCCGTGATCAGAAATTTCTCCCCGGTGAGGTCCTTAGCCGTGATCTCCCGTTTTTCGTGGTGTTCTACCGGCTTAGCCAAAAGTTGCAGAGCCTGCGAAACTATATTTTCAACATCTTCGAGCTTTCCAGTACCGACCGTCCTGCAGGCCAATTCCCCGGCTATTGGTTCAACGAAATGAACGCCGTCCGCTTTCAGCTGTGCAACATTGCGCTGCATAGCAGGGCACCCCCACATCGAGGTATTCATGGCAGGCGCGATCATGACCGGCGCAGTCGAAGCAAGATACGTCGACGAGATAAAATCGTCCGCTACGCCATTTGCAAACTTGCCGACAATATTCGCCGTTGCGGGCACGATCAGCAGCAAATCTATGTTCTGAGAAAAATTTATGTGAGCGATCGGGTCCGGATTTTCGGGATCATAGTCGTCGACAATCACATGTTTATCGGTGAGAGCTCGAAAGGTCAGCGGTTGCACGAACGCGGTTGCGTGCTTGGTCATCGCGACCGACACGTCACATCTTGCTTTTTGCAGCAGCCGGAGAACTTCAACAGCCTTGTAAGCAGCTATTCCGCCTGTAACACCAAGCCCTATTTTAGGTTCTGCTTTCACTCCCCGTATTCTACTATTAAATCTACTTCTTCAGATGATATAGAATTGAGTTTATGACAGATCACCCGGCTGGCAGCCCACGAATATCGCGCGACCCAATTTCCTCAGATGTCATTTATAAAGGACAGATCTTCGACGTTCGCATCGACGAGATACAGATGGGCGAATCTCGACACAAGCGCGAAGTCGTTGTCCACAAAGGCAGTGCGGTGATCATCCCGGTGTTCGAAAACAACACCGTCGCCCTGGTCCGTCAATTTAGACAGCCAGCGGGGAAATCCCTCTTAGAGATCCCTGCTGGCTCTCTGGATGGCGATGAGTCACCGGAAACCGGTGCCGCACGTGAATTGGAAGAAGAGATCGGTGTAAAGGCCCACAAGATCGAAAAACTCTCTGAGTTTTGGGTCTCGCCGGGTTTCCTTACCGAGAAGATGCACCTGTTCTTGGCTACCCAACTGACCAATGTGGGACAGAATTTAGACAATGACGAAGACCTTGAGATCGAGCGGTATTCCTTCTCGGAGCTGTTCGAAATGCTGAGCCGCGGCGAGATCGAGGACGCAAAGACCGTCATCGCTATTTACCAGTCAGCCGACCGGCTGGGCATTCAACATAACTAGCTTCCCTTTTGTAAACACCCGGCCGTAGCGCCGAATCCACACATACCTCCCGGCCGTAGTACACGACCGGTTTTACCACGATATTGCTGACTTAGCTTGACGTTCGCACAATGCTTCGGTATCCTGTGAGTTCGTGTTTTTGCGGATATTTCTATCAGTGCGTGTGTGACTATGAGTACTTATTTTCCGAGCGGAAAGGGTTTGGCAGAAAATCGTAAATGGCTGGTGGTGGACGCCAGGGGCAAAACCGTCGGTCGACTGGCTACTGAGGTAGCAAGGATATTGTCGGGTAAGAACAACCCGGCGTGGACGCCGTTTCTTGATATGGGAGACCACTGCGTCGTTATCAACGCCAGGCACGCTGTCTTTACCGGTTCCAAGGACGACCAAAAGATCTACTATCGCCACACGCTCTACCCGGGCGGTCTTCGCGAAACTACCGTGAAGGAGATGTTCGAGAAAAAGCCCGAAAAGGTTATCGAGCTTGCCGTTAAGGGTATGCTGCCGAAAACGAAGCTCGGTAAAGCGATGGTAAAGAAATTAAAGGTGTACCCTGACGGCGAACACAGGCACACGGCGCAGAAGCCCGAGCCCGTCGAGATCAATACTAAATTAGGTTAGGTTTAAAATGGCAGACATTCAGTATTACGGCACGGGCCGCAGAAAAACATCGACAGCACGGGTTTACCTTCGTCCGGGGACTGGCACGATCACGGTCAACAAACGCGAGTTTGGGGCATACTTCCCTAACGAAGCCTTGCAGATGATTATTCGACAGCCGCTGCGGCTCACCGAAACAGCCGAAAAGTTCGACATCCTCGTTAATGTGGACGGCGGCGGGACAGCGGGTCAGGCAGGTGCGGTACGGCACGGCATCACGCGTGCGCTGATGGAGTTTAATTCTGACCTTCGTTCTACATTGAAAAAGGCAGGGTTGGTCACACGCGATCCGCGTCAGAAAGAGCGCAAGAAATACGGGCAAAAAGGTGCTCGTGCTAGATTCCAGTTCTCGAAACGATAAAAACGAGGTTTTTGGGTTTAGGTGTTTGGCTTTCCCCGGCACCTGAAACCAAAAACCCAAACCATCGGCAAGGCATTTTGGTTGATATACCGCCTTTCGCCGAGTACACAAAACCAAGGAGAATAAGTTTTGGCTACAGTTACGATGAAAGAACTCTTGGAAGCGGGAGTTCATTTTGGTCATCAAGTCCGCCGTTGGAACCCGAAGATGAAGGAATACATCTTTGGGGAACGCAACGGCATTTATATTATTGACCTCCAGAAGACGCAAAAGCTCTTCCGTGACGCTCTGAATTACGTTACCGAATCGCTCACCGAGCGGCCCAACCAAAAGGTCCTTTTCGTAGGTACCAAGCGTCAGGCACAAGAGGCGATCAAAGAGGAAGCCGAACGCTGCGGACAATATTACGTCAACAATCGTTGGCTTGGTGGTCTGCTGACAAATTACCAGACAGTTCAGAAATCGATCCAAAAACTAAAAGAGATCGAGACGATGCGTGAAGACGGACGTTTCGAGATGCTCACCAAAAAGGAGCGCCTGGGGCTCGATCGTCAATACGAAAGTCTGATGAAGAATCTGGCGGGCATCAAGGACATGGGGGGAATGCCCGACATGATGTTTATCATCGATGTCCGCAAAGAAGATATCGCAATCAAAGAGGCAAATCGGCTCGACATCCCGATCGTAGCCGTTGTCGACACAAACTGCTCGCCTGAGGGCATCGATCACGTGATCCCGGGTAACGACGATGCGTTGCGTGCCATTCGACTTTTCGCTTCGCGTATCGCGGATGCCATTATTGAGGGACGCCAGGTCGGAACCGAGGGCAGGCAAGCCGTAGCGGGTGCCACTGAGGAGGCGGCGGTAGACACGGACGAAAACGTTACTCCGGAGATTGGTTCACTTACAGCTATTCCAAAGGAATACCTGAGCGAAGACGAGGTCGCTGAGATGGAGTCCGTCGATATTCCTGACGAAGATCTCGAAGGCGAAGAGGACACGGCCGATATTAAGGTTGCCGATCAGACGTGGGAAACGGCCGAGGCGACACACGCTGATCCGGCCGGCGGCGCAGAAGCAACCGAGGAAGGCGGTGCCGACACGCCTCCGCGAGTCAGTTCCGAACTTGAAACGGTAGGTTCCGACTCACAAAGAGAACCCACGGAAGAAAGCGGAGCAGCAGCAAGCTAGCACATTTTTTATTTCGATCGGCGTAGCTCTCTTCCGCATCCTTCGCGACGGGCTACGCTTTTTTTACAATCATCCAGCAGTTATTAAGATATGGCCGGCGTGACGTCGGCACAATGGAGTTAAGTTATGGCAGAAATTACACAAAGCGCAGTTAAATCTTTGCGTGAAAAATCGGGCGCCGGCATGGTAGATTGCAAAAACGCTCTTGTCGATGCAAATGGCGACGAGAGTGCGGCGATGGAGATACTTCGCAAAAAAGGCATGGCTACGGCCGGTAAAAAAGCCGGCCGCGTGACGGCAGAGGGCGCAGTCGGTTCCTATATCCACATGGGCGGAAAGGTGGGCGTTCTGGTAGAGATCAATTGCGAGAGCGATTTCGTCGCCCGGGGTGAAGAGTTTCAACAGCTCGTCAAGGATGTTGCGATGCACGTTGCCGCCACCGATCCGCGGTACGCCAGTCGGGACGAAGTTCCCGCCGGCGATCTGGAAAAAGAACGCGAGATCCTGAGGGAGCAGCTCCGGAACGATCCTAAGAATGCGGACAAGCCTGAAGAGGTTCTTAATAAGATCATCGAGGGCCGACTGAACAAGTTTTACGAGGACAACGTTCTTGTCGACCAGCCGTTCGTAAAAGACCCGTCGAAAACGGTCGGCGAATTGATCGCGGAAAAGATCGGCTCCATCAAGGAGAACATTTCGATTCGGCGATTTACCCGTTACAAGATGGGTGAGGGTATCGAGAAGCGGTCGGACGATTTCGCGGCCGAGGTCGCGTCGATGGTGGGATAGCAGTCGCAGAGTCAATGAAGCCTGCTTTCAAACGCATTTTGCTAAAGCTGTCGGGCGAAGCCCTTATGGGCTCGCAGAATTACGGCATTGACACGCAGGTAGCTGTCGCAGCGGCAAAAGAGTTGAAGACCGTTCACGATCTGGGCATTGAGATCGCCATCGTGGTCGGCGGCGGCAACATCTTCAGAGGTGTATCGGAGTCCGCGGGCAATATGGATCGGGCCGCCGCCGATTATATCGGCATGCTGGCCACAGTGATGAATGCCGTCGTTCTGCAGGATGCTCTCGAACATGCGGGCGTTTACACCCGCGTCATGTCAGCGATCGACATACCGCAGCTTGCGGAACCATTTATTCGCCGCCGGGCTGTCAGACATCTTGAAAAGCAGCGTGTCGTGATTTTTGCGGCAGGCACCGGTAATCCGTACTTCACAACCGATTCTGCAGCCGCCTTGCGTGCTCTCGAGATAGAGGCTGAGGTGATCATGAAAGGCACCAAGGTCGACGGCATTTACTCTGCGGACCCGTTTGTGGAGACCTCGGCTGTCAAATACGATAAGATCACGTTTCAGGAGGTCCTTGAAAAGAATCTGAGAGTTATGGATGCTTCCGCGATCTCACTCTGTAAAGACAATGACCTTCCGATCATGGTCTTCGATATGCGAAAATCTGAAAATATTGTTAAGGCGGTGTGTGGCGATCTTTCGATCGGCACGCTGGTCACGAATTAGTTATGAGCGCACAAGACGTAATTAAGGAGACCGGTCCAAAAATGGATCTGGTGGTCGAGGACTTCAAAAGGAAATTGGGTAATGTCCGAACAGGCCGCGCGACGGTGGGACTTTTGGATACGGTCTCGGTTGACTATTACGGCACACCGACACCGCTGAACCAGATGGCGTCGGTCGCTGTTCCCGAGCCGCAGCTTATAACGGTTCAGCCATGGGACATCTCGCAGCTCGGGGCCGTGGAGAAGGCCATAATTGCAGCGAATCTTGGGCTGAATCCGTCCAATGATGGAAAGGTTATTCGTCTACCCGTTCCACCGCTGAACGAAGAACGTCGCAAGCAGCTTGCTAAACAGGTACACGAGATTGCGGAAGAGCACCGAATCGCTGTTCGCAATATCCGTCATCATTCCAACGATCTGCTTAAAAAGGCGTTGAGGGATAAAACTATCTCAGAGGACGAGGAGAGGAGCGGCCTCGATGATGTACAAAAGCTGACAAATACCTATACGTTAAAAATCGATGAGCTTGCGAAAAACAAGGAACGCGAGATCATGAACGTCTAAAACTCACAGCAAAAAGACCACCTTATGAAGAACTCCTCACGGCATGCCGAACAGGAGTTTTTTCTGTACAAAATTGGCTTTTCGGGACAAGTGCCAAGTAGCAACTTTGGAAACTGAACAGTAAAAAGGCGCCTATTGCTTACTGTTTGCCTCCGCTTGTGCCTTGTATTTCAAGAGCTCCGCCTTTGCATCTTTGCAATCCTTGGCGAGTTTGACCCTGTCCGTCTTGTGCTCCTCGATGCTGGCAACTATCGATTCCTTGATCTTGTTGAGGAAGAAAGATTTTCCGGCCTTCACCACGAAATTGTCCTCCGGATTGTTGGCCTCGGCCGTTATCAGGTCCATCACTTCGTCACACTCTGGGATTCCGATCTTCTTTTCACCTACGGTCGTGTCCACGGCTTTGTCGGTTAACGTTTTGTTCGAGTTCGTATTTTCCGTACCCGCAACGGTTTTTTCGATGCGGTCAACCACACCGCAGCCGAGTACTACTGATAAGAGAAGGCCGGACGCAAATATTCCAAGACTGTTTTTTATCATTTTGGCGTGGGTTCTTACGCAATGATAGATGAAATCGATCCTGAGTCAACCGAACTGGCTTCTCGGTGGGAGTTATTGAACGGGCGCGCCGCTAAACGCGAAGATCACATACATGTTCAACGCGTTATCTTTGACCTCCGCCCGGACATCTTTCACATTGGCCTTTAGATTGCCCCCCGTGGATGCGATCGGAAGATCGACCGCGACCTGCTTCGCATTCAGTATCTGGATCGGATTTACACGACTGTTCAAGGTGGATTGGACGAGCGGTGTCACAAACCCGCCCAATACCGGATTGACGCCGTCCAGGTTCACGGTTTCAACATTGATTTGTCCAAAAACTGCCTGCTGGGCCTCGTCAAATCGCAGCTCCAGGTTGGTCTGGGCCCAACCCGTAAACGGCAGACATCCGAACAATGAATTGTAGGTCCCGGAAAATGCCAGCGGCGCCGCTATGCGGTTACCGTCGAACTGCAGCCCCGTTTGAACCCCGCTGCCCTCAGGCAGGATCGTGATCTTGCTATCGCACGCCTGGTTTTGGAATGCAGCGTGCTCGAAGCGAGGTTCGTTTTCCGCGGGGCCCGGGTGGGCACCTGCAAGCTGAAACGCGGGATCATTCATATCACGAAATATCGTGCCCAATACCTCGTTGAAGAAATCCTGCCGCAGTACGATCTGTGCTGTTCCGGCCGGCCCGCCCCCCGGATCAGGCGGCTGAATAGGTCGTCCTGGAGCCTGCGACGCCCTCGGGACACCAACAAACAGATAAAATGTGATCGCCCCGCCGACGAGCAGACCGATCACAAGTCCGATGATGAGGTTTTTCATCTTTACCGGGCCGGCGACATCGTTGGCGGCGGTGGAGGCGGAGCCTGTGCTTGCTGCATCATCTGTGACGCAAAGGCCGCCAACGCGTTAAATATCATTTCTACTTGCGACCGGACCTGCGAGGCCTCTATCTTTTGAAAGTCGGTCGGCTGATCAAACATTCCCGGTACGGATTCGGTCTTAATGTCCGAGATCTCGGTCACAATTCGAATTCCGCTAAAGCCCTGTACGTTTCCGCCCGACTGTGACTGCGAAGATGTTTCGGAACGGAGCGGCAGGCCCGTTTCATTATCGACTAGAAGGAAGGACTCAGTAGCGACCGCCCCCGCCTTTGTCTGAGTGTTTGCAACCGCGCCGTAACGATATTTGATCACATCACGGCCGTTGTACTTCTCTTCACCGACTCGTTCCACGCCCTTTACGTTCTTTACCTGCTGGACGATCTGCTCCGGCATAAGCATTCTTCGAACATCAAAGCCTAGCGATTCGCGATTTAGCTCAGCATATTGTTTCTTGTCGGGCAGTATTACGTAGTTTGTGCCGTTCTTATCAAGATATACGACACGTCCACCCGCGGGAATAATAAATTCCATCCGTCGATCAGTGCCCGATCGCGCGACGTTCGCGGTAAGTGTCGGCAAAGCCGCGGCCTGCTGCTGGCCCACCGCCTCGACTCTTATCGTCACCTTCGCCCGGTATTGTTCCGGCTCGCGAGTTTCCACCGCAGAAGTACCCGTCGAATTGGAATTTGCCGCATTCGCGTTTGAGGCCAGAGAGTTCGCCGCATTAGTGTTCGACGTCGCGACATTAACGTTCGATGTGCCGGGCTGTACGCCGCAGCCGAGGAGTAAACCCGACCCTAATGCGGCAGCAGCGATCAATCCAAAACGCCTGAACATGTGTGATTTCATCTCAATGACCCTCCCTTGTTTCGAAATTATGTAATACAGTTTTTCACATCTTTTCCAGATTTGCATACTTTTCTATTAGCTTCTTTTGTCCGAAACCTGGAAAGCTAACGGTCAACTTTACATTATCACCGGAACCTTCTCGCCTAAGGACGAGACCCTTACCATATTTCTCATGCTTGACGTGGGTGCCCGCGGTGAGCTTTGCATCGCCCGCGTTCGACGGCGAAGCAATAGCCCTAAGCTTGTCCATACCCGAAACCCGTGGCTCATCCACATTTTTGTCTGGGACGCCCTGCGCCGGAATATTCTTTTTCTTAAAGAACTCTGCCACCGCATCGCTGCTGTTATAAGTTTTACCTGCATACACGTTTTTCGGGCGAGTCGGCTCTTTTTCCCCACGTAGCGCCGTTACAGTCGCCTTGGCGGACATCGCTGTAGAGCTTCTGACATACGACAGCCAAGACGGGCCGTGCGACCGGTCATCGATCAGCTCGAGCGGCAGCTCGTTCAAAAACTGTGAGGGTTCCGCCGCTATGTCCTCACCGTAGACCCTGCGCCGCATCGAATGTGTGACGTATAAGATCTTTTCAGCCCTCGTAATCGCTACGTAAGCAAGCCTGCGCTCTTCTTCCAGCTCCTGCGGATCATTGAGTGACCGCGAATGTGGAAAAATGCCGTCCTCAAGACCAACCAGGAATACGATCGGAAATTCCAGGCCCTTTGCCGAGTGCACAGTCATCAATGTTACGGCGGCTTTGTTATCGTATTTGTCAGTATCGGCGGTGAGTGCTGCGTGATCGATGAAGTCTCTTAAACCATCGACCTCCTGCTTGTCATAATCGACGGCCGCGTTTACAAGCTCCTCCAGGTTCTCGAGGCGCGCCATCGATTCGTCGCTATTTTCAAGCCGCAGCGCGTTGGCGTAACCTGTGTCCTCGATCGCCGCCATCACGACCTCAGAAACGGCCTTGTCCGTTGGGCGCACTTCATCGATCTTTTTTATGAGATGTTCGACGGACCTGCGAAAAGCCCGCATCGCCTCTTTTGCTCGCGGGGTCAGGTTAACGGCCGACCCGTATGCCGGGTCCGTGACCGAGGCTATCGTCATCCACAGCGAGGCACCATTCGATTTTGCCTGGTTTATCAATTCATCGAGACTCGTTTTCCCTATGCCTCGAGGCGGGGTGTTTATCACCCGAAGCAGGGCGATGTCGTCAAACGGATTCATTGCGAGTTTCAGATAGGCAATGATGTCCTTTACCTCCGCTCTTTCGTAAAACGAGAAACCGCCGACGATGTTGTATTCGATCCGCATGCGGCGGAGCGCTTCCTCAAACAGACGCGACTGGGAGTTTGTTCTATACAGGATCGCAATACGGTCGCTGAGGCTGCGGCGCTGATGTTCCTCGATCTTGGCGGCAACGAACCTCGCTTCCCCGTCGGCGTCGTATGCCTGGAAGTAGAACAGGCGTTCACCACCGTGGTTGGCGGTCCAGAGCTTCTTTTTCTTTTGATTGACGTTGTTTTCAATGATCGCGTGAGCTGCGTCGAGAATGGTTTGCGTGGAGCGGTAGTTTTGCTCTAGCAGGATCACTTTCGAGTCGGGGTAATGCTGTTCAAACTCGAGAATGTTGCGGATATCAGCCTGCCTGAACCCGTAGATGCTCTGTGCATCATCACCCACAACACAGATATTCTGCTGCTTTTCCGTTAGGAAACTTATCAGTGCAAATTGCAGGGCGTTGGTGTCCTGGTATTCGTCTACCAGGATGTATTTGTAGCGGTCGTTGTACTTTTCGCGTGTTTCAACCGATTTGCGAAGCAGCTTCACGGTCTTGATGAGAAGATCGTCAAAATCAAGCGCATTCGCCGTATTCAGCCGGTCGTCGTACATCCGGAACACCTTTGCGATGGCGGCTTTTTTTTCGTCCCCGTGCTCGACGCGCGAAGCAAACATTTCCGCGTCCTCCCCCCGATTCTTTGCAGAGCTGATCGCACCGCGAACGTATCGGGGAGCGATCTGCTTTTCATCCAGCCCCAGGTCTTTCAGGCATGCCTTTACGACTTTTTGGGTGTCGTCGGTATCGTAGATCGTAAATGATTTGTTATAGCCTTCGTCGAGCTTATCAATGTCCTGGCGAAGTATGCGGACGCAAAGACTGTGAAAGGTCGAGAGCAGTGGTGCGGATGGAAGCTTGTGACCCTTAAGAAGCTCCTGAACGCGAGAACGCATCTCGCCGGCGGCCTTGTTTGTGAATGTCACCGCCAGGATGTTGTGAGGCGCAACACCTTTTTCGGCGATCAGATAAGCAATTCGAACCGTTATTACACGCGTCTTGCCCGATCCCGCCCCCGCCAGGATCAGGAGCGGCCCTTCGGTAGTTTTCACTGCCTCTACCTGTGGCGGGTTTAATGATGCAAAGAGATCCATTTGGTCCAACGCCCTTACCTGATCAGTGCCTGGATCTCCTTGAACTTTTCGTGCTTTGCATCGCCCATCATCTCGAAAAGCGCCATTTCTAACGATGACGATACGGCTCCCGATGCAGCCATTTTCCCCAGGCCGGCCTTGCGATCGTGATCGAACCTTGAGCAAACGCAGTCCGTCAAAATATGCACTTCAAATCCTCGATCGATCAGGTCATGCGCGGTCTGAGTTACACAAATATGAGTTTCAAGGCCGCACAGAACGATCTGTTTCACGCCAAGCCCCTGCAGTTTTTTGATGAAAATGTCGGCGCTGCATGAACTGAACGCTGTTTTGTCAATGACCTCGAAGTTGTCCTCCAGAACCAGCTGGATCTCCTCTGCAGTTCGGCCAAGACCCTCGGGATATTGCTCGGTAACGATGACCGGCACATCAAGTATCTGAAACCCACGAACAGCCATTGAGACCCGTGAAGCGATCAACGCAAAGTCCCCGATCGCGCTTCGGAACCCCTCCTGAACGTCAATAACTACAAGAGCCGCTGTTTCTTTTTTTAGAATTTTCGGATGCAATTTGGCTCCCCGATCCGATTGCTAATGCCCGGCCAGTGGTTCGTCACCGTTTTTGTCCCAGAGTGGGACAAACGTGGGACAGGCAATTGTTGAAAACATTACCTAAACGCGAGTTTGTCCCATGTCCCAGCGTTGCAGCGCGCGCGAGGCATGCTGAAAGGTCTGTGTCGTCCTGAAAAAAGTTGACACTTTTGAGTGCTTATTCCTGGTGGAAGTTGTCATTTGTGTCTTAGTCCTGAACAAGGTTTACGTGTTTCTCCTTTTTTAAGTTTGTTCTCAATTGCTCAATGTGGCGTCCTCGGACAAGACACGATCGATTTTTCTGTCAAAGAGCCATTTGCCGTTGCAAGTATAGCACATTGTTTCTAATCTGTTACAACTTTTTCGATCTTACGTCGATCTGGGCCCATCTCTTTTCGCCGCGTCACGAATGGCCTTGTCCCGCATTTCCCGCCTATAAGTCCTGACAAAAAAATAGACCGCCGCACCCGACAAAATGATGGTAAGGACCATCATCGCCGCGATGAAGTAGATCTCTGCTGTTCCGGTTCCGGGCACAACTCAAGTGTAGTGTGCGACCCGAAGAGTTTCAAGGAGCTGACTTTGATCGAATTGATCAGGTTCTACGTAGTGACGAGACGGGATCAGCTCGGTGCCTGGTCGGCCGGAAATGAATTGCCGTCATTATCCATCAGCCGGGTGCGATATATTTCAGGCAGGCTGCGTACCCTTTTGTTCCTGTCGGTGACGAGGTGGAGTGTCTCGCCCTCAGCGATGAGGGTGTCATCCGATTCCCGATACACTTCGTAAAAAAATCTGAGGCTGCGGCTGCGAACTTCACCGATCTTGGTGCGCACCGTGAGGATGTCATCGTAGAATGCGGGCGACTTATACCGGCAGTAGGTCTCTGCGACGACGAGGAGGGCATTCTCTTCGTCCTCCATCTCCTTATATGAGAATCCCTTAGCACGGCAGAGATCGCTCCTTCCTGACTCGAACCAGATCAGGTAATTGGCGTGGTGCACAATTCCCATCTGATCGGTTTCCGCATACCGCACTCTGATCTCACTTTCCAGCCAGCCTTCCATAAAACGATTCTATATCAAGAGTAAAAATACTGCATATCAGCCGCTGAGGCGTCGCGGACCAAATGCTTAACTGATTGTAAGGATTATTAGAAAAGATGTTGGCTGGGAGACACGGAGTCGAACCCCCGATAGGCAGATCCAGAGACTGCAGTCCTATCGTGGTCCCCTCAGCTTAATAGAATCAACAACTTACACTTTGATCTGTAGGCTTTTCTATCAGTCTGAATATCAAAATTACGCTCGAACGAGAATTACTTTACCACAATCTTAAAAGCCGTTTATAGTCGCGGCGATGGGTAAAAGGCCGTTCGCTACATTGCGAAGCGGGTACGACGGGTAAATATAGATGCGTTTGTTTGGCCCAGGAGCGTTTTACAACGTAAACAATATCAGCGTCAAATAGAAAAGTGCCTTATGTGGTAACTTACCCTTATCACAGAGCTGCAATAGGAATTAGGCTATCATTATCTCTACCGAGTAACCCATCTGCCGCCGTAAAATTCTAACCCAGACATGAGCGTCATGTGAGGGGTGCGAAAAACGGTGTATGGCCAGAATCGTGCGGGATGTCGGAGTTCGGTCCTCGCCTTCCCAGCCTTCAGGCAAACTTTGCTGAAGCCGAGCTACCGTTTCTGCAAGTGCACTCTCCGCGCGGGCCAAGTCGGCCCAAATAGCAGTTTGACAGTAGTATGCGTCGATGTCATCGATAGTACATTGGCCTAGCACTCCTGGAAGCTGCACGGTTGCAGCCCAGTGTTCTGAACTGATTTTTCTTCCCTTGATTGTGCTGAAGGCATCTTCATGCGCTCGCAGAATTCTGTTGAGGGGCGCTGACCAAGGATCTGAGTTGCTCGTTCTGCCTCTCACACCAGTTGCGGAGCCAGATATCTCGAGACACCTGTTTAGGTTTATAGCACGCTGCGGGCCCGGCAAGTGCGTCCAATCGCCAGCACCGAAACCATTCAAATCCCGTTGGACGGAGGCAACGTCGCTCAAACTAAACTCACCACTCTTTACAAGAGTTACGACGGCGTAACAGTCGGATTCCTGCTCAGCACTAAAAGGAATGTTCCTGATTGCGTGGGCAAGTGCATGATGACCGCATTCGTGTTTCATGAAGAACCGTCTGGTCTGGGGCGAAACTCGAGACATGACATTTGGGTTATACCTGATGATGGGCTCCCCGCGTGGGCCGTTCGACGCAAAGCCGATATCCTTAAGCGTTGTGTCTAGGAATTCGATTACAGGTAATCCGCGAGCGTCAATACATTCCTGAGCGCTGACGGCCACCAAGCTAAAGGCCAGCATCAAGCTCAACAAAAAAGCAACTCTCAGCGATTTGCAATAAGGTGTATGCATAGCAGAAGACATCCGTTTTTCAGAGGGATTAGAGAATCGGGCGTGAGTCTATTCGCTAGAAGAAATAAAGTCAAGAAAATTCTCCAATCAAAAAGCCGGCTTCACTCAAAGCGGCTCACAGTTACCAACAGTTGTGCCCGGGCGATACTCCTGTTTACAGATCTCTATGGCTTGCTATGATTACCTCAGAGTAACCAACCAAAACAAAATTGGCCCTCCCTAAAACGTCAGCCTAGCGCCGCACAACTCAGGTCTTCAGTTTTCCACCACGAACAGAAGGGATGGCTGTTGTTTGCCTATGGCTACACACGAGGTCAGAGGGACGGCACTCAGGTATAGCTCTAATCCGTCAGAAGTGCAAAACTCACGGAGCTACCGTTTGTCACTGTGGCACAGAGATTGGTACCCACTACGGCCCAGTAGATAAGGGCTACAAACCGCCGAAGTCGTGCCCGTCAATCTAATTGGGGATAATTTTTTTCCTCATGAACCTTTTGCGTTCGGGGGCATGCCTAGCGATCTATTTCTAAACGACAGAGAGCCAGGGAAAGTCGGGCAGCACGACGTTGCCGATTTACTGCGCTCAAAAGGTTACGAGCCTGAAGAAGTAGAAGACGGTTTCTTTCAGGATTATGACTTGCGGTTCAAAAGCGGAACCCCATAGAGGTTAAACACAACTACAGGGCCTCTGAGACAGGTAATGTGTGTCTGGAACTAGAGGCACTACTTTATGAAGTCTTCAAATAACTGGTCCATTTTACCTCCGAATTTCTACAGTCTGTAGTCCTTTCGAGAGGCTTTTTTATTCAGCTATTTTGTAAATTGTTGATTAGAAAGGATGTTGGCTGGGAGACAGGGATTCGAACCCCGATAGGCAGATCCAGAGACTGCAGTCCTACCATTAGACGATCTCCCAGAGCTAGTAATAATTTACGTGGCGGTGCTCGCGGTTGTCAAACCACTTTGCGAATCGACCGATGTCTAGGCAAAATAGAGGTTTATGCCCGAGGAGAAGGACATTCTCAATAATCGCCAGGCCTATCATGAGTATCACATTCTGGATAAGTACGAGGCGGGCGCTGCTCTCGTCGGAACCGAGGTTAAGAGCATCATGGCGGGCCGTATACAGCTAAAAGAGTCGTACGTCTCGATCAGAGATGGCGAAGTCTGGCTGACCGGCGCTCACATCTCTCATTATTCGCACGGAAACATCAACAATCACGAGCCGCTGCGTACACGAAAACTGCTGCTTCACCGCCGCGAGATCGAAAAGCTCGAAAAAGAGACTACCCAGAAGGGTATGACCCTCGTAGTTACCCGAATCTATTGGAAAAATGGCCGTATAAAGTTCGAGATCGGCGTTGCCAAAGGCAAGAAACTGTACGACAAACGCGAGACCGAGATGCGGAAGACCGTAGAGAAAGAGACCAGGCAAGAGTTGAAAGAGAAGCTTAGATAAGTTATAGATATTAAAGCCTTTTTCACAAAAATTGTTAAACTTTTACTGAGGTGTCGATGAAATTCCAGGGAATCACCGGAAATTTTACACAGGCTAATGTCGAAGCATTGGCCGTCGCCGTTTTCAAGGGCGACAAAGCCAACAGCGGTGTGCTCAAGGAATTGGACAAATTGACCGGCGGGCTCGTGGCCGGCGTTATCAAAACTGAGGAATTCAAAGGCGATGCAGGTGAAATTGCCTTGCTTCGATTCTCAGCCAAGGGGAACGTCAACGCGACGCGTTTGCTGCTTGTAGGCGTCGGCGAAGTAGCCGATTACATGTCCCATTCGGTCGCACAGCTTGCAGGTACCGCTGCTCGCTTTCTCCGAAAACGGAATATCAAGAGCATCGCCCTGCTCCCTCGCGCCGACGGCTCTGCTACGGAAACCGCAGAGTGCGCCGTGCAGGGTTTTATCACTAGTCAGTTTGAGCTCGACAAGTACAAGACCAAAGAAAAGGCCGATAACCAGGTTACGGATCTGGTGATATGTATCGAGGATGCTAAGCCGGCCGATCTGAAACAAGGGATCGCGCGCGGGCAGGCCGTCGGTGAATCAATGAACTTTACCCGTGACCTAGCCAATGAGCCGCCGAACATCCTAACGCCTACTGAGATGGCAAACCGAGCGCAGGAAATGGCTCGAGAGGTCGGTTTAAAATGCGAGGTGCTCGACGAGGCGCGGATGATCAAGCTCGGCATGGGCTCGTTGATGAGCGTCTCGGCTGGCTCAACGCAGCCTGCAAAACTCATCGTGTTGCGGTATACACCGGCAAAAAATACGGGCACCAAGGGCGATCAGCTCGCTTTTGTGGGCAAGGGGATAACCTTTGACACGGGCGGCATTTCGATAAAACCTGCCGAGGGCATGGAGGCGATGAAGTACGACATGTCCGGTGGCGCGACGGTAATGGGCGCGATGCGTGCCATAGGAATAATGAAGCCTTCAGTTCCCATCATCGGCATCATAGCCGCTGTCGAGAACATGCCTGACGGTAACGCCACGCGGCCGAGCGATGTCGTTACAGCAATGACGGGCAAGACGGTCGAGATACTCAATACTGACGCCGAGGGCCGCCTCATCCTCGCTGACGCCGTGGCGTATGCAGAAAGGCTTGGGGCTACACGGATCGTCGACATGGCGACGCTTACGGGAGCCGTGATCATTGCTCTCGGCGATCTTAATACCGGTATTCTGGGCAACGATCAGGCATTTGTTGATGAGATCATCGAGTGCGCTCATGACTGTGGCGAGGGTTTTTGGCAGCTTCCCCTGAGCCCCGACTACAGCAAGCTGATCAGGTCCGATATTGCGGACATCAAGAATATAGGTCCGCGCGGTAAAGCCGGGACCATAATGGGCGCCGCCTTTATACAGGAATTTGTAGACAAGGCAAAATGGGCCCACCTGGATATTGCCGGTACAGCATGGTCTGACGGAGCAAAACCTCACCAGTCGAAAGGTCCCACCGGTGTGGCTATTCGCCCGCTGTTAAAGCTCGTCGAACGTTCACAATAATTGTCTAAAACTCAGGAGATGAAATGAAAAAGCTATTGAATGAACTGTTATTCGGCCGGAATGCCAAGTTCAGCGGCCTGATCGCTCTGGGAATAGTCGGCTCTATCGCCCTCGGCTGTAACTGCGGAAAGAATGTAGACCTCGGGAATCTCGCGAAACAGCCTAACAACAGCGCGACCTCGCCGAGTTCCACCTCTACCGGTGATTCAGTTCCGTCGAACGCGGAAGTCGAAAGCATGGTCAAGGAAACAACAGCCCAATTTGCCGAGGCCGTAGATTCAGGCGACTTTTCCGACCTATATGAAAGTGCCTCGTCCGATTTTCAAAAGACCTACACTCTCGATCAGATGACTGCGGCGTTTAAATCCTATACGGACAAAAAGTCGGTGGTCGTCCCGGTGCTAAAGAGAGTACAAAACGCTGACGCTGAGTTCACTAAAGAGCCCTCGCTGAGGACCGAAAACAGGCTCAGCATTCTTGTTGCCTCGGGCAAGTTTCCGACCAAGCCATACGGGGTGCGATTCGACTATGAATACGTGATGCGTCAAGGCGAGTGGAAACTACTGAAACTCGTCGTCAATATTCCCTAGAGCTTACGCTGGACGGTTTCTTTCAAAACCTATATGAAGATCCATGAATATCAGGGCAAGGCCATTCTGAAAGAATACGGCGTCCCCGTGCCCCGCGGCATCGTTGCTCGCACACCTGATGAAGCTGAGGCCGCCGCACGCGAGCTCGGTACCGACGTGGTAGTCGTTAAGGCACAGATACACGCCGGTGGACGCGGAAAAGGCGGCGGCGTAAAACTGGCCAAATCGCCGGAGGCGGCGAAAGAGATCGCCTCGCAGATCCTGGGAATGCAGCTCGTCACTCACCAGACGGGACCAGAGGGGCGTGAAGTCAAAACCCTGCTGATCGAAGAAGGTCTGCCGATCGACCGTGAGTTTTACCTTGGAATTACTCTCGACCGCGTAACGGGCCGAAACGTCTTCATGGCCTCATCGGCCGGCGGAATTGACATCGAAAAGGTTGCCGAGGAAACGCCCGAGCTCATTCTCAAAGAGACGATCGACCCTGCAGTCGGCCTCAGAGGATTTCAGGCCAGAAAGCTTGCTTTTGGACTTGGTATCCCTAACGAACTGATCAACCAGACCGCAAAGTTCATGATGTCCCTGTATGAGGCCTACGAAAAAATCGACGCGTCATTGATTGAAATCAATCCTTTCCTACTGACCAAAGATAATAGGCTGATAGCGCTGGACGCCAAGATAAGTTTTGATGACAACGCCATATTCCGTCACAAGGAATTTGCCGATCTGCGTGATCTCAACGAGGAGGAGCCGCTCGAGATCGAAGCCTCAAAATTCGACCTTAATTACATCAAGCTGGACGGAAACATCGGCTGCATGGTCAACGGCGCCGGCCTTGCCATGGCAACCATGGACATCATTAAGCTGGCCGGTGGTGAACCTGCCAATTTCCTCGACGTCGGGGGAGGTGCCTCTCAGGAACGTGTCGAGCAGGCATTCAAGATCCTGCTCGCGGACCAGAACGTAAAGGCGGTGCTGATCAACATTTTCGGCGGCATTGTGCGCTGTGACATGGTTGCCAACGGCGTCGTCGCGGCAGCGAAAAATCTGGGTGTTTCTATTCCGATCATCGCACGACTCGAGGGGACTAACGTTGAGGAAGGGCGACGCGTGCTCGAGCATTCCGATATCGGGATAATCCCAGCGAGTGGGATGAACGATGCCGCTGCAAAGGCCGTCTCAGCGGCAAACGCCCAGTTTTAACCTTTGGTTATCTAGATGACAGGCCGCAGAACGTTTCTGATCGCAGCCACGGCGGCATTTATTGTCTTTTTTGCGGTCCATTTCCTCGATTTTCCGGGGAGCGTCCCGCGCTTTAGAGAATTAAGCGGTGGCGGCGTTTTGTTCGATCTAACTCCGTCTTTTGACATCGACGAGGTCTATCAGCGATTGAACGACTATGGACCGCAGGGTCGTGAAAGCTATAAATTCCGCAATCAAACGGTCGACATAATCTTGCCGCTTGGCCTGCTGCCTTTTCTTTTTTTGCTAATGTTAACGGCAGTGAGGTCTATGCAGCTAAATGGCTGGCCGGCCGTTCTATTCCTTGCCATACCGGTGGCTTATGTCATATTCGACCTGCTCGAAAATGGCGTGGTTCTGGGTCTTCTGAACACCTACCCCCACAGGATGGATGGCGCCGCACAAATTCTCCCTTATATAACGACCGTCAAGAGAGCCGCCTCGTTGCTGGCACTAATTATTCCGCTTACCATATTCACTCTGCGATTTTTCCGTAAAACAAACTGAGTTTGTATGCCGTTAGACCTTAATATAGATCGCCTTCCGACGAAGCAGCCACATCAGCAACAGCCACAAAAGGATATAGCTGATCGCAAACAGCAGTGATGCGTCAACCGGCTGTGCGACCGAAAGGTAAACATTGTCGAAGATCCATTTCTGCACGGCGACCTGCTGTCCGTCAGACGCGGTAACCTTGTATGCACCGATCATTCGCGAGAACAGGCCTGTGAAAACGAATAAGGCTAGAGCATTTGCTCCGAAGATAATAAAGGGAGTGGCCCATTTTCGGTATCCTTTAATGTCGATCAGCCAGTAACACGAGGCGAGAGTAAAAAGGGCGAGGCCCGTCGTCACCAGTACGTAAGAGCTGGTCCATAACGATTTGTTGAATGGAAAATAGCTGTTCCATATCCACCCCACTGCAAAACATACGACACCGAAAAAGAACATCGCCGCGACTTTGTTCAATGCGTCGGCGTCAGTCTTCTGTTCGCGCTTTCCAGATAAAAGCCATGTACCTGTGAGCACTCCCGACAGAGTTGTCGCTATGGCAGGCAGTGTGGACAGTATCCCTTCCGGGTCATAGACCCTTCCGCCACGCCAGATGTGATTTTCGCCTAAGATAAGGCGGTCGAGGTAAGCGGCAAGATTACAAGCTCTGTCATCTATCGTCGTAGCTTCGCAGCCAGGGACTGGAATGGCCGTCATAAGTAACCAGTATCCAAGCAGAATCCCGGCCGCGATATAAAGCTGTTGCCGCCACGTCGTATGCAGAAAGATGAGCGAAACCACCAGGTAACATATAGCTATCCGCTGCAATACGCCGAATATTCGAAAGGTGGCAAAACTGTAAGGGACGACCGTATAGCCGGCGAGATACATGCCCGCCACGCCCAATACCGCGACGGCTGCTAGCGCTGCCGCGACGCGGTAATTCCGCAGCATCAGAAAGAACAATGCTGCCGTTAAGGTGACCCAGATCGCCATTTTTAGAATTTCGGGCCCGTCCGTGCTCCCGTAGGAAAAGAATGGCAGGATCGATATGGCGGCACCAAGCAGATAGATCATCACCGCTCGCGAAACGATCTTCCGATAAACTTTCGCCGTGAGACCCTCGCTGATACGCTGCCCAAGAGCTATGGGTACAGCTACGCCAACAATGAATAGGAAGAAAGGAAAAATGTAATCCGTGGGTGTAAGCCCATGCCAGGCCGCATGCTCCAGCGGATCGTAAATGTGGGACCAGGAGCCGGGATTGTTTACCAGGACCATTCCCGCGATGGTCATGCCGCGGAATGCGTCAAGTGAAATGAGCCGGTTGTTGGCTGTTTCGGACAATGTGCTTCTCTATTTTTTAAGCAGGCTGATCATCAAAAGAATTCCGCCGATCAGAATTCCAAACGAGCTCAGTACCGCAAGTACCAGAGCAAAATGGATGAGATTACCGATTGACTGACCCGCGAAAATGAAACCGAGCAGCCATATGCATACAAACAAAACGGTCAGCCCAATACTGCCAAACAACACGATGTAAGAGATTTTACGCATCATTAAAGCCAACCTTCACATTCACGAAGGCTTGTGATATGTGCCGTGTGATGTCTTGAGTGCCAAGCGTACATCGCTAGTG
>JBHENG010000012.1:0-39952 GCA_046262195.1 Pyrinomonadaceae bacterium | reverse complement strand
AAATAATCCGGGCTAATAAGGCCACTGGACTGGTATAAGTTACTCACAACTATATAGACTCGCGGCCGCGGCCGGTTTTCTCAATCGAACCTATTCAACCTTGCGTTTCCGGGCCCAATAAACATTGATTTAAACCAACCAAAGGCGGACAATCGGTATCTAAGGTTCAGCCCCGCACGTTTAGGACAAAGATATGCATTTTATTAGTTTCAGGCGTTTTGCATTTGTGGCCGCCGCGTTTGCTTTTGTGCTGCTGCTTATGAGCTCTCCGGCGATCGCTCAGTCCAGACCGCAAAAAGTCGAAAAGCCCACGGGAGAAGGAAAGAAGAACACCCGACCCACTCCTCAGACCGAGGAAGAGCGCCGAAAAGCCGAGGAAGAGCGCAAGCGTCTTGAAGAAGAGAAAAATGCTGTCGTCGACCCAACCGTTGAAAGGATCGAGGCAAATATCGTCAACGTTGATGCCGTTGTTTTCAACAAAAAGTCGGGCCAGATCATAGATGGGCTGAAAAAGGAAAACTTCGCGATCTTTGAAAATGGGGTCAAACAAAACCTGTCGAGCTTTGCCACACCAGAATCGCCGATCACCGTGTCGCTTGTTGTTGAGTTCAGCAAATGGAGCGAGATCTTCGGTTCGGCGGCTGGCGGCATGTGGGAGCCCGGCACCCACGAGGTCATTAGGCCCGTCGCTCATTTTGTGTCGCGGTTTATCAAACCGCCCAACGATTATGCCTCGATCATAGCTTTTGACATGAGGCCCACGCCTATAACCGACTTCACAAACGACCCGAGTCGCCTCAACGCTTCGGTTAGTCTTCTTCTCAGGAACAGGCCCGCTTTTCGTGAGAACAATCTCTTCGACGCTCTCAGCTTCGCTCTGATCGGCGGAAGGGGCGACTCTGTCGTGCTGGAAAACTCTAAAGAAGAAAAGGCCATGTACGGGGGAATGGTCGATGTAAAGGCAAAGCGCCGTGCCATCATTCTGGTGGCCTCAGGGATCGACACATTCAGTAGGATAAATTACGACCAGGTCCGGCGCATCATCCAGGAAGCAGGTGTGCCGATATACATCATCAGCACCGGCAATCTGTTCTATAAAAAATACGAGCACCTACTCGGCGCCACCGACGATATTACAGGCGGCCCCGGGCGTCTCACGTTCCTGCAGGCACAGAACACGATGAATACTCTGGCCAAAGAGTCCGGCGGGATGCACTTTCCGATGACCTTTGAGAGTGAGGTACCGGGATATCTCAACAGCATCAATTCGCTGCTTCGCAGCCAGTATTCGCTTGCATACGACATCGTTGAAAAACATGAACCTGGCAAGAAATATAAGCTTGAGGTCAAGGTCGATGTCGACGGCGACGGCGTTTTCGATGACAAAGTCTTTACGGTCCAGCACAGGCCGTTTTACCAGACGCCTAAGCCGGCCGAGAAGAAAAAGTAGAGGTTTGAGATCAATATGTTAGTGACGAACGGGCCGACGTCGTTCGTCATTTTGTTTGTAGCGGTGACGGTTTATCTGTTAGCCTGATCGATCGGACATTGAATGAGTAAACGCATCATAGAAAGCTATAAAGCAAAACTCGCTGCAGAGGAGGGTTTTGTGATTGCGCGTTCGGGCGCCTTGCGGATAGCTCTTTGTTACCCCAATACGCACTCGATCGGCATGGCGAATCTGGGCTTTCATACAATGTATGAGCTCTTCAACTCGATCCCTGATGTCGTTTGCGAGCGGGTTTTCCTGCCGGACGCCGTCGAGATGGCGGAGTACGAAAAGACCGGTACTTCGCTGATGTCGCTTGAGACCCAGTCAAAGGTCAAGCATTTCGACGTTGTTGCATTCTCTATCTCGTTCGAGACTGATTACCTGAACATGGCCCGGATGCTGCAGCTTGCGGACATACCGGTTTGGTCCTCAGAGCGGTGCGAGAACCACCCCCTCGTCATCATGGGCGGCGCCGCGTCCTTTCTCAATCCGGAGCCGATAGCCGATTTTACTGATCTGATCGCGGTAGGCGAGGGTGAGATACTTGCCTTTCAGCTTGTCGATGCAATCCTGGAAAACACCGGCCGAGATGAGATCCTGCTCAGTCTGGCAAAGATCGGCCGCGGCTTTTATGTACCGTCCCTTTATGACGTTATCTATAACGATGACGGTACGGTGTTCGATTATCTGCCGAAGGAGGCGGGTGTTCCGAAACGGGTGGGCCGTGCCCTCGCGAGCGTAAATCCAAAAGAGGGGACCCTTCGCCGCGCTCTGAAACGCGGCGAGACAGAGCTGGCAGATTTTCTCCTAAATCAGGATACCTTCTGCCCCTCGACTGCGATCTGGTCTCCGGAAGCTGAGATGGGCGACCGGCTCCTGGTTGAGATATCACGCGGATGTTCACAAGGGTGCCGTTTCTGCTGGGCTGGTTACAATTACTATCCGCCGCGTGTGGTACCGGCAAAAGATATTTTGGACAAGGCTCGTGAATGGCGTTCAAAAACGAATAAGATAGGCCTCGTCTCGACCGCCGTATGCGATCATCCGGAGATCTCGACTATTCTTCGCGAGCTGCGAGCAATGGATTATCGGATATCCGTATCCTCGCTGCGGCTCGATCAGATCTCCGACGAGTTGCTCGATGCACTTGTCGAGTCTCGGGATCAGCAAATTGCTGTCGCACCGGAGACGGGTTCCGACCGGCTCAGGCGTGTTATCAACAAAAATCTGACGAACGACGAGATCGTCGATATCTGCGGAGCGGTCTTCGACCGCGGCATGCTTACCATAAAACTCTACATGATGGTAGGGCTGCCGACCGAAACGGAGGAAGATCTGGACGAGATGTTCGTTCTAGTCGAGCGGATAAAGGACAGGATGCTTGAGGCCGGCAAGAAAATTGGCCGCGCGGGGAAGATCATTCCATCTCTGAACGGTTTTGTTCCAAAGCCGAATACTCCGCTTCAATGGGACGCGATCTGTGATGAAAAAGAGCTTAAAAAGCGGATCAAGTATGTCTGCAAAGGCTTGAGCAGCATACCTAATGTCGAAGTGCGGTATATGTCCGCCCGCATTGCCCACGAACAGGCTCTATACTCTTCGGGCGATCGTTCCGTCGCAAAGGTTATCGACGTCGCGTCGCGGCTTGGAGGCGACCTTAACCGGGCTTTGCGTGAGGCGGGCGTTGATGCAGCGTTTCACACGTCGCGGGACAGAAGCTATGATGAGTTCCTGCCGTGGGCGATCGTGGACTCGGGCCTATCGTTTGAATTCTTAAAGACCGAGCATGAAAAAGCGCTTGAGTCGGTTTCAAGCCTTCCCTGCCCGGCCGTTGAAAAATGTACTACCTGTGGTGTGTGCCCGAGTACCTGGCTTGCCGATGCCCCCGAGGGCCTTATTCAGATCCAGCCGCTAAAGGTTCGCGAGGCCCTGGCCGCGGCATATAGCCTACTGCTTTAACAAAAAGCCGGTTGGTGTCGCCGTGTGGTCAAACTCGTACCTGTATTTGTATATGCCGAACGGCAGTATATTGACTGATTTTGTGTAGGCGACATGAGCTGTCAGCACATTGCCCGATTGCTTCACGTCGATCAGCGCGTCAGATGGGATGTCATTCTGCACGGCAGCCCTCGTAATACGAGTTTTGACATTGTCGACCGGGCTTAATTTACCGGGCAGAGCGAGTCCCTGCAGCACTGCGGTCTGCATCTCGGTCTTGAAACTTTCAGCACCATAGGCGACTGGCAGATATTGGTATCCTGCATGGAAGATGAGCACGATCACGCCCAGCACGATCGCGAATTTTACGCCCGCACTGCCGCGTTCCGACTCACGGTTTGTCGAAATATTTTTCATTTCTGTTGCTCCTGACATTTACGGGGCAGGTGTCACGCCCGGGGTTGTAGCAGATCCTTGAGGGCTTGCTTGATGAATGAGGGTGGGATGTCTCGCTCGTCTACGATCACGGGCTTTCCGATGCCTTTCAACAGCACCATCTGCAGTGAACCGTCAAGTCGTTTTTTGTCGAACCTGAAGGCCTCAAAAACCTCGTTTGGGTCGATCCTGGGCAGCGGCGGCAGGGCGCCAGCCTGCTGCACAACATCGTTCAACAATTTTACATCCTTTTCTGCACATAATGCAAGCCTTTTTGAGAGCTCCGCTGCGAAGATGATCCCGTACCCGACAGCCTCGCCGTGCTTGAAGTATTTGTAGCTCGTCAGCTTTTCCAAGGCATGCGCGAGAGTGTGGCCAAAGTTGAGGATCTTTCGGGACCCACTGTCTTTTCTTTTTATCGACTCGCGCTCGTCCGCCGCCACGATCTTCGCCTTAAAAGCAACATGAGCCCTTATGAGATCTGCGAGTTGAGTCTTGCCGTCCGCGGAATTGCCGAGTGCAGAATTAACGATGAGGTACTTCGATGTTTTAGCCAGTAGTTCCCTGCTCCCTATCGCTCCCTGTTTGACCGCCTCACACATTCCGGCGGTCATCTCGCGCCGCGGCAAGGTTGATAAAACATCGATGTCTATCAATACGCCCGCAGGTTGATGAAAGGCTCCTATCAGGTTCTTCCCAAACGTAGAATTCACGCCTGTCTTTCCGCCGACCGACGAATCGATCATTGCAAGGAGCGTTGTGGGGATCTGGAGAAAAGGAACGCCCCGCAGATAGATAGCCGACGCGAATCCCGATATATCCCCTACGACCCCACCGCCGAGGGCGAGAACGGCGTCACTCCGAGCGATCCCATTATCTGCAAGGAATTTCAGCAATGCCTCCGCGCTTCTGAGGGTCTTATACTGCTCACCATCTTTAAGCAGGAAATGCGGAGCTGCGAACCCGGCCGACGACAGGCTGGCGAGGAACCGCTCCCCGTAATGATCGAAGACTGTTGTATTGGAAACTACCGCTATCCGGCATGAACGCCGCAAAACTCGGCGCACCCACCCGCCAGATCGCTCGAGCAGGTGACTGCCGATAACTATCTCGTATTTTTTGCGATGAATAGTGAGATCTATGCTGAGCTTGAGTGGCTTCATGACGTGGACTAGCCGAGTACCGACTTGATAACATCTGCGAGCCGCTCGGCCTGTGATTCAATGGCGGCCTGGTCTTTCCCTTCGATCATCACCCGAGCAAGATTCTCAGTTCCCGAGTAACGCAAAAGCAGCCGTCCGTCGGTGCTTAACTCCTCTTCGACGTCGGCGGCGGCACTGGCGACCTCCTCGATCTCCGCAAACGGCCGCTTTTCTCGTACTTTTACATTCAGGAGGACCTGTGGGTAACGCTGAAAGCCATCAACCGCTTGAGATAATGAAACGCCTTTCTCTCTTATGGCTCGCAGCAGCAGCAGCGCGGTTATCATCCCGTCCCCGACGAGGCTGATTCGCGGAAAAATAATGTGGCCCGACTGCTCGCCGCCTATCTCTGATCGAGTCTCCAGTAGCTTTTCCAGAACATATTTGTCGCCAACGCTTGTGCGAATGAGCTTGATATCTCTGGACGCAAGTGCGATCTCGAGCCCAATGTTGCTCATAACGGTTGCGACGACAGTTGAGCTGCACAACTCACCGTGCTCCTGCAGATACCGCGCCATGATCCAGAGCGTAGCGTCTCCATCGACAACGTTGCCCTTTTCATCAACAAATAACGCTCTGTCAGCATCACCGTCAAACGCTATCCCGATGTCAGCACCCGTGTTGGTTACGCTCTCTACAAGGTGTTCTGGATGAAGCGAGCCGCAGTCCAGGTTTATATTTCTGCCATCGGGCTGGTCATAGATCGTGACGATCTCAGCTCCGAGAGCTGAGAAAAGTTCTGGTGCCAGCCCGCAGGCCGCACCATTAGCACAGTCGATCACGATCTTTGCGCCCTCGCAGGAAAATCCGTTGGCACTTGTTCGCAAATGGTGTATGTATTCAGAACGAAACTCGTCGATCCTGTGGGATCGGACAGGAACTAAGGGCGCCGGGACGCCGCCGTTGCTGTAAACATCGGCCTCGATCGACTTCTCGGTCGATTCATCGATCTTTCGTCCGTCAGGCGCAAATATCTTTATCCCATTGTCCTGGTAGGGGTTATGCGACGCGCTGACGACCACCCCAGCATCAAACTCGAATTGCCGCGTCAGAAAAGCGACGCCGGGGGTGGTGATCACACCGGCGGACTCAATGCTGGCCCCGGCCGACCTGGCCCCTGTATGTAAAGCTTCCTCGATCGACTCGCCGGATTCACGAGTGTCGCGACCACTGATAAATTTCGGGGTCCGCCCCAGCTTTTCCTGGAACCGACTCGCCAGCGAAGCCCCTATCGTCTGCAGCGATGCTTTGTCCAAGGGAAACTCGCCTGCGAGTCCCCTTATGCCGTCGGTACCGAAAAGTTGATCCATAAAAATGAATATGCTGCGTGGACAATTAAAAAACTAGTTATAGCGTACGCTGCGCCGACATAACAAATCGAATTGTTTATAAGGGCCTCCGGGAAAATAAAATTCCTTGGGATCGGCCCGGTTCGTACTGACACCGCTCAGAACCTCTGCTACAATTTCGAAATCGTTACCAAGATTTCGAAATAATTAATAGTTGAAAGCTTCTTTATCAGAAGCCGGAGGACATTCAATGAAGCGAATTGTTGCAGCCGTTTTGCTGTTCGTAATGTGCCCGGGTCTCTTTGCGCAGGCCGCCAAACCCAAACCCACGCCTTCACCAAATAAGGGCAGATCGGGACCACAGGCGACCACTCCGGCAGCGGGTCGGACGCCAGCCGGTCAGCCGATCGATCGGGAGTACACAGACTCTATTGTCAGAAACACGACCGAGAAGTTCTTCCTCACTGAGATCGTAGACCATCTGCCGCTTTCCGCTACTGTGCCTTCGCCTGCCAAGGTACTGGGTTACCCCGTCGGCACACCGGACAGGCTTACTTACACCAAAGACCAGTACAGGTATTACCGCGAGCTGGAGAAGGCAAGCCCACGTGTCAGGACCTTTACCGCTCCTGAGAAAAGCGAGCAGGGCCGCGAGCAGATGTTGATCGCGGTTTCGGACGAGGCAAACCTGGCAAATTTAGCGAGATACAAAGACATTACGGCACGATTAGGCGACCCGCGGCAGTTGACGGACGACCTTGCCGCGCAGCTCGTCAAGGAAGGCAAGGCGATATATTGGGCCTCCGGCTCGATCCACTCCCCCGAGACCGGCAGTCCGGAAATGCTTATGGAGATGGCTTACAGACTCGCGGCCTCTGATATGCCGATGATACAGGAAATCCGCCGAAACGTTATCGTGCTGATCACTCCTACGCTCGAGGTGGACGGCCGCGATACGATGGTCGACCTTTACAATTATCGAAAGGCCAACCCCACCAAGCGCTCTCCGGGACTGGTTTACTGGGGAAAATACGTCGCGCACGATAACAATCGCGATTCAATGGGGATGGCTCTGGCGTTGTCGCGAAACCAGATGGCCACCTTCTTGGAATATCATCCGACGGTGCTGCATGATCTGCACGAGTCCGTGCCCTTTCTTTACACCTCGACGGGCACAGGGCCTTACAACGCGTGGCTCGACCCCATCGTAGTGGACGAATGGCAGACACTGGCGTACCACGAGATCGAGGAGATGACTAAACGAGGTGTGCCAGGCGTGTGGACCCACGGCTTCTATGATGGCTGGGCACCGAACTATATGTTCTATGTCGCGAACGGCCATAACTCGATAGGCCGTTTTTACGAGACCTTCGGTAATGGCGGAGCGGATACTCAGGAACGGACCGTCGGTGGCGATTCGACTTCGCGTACATGGTTCCGGCCTAATCCGCCTTTGCCACGCGTCCGTTGGTCATTGCGGAACAATGTGAATTTGCAGCAAAGTGCCATTTTGCTCGCGATGAATTACGTTGCTAACCACAAGGAAAAATTCCTTAATAACTTTTACCTCAAGAGCAAGCGGTCCGTAGCGAAGGCCCGTGCCGAGGGACCGGCGGCATGGGTGTTGCCGGCGGACGACCCCCGTCCGGCGTCTACCGCTGACCTCGTCAACTTATTGAAGATGCAAGGCTGCGAGGTGCATCGACTTGCAAAAGACATCGAAGTTAAAGAAGGCAAGTTCCCCGCGGGCAGCTACGTGGTCCGTATGGACCAGCCCTATTCCCGGATGGCGGACATGCTGCTCGATACTCAGTATTACAACGCAAATGATCCAAGGCCCTACGATGATACGGGCTGGACGCTCGGACCTCTCAGAAATGTAAAGACCGTCCGGGTAAAAGATGAAAAGATACTTGATGCTCAAATGACGCTTACCCAGGGCTCCGTAACTGCGCCCGGCAAGGTAGAGGGTTCGGCAAAGGCCGGCTACGTCGTCAATCATACGGGTGAAAGCGAGGTGACTCAGCTTCGGTACCGGCTCAGGGACGTCAAGATGGCTGCAGCCGAAGACACATTCAAGATCGGTGATAAAAGCTTCAGAGCCGGCTCTTTCATCATACGCAGCGAAGGAAATCCGGCTGACCTCGATGCTCGTCTCAGAAAAGAAGTTACTGCCCTCGGGCTAACGGCCACTACTGTTGACAAACTACCCGAGGTTGCCCAGCATCAGGTCGGTGCCCCACGCATAGCTCTCGTCCATACGTGGATCAATACGCAGAATGAGGGTTGGTACCGCATTGAGTTTGACCGGCTCGGGATCCCCTATGACTACATTTCGGACCAGGTCATAGGCCGCACACCCAACCTGCGAGACAGGTGGGACATCATCATCTGGGGTCCTGTCGGCGGCAGCGCGCAGTCGATCGTGCGCGGTATTCCAAAACGAGGCGACCCTGAGGGGCCTATACCTTGGATGAAGTCGGACCTGACGCCGAATCTTGGTCTTTCGCCAGATCAGACCGAGGATATCCGCGGTGGTATGGGTATCAATGGCGTCGGCAATCTGCAGAGATTCATAGAGTCGGGTGGGCTATTCGTTACCGTCGGCAGTAATGCCTCTATTCCGATCGATTTCGGTATCACGGAGGGAGTATCCATTTCGGACACGAATAACCTGCAGGCACGCGGATCGATCTTTAACGCGGTGTTTGCGGACCGCAGGAGTCCGATCTCATACGGCTATGACGAGAGGCTCGCGGTTTATTTTAATCAGGCACCGGTTTTTCAGGTAGCCGGGGCTGGGGGATTTGGTTCCGGCGGCGGTGGCCCGGGTGGCGGGCCCGGACCGGGGGCTAATCCAGCCAATAGGCCCACCGGGCGCGGCGGTCTTGATGATCCCGATGTGGTTCAGGGACGCCCGATCTATACGCCGCCGGCAGCGGCGTCACCCACGCCCAATCCAAACGTTGTGCCGGCCGAAATGCAGCCGCGGATCGTCCTCAGATTTGCACCGGAGCGTGAGCTTTTGGTTAGCGGCATGCTTGCGGGCGGCGCAGAGCTTGGAGGCCGTCCGGCGGTCGTAGATGTTCCCGTTGGCAAGGGCCATGTGGTGATGTTTGCGAACAACCCGATGTGGCGGCATGAGACAAATGGCAGCTTTTCACTGCTATTTAACGCCATACTTAACTACGATAATCTACAGGCAGGCAGGACAACTGGGCGTCGTCCGGCTGCTGCTCCGCCTGGCGAAGATTTTAACGATCAACAATAGATGAATGCTCACCGGATTATTGGCACGGGCAAGTTCTTCGTTTGCCCGCGGCGGACCTGGGATCCTCGGCCCAGCTAAGTGCAGCGGTTAGTGACGGTGATAGAATTCAAATTACAGGATCAGTATCTTTTAGTGTAGGAGTTTTCAAAATGATCAAAGACCTTTTTGTTTTCGGCTTTGCTTTAATCGTGACAGTGATCGGTAACGTTGTTATCGTTGCCCAACAGCATATGAAACCACCCGTCCCTAAGAAAGTACCTAAGGTGCTCAAGATACATGGCTATGAGATCACGGATAACTACGCCTGGATGCGGGACCGCAACGACAAGAAAGATCCCGCGGTCATTGAGTATCTGACGGCCGAGAATAACTACACTGAGTCTTTCATGGGCCGGCATAAAGGATTCGTCGATACGCTCTATAAAGAAATGCTCGGGCGTATTAAACAGACAGATCTCAGCGTGCCGATAAAGATGGGCGAGTACTGGTACTTCAACAAAACCGAAGAAGGTAAACAGTACCCTCAGTATCTTCGCAGCAGATCAAAGGATGGAAAGGACGCTGCGGTTTTGCTCGACCAGAACGAGATGGCCGCAGGCTTTAAATACTTTGCCATCTCGAATTTTGAACCGAGCGATGACGGGAATTTACTGGCATTCGCTACGGACACAACAGGCTATCGGCAATACACGCTGCAGGTCAAAGATCTTCGCACGGGCACGATGCTCCCTGACAAGATCGAGCGTGTAACAAGCATTGAATGGTCACCCGACGGCAAATACCTATTCTATTCACAGGAAGACCCCGTCTCGAAACGTGATGACAAGATCTGGCGCCACACGGTCGGAACGGAAAAGAACGATCTTGTCTACGAAGAGAAGAACGTGTTGTTCGGCGTCGGCGTCAGCCGATCGCGCGATAAAAAGATGTTCTTTATCAATTCTGGTGCGGCCACGATGAACGAGATCCGGTATTTGCGGGCCGATAACCCCCTTGGGGAATGGAAAGTCATCAGCCCTCGCCGCGAGGCTCACGAGTACACCGCGACGTTTAACGAGGGAGAGTTCTTCATCACTACAAATAAGGACGCCGAGAACTTTAAGGTTGTGCGCTCTCCGCTAAACGACCCAAGTGAGAAAAACTGGAAAGATTTCATACCCCACAATCCATCAATTAAGTTAGACGGGATCAGCTTTTTCAAAGACTTTGCAGTTGTGTCTGAAGTGGAGAACGGGTTGGAATACTTGAAGGTGATGGACCTTAAAACGAAGCGGGCCGCAGCGCGTATTCAGACTCCGGAAGAGGTCTACACAATGGGCCTGTCCAGTAACCCTGAATACGACACACCAGTCATACGGTACAACTATTCGTCGATGATAACGCCTAACTCGACGTACGAGTTTGACTTGAGATCCCGTAAGAGCGAACTGATCAAACAACAGGAAATACCCAGTGGATATGACAGGTCGCGGTACGAAACCAGGAGGGTCTGGGCGACGGCGCGTGACGGTGTCAAGGTTCCCATTTCGCTGGTGATGAAGAAAGGTGCACAGCTCGACGGCAGATCGCCCATGCTGCTGTACGCCTATGGCTCCTATGGCGCCTCAACGACACCCGGTTTTTCCACAAATCGCTTGAGTCTTGTCGACCGGGGGATGACCTATGCCATAGCACACATACGGGGCGGCTCCGAGCTTGGTGAGAAATGGCGGCAGGAAGGTCGTATGTTCAAAAAAATGAACACCTTCAACGATTTTGTCGATTCGGCGAAATGGCTTGTTGGCAACAAGTATACGTCCAGTGATCGGCTTGTGATACAGGGTGGGAGTGCGGGCGGCTTATTGATGGGGGCCGTCGTAAACCAGGCGCCGGAGCTTTTTAGGGCCGTGATCGCCCAAGTCCCCTTCGTGGATGTGATGAACACGATGCTTGACGAATCACTTCCGCTGACAACGGGGGAATGGATCGAGTGGGGTAATCCGAATGAAAAGGCTGCGTGGGATTACATGATCACGTACTCGCCCTACGACAACGTTGAGCGTCAGAATTACCCGAACATGCTCATCGAGGTCTCGCTGAACGACAGTCAGGTGCCATATTGGGAAGGAGCAAAATGGGCCGCCAAGCTCAGAGAGATGAAAACGGGCGACGGAGTGCTCCTGCTCAAGACCAACATGGGTGCAGGGCACGGCGGATCATCAGGACGTTACGACCGGCTGAAGGAAGTAGCTTTCGATTATGCCTATGCTTTGACACAGGTTGGTATAACTATGTAGTCGATAATTAATGATATAGGGTGTCGCCGATTAAGTGATCGGCAACACCCTTTTTTCGTTCGTAATGATGCAATTTGACACGAACGGCGTTCTAAGGGCTCCTCCTTCCAGTACTGGCGTGGCGCCCGGCGGCGTTCGGTCAATAGGCGAATGGACAAGTCAAAATGACCGGCTTCCGGTCACGCAACACAGATCTCATTTTATATTTATCGTTGGAAACTAGGTAAAAGCTGAGGGCTGGCATATGGCACGTGCGTTGCCATAGAGCGGCGGCCCAATCACCGCAATTTAGATTTCCGCTGGTGAATATCTTAATTCTATCGAAAATGATCGCGGTTGAATGATAAGCGGTTTGCAGTACACCGTAAACGGGATGCAACAACTTGAATATCTAATGCGTTGGTAATACAAAACTTTTGTTGAAAAAAAACGTCGTTTAAACCATAATACTTATGGCTGCATGTCGCGCCGCGGCCGCTCGTCACCAGTTTTACCTCTGAAAGCTTCGCTTAGTCTGCATCCCGACAATAACCATTTTGTAATGACGCCCAAAGAAGTCAAAGTCAATGCACTTGTCCTTATATTGACCCCTTTTGCGATCGGTGCACTCGTGTGGGCGATCGCCGGGATACCCGCCGACCGCGTCGACGCTGGCGTGCTTACGCTTGCGGCACTAACTGTCTTTTGCAGTTGCTATCTACGGATCCACCTTCCTAGGGTCAAGATCCACCTCACTATATCAGATGGTTTGATCATCCTTTGCATGCTCTTGTACGGCGGTCACATTGCTATCTTGCTCGCTGTGATAGACATGGCCTGCGCCTCCCTCAACCATTACCGAAAAGGTGGATCGTCAAAGCCCCAAACCGCCATTCTCAACATGGGTTTTGCGGCTATATCGGTGTTTGTTGCATCCTTGGTGGTTTCAGCAGCTTTTGGACCTACTGAATTAATACTGCAGCGGCATGATCTTGCGAGTTTCATTTGGCTTTTAGCCGCTATGGCATTGTCCTTGTTTGTAGTCAACTCCATATGCGTTGCGGTTTATACATCCCTTGTCGAGGAGCGCTCCGTGTGGGAAATATGGGTCGAAAACAGTTTGGCGGCCGTAACAGTTTATTTGATGGGCGGGGTTGTCGCGGGCATTATTATGAAGGCGCTCGAGCAAATCAATATTTTTCTCTTTGCAGCAGTAGTTGGTTTCTTTGGCATCGCATATCTCACCTTCAGACGCTTTGTCGAAGATGTCAAAAATACGGTCGAAACGGCAAAGCAAGCTGAAAAAGAGCGCGCCGAACAGGCTGAAAAACATGTTAACGATCTCGAGCATTACGTTGCAGAATTAGAACGTAGCAGCACCGCCTTGCAGGAAAGCCATGAAAATTTCCGCCACGCTGCTTATCATGACGCGCTAACCGGACTTCCGAATCGCAACTATTTCATGGACACCCTCAAGGGCCTGCTTCAGCAGAGCCGCGACAGTTCCGAACGAAACTTCGCAGTCCTGTTTCTCGACCTGAAGAGTTTTAAGACGATCAATGACAGCCTCGGCCATTCAATGGGCGATCGCCTGATCAAGAACGTGGCAACACGACTTTCAGGTTTGATCCGTGAAGACGATATGGTCGGACGATTTAGCGGCGATAAATTTGGCATTATTCTTACGGATCTTTTGAGTCGTGACGAAGCAACCAGCTTCGCGGATCGATTAGCAAAACGCATTGCAGAGCCTTATACGCTTGATGGTCGTCAGGTCTTCACGAGTGCTAAGATCGGTATTGCATACGGAAACTCGAAATATCCCGAGGCCGAGGACATCCTGCGAGATGCCGATATCGCGATGTATTACGCAAAGGATAATGAGGAAAACTACGTTATTTTTGACCAGAAGATGCATATTCGTGCGGTAACAAGGTTGCAGTTGGAGACAGATCTCCGGTTTGCAATCGAACGAAACGAGTTTGAGCTTTATTATCAGCCAATAATCGCCCTCGAAACCGCAACGCTCGTTGGTTTCGAAGCTCTCGTACGATGGAACCACCCGCAGCGAGGTCTGGTTCCGCCAAATGAATTCATCCCGATAAGTGAAAATACTGGCCTGATCATACCGATGACGGTGCAGATACTGCATTCCGCGTGCACTCAGGTGGCAAGGTGGCAGGAACAATCCAAGACTGAAAGGCCCTTAAGCATTGCCGTAAACCTTTCGGGTAAACATTTCGCTCATCCGGCTTTGGTAGAGCAGATCACTACCGTAATAGAAGAAACGGGTATCAATCCCGCCAGCTTGAAGTTAGAACTGACGGAAAGTGCTGTGATGGAAAACGCTGAGACCGCCATCTTGATGCTCAAGGAGATCAAGAAGACCGGGGTGCAGGTAAGCATCGACGACTTTGGTACGGGCTATTCAAGCCTGAGCTATCTACATCGCTTCCCGATCGACCTGCTAAAAATAGACAGGTCTTTTGTAAGCGCTATGGAAGAAAATACTGAGAACGGCGAAATCGTTCGCACAGTCATTGCACTTGCGAAGGCCCTCAAGCTGAAGGTAGTGGCAGAAGGGATCGAAAGTATTCACCAGTTTCACCAGCTGCGCATTTTAGGATGCGAATACGGGCAGGGATATTTGTTCTCTAGGCCTCTTCCGGTAGCTGACATCGACCGTCTTCTTGAGGACAGAAATCGCTGGCAGAATATCTTGCCGGGGGCGAATCAACTCCCCGCCAACCCGAATCGGGATATTCCCCATTTGAGATTAGCCCAGTAACAGCAACATCAGCCTGCGTATATACTGGGTTTTGCCGCAACCGGATACGCGACTTCGTACGTGTTCGTAAGATTCAGCAGCACGTCTTCGGACCAAAAATTCCCTATCAGTTGTAAGCCGATTGGCAGACCTTTAGCAGAGATGCCGCATGGAATGCTGATCGCGGGCACGCCCGCGAGATTTGCCGACACCGTATAGACATCGCTTAGGTACATAGCCAAAGGATCGTTTGAGCGCTCACCGATCTTGAAAGCTACAGTCGGCGTAGTAGGCGTCAGGATCACGTCGCACTGCTTAAAAGCGGTTTGATAATCACCTTTGATCAACGTACGTACCTTTTGAGCCTTTGCATAATACGCCTCGTAGTAGCCGCTGGACAGAACGTAAGTGCCAAGCATTATGCGGCGCTTTACTTCGGCGCCGAAACCTTCTTCTCTGGTTCGTGAGTACATCTTTCTGAGTTCGTTGGCCTCTTCGGCACGAAAGCCGTAGCGAACGCCGTCATATCTCGCGAGATTTGATGAGGCCTCGGCCGTTGCAATGATGTAATAAACGGCGATCCCATATTTTGCATATGGGAGTTCGATATCAATTACTGCCGCTCCAAGAGCGCGATAATTCTCGATCGCCATCTCGATCTTTTCCCTAATCTCCGCATCCAGGCCTTCTCCCAACAGACCACGCGGCACACCTACAGTTTTTCCAGCGATCTGGTCGTCCAACGCGGCCGAATACTCGGGAACGTGTACGTCGGCAGAAGTGGAATCAAGCGGGTCACGGCCAGCGACGACGCCTAGCACGTCGGCGACGTCTCGCGATGTCTGTCCAAATATCCCAATATTGTCGAGAGAAGACGCAAAGGCTACGAGTCCGTATCGCGAAATTCGACCATAGGTTGGTTTCAGGCCGACGACTCCGCACAAAGCTGCTGGCTGGCGGACCGATCCGCCCGTTTCTGATCCAAGAGCCGCCCGTACCACGCCAGATGCGACCGCAACCGCCGAACCACCTGAGCTTCCCCCGGGTACGCGGCTTGTGTCCCAGGGATTTCTGACTTGCCCGAAAGCTGAAGATTCGTTTGAGGAACCCATGGCAAACTCATCCATGTTTGTCTTGCCGACGATGATAGCCCCTGCCCTATTCAACCGGTTTATCACCGTAGCATCATACTGAGCTCTATAATTGTGCAGAATTTGCGAGCCGCAGGTGGTTTGCAACCCTTTCGTACAAATGTTGTCCTTTACAGCTATTGCTAGTCCATTCAACGGAGTGGAGGAACTCGAGCTGATTGAGTCTGCACGGGCCAGGGCGTGACCTCGCTCGATCGAAAGAAACGAGTTTAGCTCGGGATTCAGCCTTTCAGCATGGTCCAGCGCTCCCTCGATATTTGAGCGGATCGACATAACTAGTTGGTTACCTTGTTAATGCGCCAAGCCTTCTCGGCCTTCACCGCTTCGACCTGGACCTCGCTTTGACGGCTTTCGACATCGTTCTTCCACAATAATATGACGCGTACCAACACACTGTCGTCCGAAGTCGAAGTACACCCGCTAACTCTGAAAGAGGTCGGGCGATCGCCTGGCGGCGTAAAATAGTCCGTATTCTGGTCAGGCGCGATCGACTGCCGAAGCGAAGCAATCAGATTCGGCGTTAAAAATGGCTCGCGAGTCTCCAATGTGTCCGCCGATAGGCTCGTCTCATTGGCAAAATGAAATGAGTAGAAACGCTTCACAACCTCGCGAGCGGCCGCACACTCGGCTTTCTCAAGAACCGGCAAGGTGCATCCAATCAGGGGGACAGCAATCAAGGCAAGGCCAAGCGAAAGAATCGTGCCGCAAAACTTGCGAAGCCTCGAACTCATCAAAGCACTTTGGGTACCTGGAAGTGGCCCGCAACGGCACATGGCGCCTGGCTAAGCGCCGCCTGCTGATCCAACGACTTCTCCGACAAATCCTCTCGCAGAGTATGAGTCATCTCGCCCTCCTCAGTAAGTCCACCGAGCATCGGCTGGATCTCGCCAAGGTCGATCTCATTAAGCTGTTCAACATAAGACACGATCTCAGCCATCTGAGGTGTATAGAGTTCGACCTCAGTGTCAGAGATCTCAAGATGAGCCAAGGCGGCAATCTTTCTGATATCCATATCTACTTTGAAGCTGTGTGCCGAAAGCAGGTCGCCGCGGCTTCCAGGAAGCGCAGCCTAAGATCACGATCTTCAATGAGTTCAGCGGCCTTCGAAACAGATTCAACTACATTAGAATAGTTCTCATTGACATCCCGTGCCGGACGAATCTCCGAGTCGGTATTTCTGCTTATAGACGAATCGACCTGAAAATCAATTAATCTAATCTTTATCCCGCCAAGTCCATTGTTGAGCCTTGAAAGCATTTGCGGCGCCAACTCCCGCAAGTGCCGCTGCCATGTCTCGTTTTCAACGGCTACGACAAGCCGCCCGCCGACGAAATCGGTCGGCCTTGTACGCAGCCGCAACAGCTCGCCGGCACATCTGTCCCAAGCTGCAAAAGCCATAGCCTTCTCGGCGGCAGCATTCGGCTCCAGAGTACTTATTGCTATGCCGATCGAGCTAAAAACCTGTTCCATTTGTGATCCAACCACAATCAATTATCATTTTAGACGACTAAACTACTAAAAGCTAAAACAGCCCTAACAGATGATTCATTTGCCTAAACTTGTTCTCGCATCGGGCAGCCCGCGTCGTTCTGAGATCCTTGATTCCGTTAAATGGCCTTTTGCAAGGGAGGTAGCGGATATTGACGAGAGCCACCTCAAAGGAGAAGCTCCAGAAATGTACGTTGAGCGGCTCGCCCGAGAAAAGGCCGAAACCGTAGCCCTGGACAACAGCGATGCGGTCGTACTCGGCGCCGACACTACAGTTGTCATAGATGGGCAGATACTGGGTAAACCGACCGACTTCGAGGACGCGATCAGAATGTTATCTATGCTGGCAGGCAGCTGGCACGAGGTTCTGACAGGCGTGGCGATCGTGGCAATGGGCGAGACCAGTTCCGCTGTCGAACGTACCCGGGTAAAGTTTGCCGACATGTCGACTGACGAGGTGAGTTTTCTTGCCCAGCGCGGTGACCCACTCGATAAGGCAGGAGCGTATGCGGTTCAGGCCGAAGCGGCCTTATTTATCGAAAGAATTGAGGGCGATTACTGGAATGTTGTCGGGCTGCCGATCAGGTTAGTCTATGAGCTACTAAGAAAAAACCCGGCGTGCGCCGGGCTTTGACATCAAAAGGAACTTATCTACCTCTAAAGCAACTTATCTACTACCCTCGATATAGGCGCAGTGATGTCGTGCCTGGGATCCGGATCGAGCCCACCAAAGGGCTGGCCCACAAGAGCGCCGTACTTATCGAGGACAACAAAGGATGGTACCTGTTCGATCCTAAATTTCTTAAGTGTCCCCAGGCCGTCCGGGTCGTAGAGCACTGGCACGCTTATTTTGTTAGAGAAAGCCCACTTCTGCATGGCTTCCACTGTTGCGTAGTTTTTCGATTTCGGATTCGATGAATCAGTGGTGACAAAGTATATCGCCACGTTCTTACCAGCATACTTCTTCGCCAAAGCATTGGTATAATCGACTTGCTTACCGGATAGCGGTAGCCAGCTAGCGCCTACGGCCAATATTACAATTTTGCCGTTTTGACCTTCGATATTCACCCGGGACCCATCCAGCGCCGTCAGATTCGTCTGCGCGGCGGCGGTAAGAACCACACTTAAGAGAACAACAAATACACTAGTGAAACTCTTTAAAGTTTTCATACATTTAAGAAAGGCGTCGTCGCCATTTCATAATCAAATTAGATGCAGTTTTCAGGTAAATTACTGTTTACGATTGAAAATCACATTATCTATCAAACGCACGTTACCAAATCGCGCGGCAACGACGCCCATCGCTTCGTTATCTCCAATTTTTTCAATCGGTTCCATCGAATTACGATCGACGATCGCTACATAATCAAGAGCCGCAGACGGTTCGCCTTCAATATGGCTACGGATCATATCGCGCAGATGCGACGCATTTCGTTCGCCCTTCTTAAATGCGAGCTTTGCCTCGCGTAAAGCGTGGATCATTACGGCTGCTTTCGCTCGCTGTTCATCAGAAAGCAACTGATTTCGGGATGACATCGCGAGGCCAGACTCCTCACGGACCGTGGGAACGACCACTATCTCGGTTTCAAATCCCAGATCAGCTGTCAGCCGCCTTACTACGGCAACCTGCTGGGCATCTTTTTGGCCAAAAAACACCAGGTCGGGTCGGATAGTGTTAAAGAGGATGGTGACGACAGTGGTAACGCCACGAAAATGTCCCGGACGGGACTCACCCTCGAGAGTTTCAGTCACGCCCTCAACCTGTACGTAGGTCGCAAATCCCGGAGGATAGATCTCTTTCGGCTCCGGAGCAAAGACGTAGTCCACCTCATACTCCGCGAGCTGCGAAGCGTCGGCCGTCAGGTCGCGGGGATACCGCTCGAGATCATTGACATCTCCAAATTGTTCGGGATTCACAAAGATCGAAACGATCACAACGTCGCATCGTTGCCGAGCTTCTTTCACCAGAGCCAGGTGCCCCTCGTGGAGCGCCCCCATAGTCGGCACAAAACCAACTGTTTTCGACTCCCGCCGCAGCTTGCGGGAAATCGCGAACATACGCTGCCTGCGACTGATAATTTCCATTATTGAGGTTTACGCGCCCCGGAGTTCGAACTTGGTTTCTTCGGTAAGTCCGTATGACTCCTGTTCGCTCGGATAATCACCCGACTTGACGTCGTTCGTCCAATTTTGGATCGCCAACGTCATGACTTCACGCAGATTTGCATATTGCCTGACGAAGCGAGGCTGCCGTCCGAACGTCATGCCCAGAAGATCGTGAAGTACGAGGACCTGAATATCACACTCCAGACCCGCTCCGATCCCGATAGTGGACATGCTTAACTCGCGAGTGATCATGCCGGCCAATTCGCGTGGAACAAGCTCAAGAACGACCGCGAAGGCGCCTGCGTCCTCGAGCATTTTGGCGTCCTCCATGAGCATCCGGGCTTGTTCGGCCGAGCGGCCCTGTACGCGGTACCCGCCCATTTTATAGACAGACTGTGGTGTGAGGCCGATATGCGCCACAACGGGGATCTCTTCATTAACGAGCCGTTTAACCAGCTCCACACGATTACGCCCACCCTCGAGCTTAACCGCTTCGGCACCGCCATATTTCATTAATCGCAACGCGTTTTTTACGCTCTCGTCCTCGTTAACATGGTACGTACCAAAAGGCATGTCCGCTATCACCATCGCACGCTCAGTCCCGCGTTTAACGGCTATGCACGCCGAGGTTATCTCGTCAAGCGAGACGGGGATGGTATTGCCGTACCCGTGTATGACATTACCCATGCTGTCCCCCACCAGGATCATATCGACACCGGCCTCGTCTACGATACGAGCGGTCGGGTAATCGTACGCGGTCAGACACACGAGTTTTTCACCTTTCTCCTTTGCAGCACGAATTGCCGGGAGGTAAACCTTGCCCTCTCTATCGGGTTGGAGATATGCCATAAATTGCCATAAGTCTAGCTTGTTACCAAGATATAGTCTAGTTGTTCTTTCAAGGGGCAAGCCAGTATATATCGGCCTTACACCTATGCAAATCAGATGAAATCGAGGGTTAGGTTTGCAGGCATCCGGCGTTGGGGTTCCACCGTTTCACTTCAGATGCGTCCTCGCAGTGATCCCTCAGATCTGCGATAGTACGTCGCAATATTGGGTGAACAAGGTCCGGGGCGATCTCACCGAGTGGACAGAGCACGAATCTACGGTTGTGCAGTCTCGGGTGAGGCAAAGTCAGGAACTCGCTCTTCATTCGCGTGTCGCCGAAGAACAACATGTCAAGGTCTACCGTGCGTGGCTTTTTGAGTGATTTATCTCTGCGGCCCAGCAGGTACTCGATTCGAAGCAGCCGTGCCATCATCTGCGGAGCACTCACGCTCGCCACGCGGATCTCCGCAACCATATTAAGAAAACAGATGTCACTCTCGATGTGAACCGGCTCGGTCTCGTAAATTGCCGAGAGTTTGTTAATGACAAAGCTTGCCTCCATTAGTCCGCGCACGGCCATCAGCAAGTTGCCGGCACGGTCGCCGAGGTTCGATCCCAATCCAATATAAGCGGTTGTATAGTCGATCTGCATTCGGCTGCTACATAGTAAATAGATGAATGTCCTGGTGAAGTCAATTCATAGCCGTACAGCCGTTTTGCACATTCTGCGGGTCAAACAACCCTAAAGTTTTACATTTTGAGTTTTGAATGATTCAATAGGTGTGTAGATCTTTCGAAAACCAGCAATGTCCCGCCGGGAGGCATTCGGGCGGTCAAAAGCGTCACCGTCTTGACATAAATCGAACGCTAAACACTGATGCCGCGAAGAAAATTTCGTCATACGCAGCGTTCCGAGTCCGCAGTCGACCAGTCGTTCCAAGAGTACCTCGTAAACCAGTCCGCTCCGTCAACAACTCGAACAGAGCTTCTGCGCCTTATTCGGGGCGGCGAAGACACCTACCTGGAACTCAAGGTGAAGCTTTCGAATAGCGAACGGATAGCTCAGGGTATTGTTGCCTTGGCAAACACCGACGGGGGCACGATCATTTTCGGCGTTAACGATCAATTGCGGATCGAGGGCGTGAGTAACCCGGAATGGGTACAGGCTGAATTGGCGCGCATTTGCCGCGAGGAGATCGTGCCGTCTATAATCCCAATGATTGACACCATCGCTTTCGACAGCGGAAAGCGTATCGTATCGCTCGATATCGACGGAAAGCGACGCCCCTACCGCACACGGGACGGGCGGTTTTACTTACGGTTCGGCTCCGAGAAGCGGGAGGTTTCGCGAGATGAACTCTCCAGCTGGATCGATGAGATAAGGCCGTTGGGGTTTGAAGACATTCCCTTGCAGACGGCGACGGAGAAGGATTTCGACGACGCTCTTCTATGGAGTTTTGCGAGTGGATTTGACGATAATGCGCCCAATATCGCTCTTTATCAGACAAGCGATTTCCTTCGAAAAGACCTGATGCTCGCAGTTGGCACTACGGACGAGTTTTTTCCTACCATAGCGGCGGTCCTACTATTTGGCAAAAACGACCGTATTGCCGAGCTTTTGCCACGATCTAGCGTTACGGTAGCTCGGTTTTCCGGCGGTAACGGCAGCGCCCAATTGATCGAGGCGGTTGAGGTGAAGGGGAACCTACTGACTCAGTACGAGACGATAATGGAGTTTATTAACCGGTATGCAGATATGGGAAAGGAACGCCCAAAAAGGAAACTCGCGCTTGTGACCGATACCGTAGCAAAGCCACGTGGTCATTACCATTTTTATTCCATCTCGGAGGCGATCATAAACGCTCTTATGCACCGTGACCTGGCCATCCGTGATATCCGGACACGAATAAACGTATACGACCATGCTATAGAGTTTGTGAATCCGAGACGCACGGTCGGGTTCGCCCCACCCGCGTCCAGGGCGGTCAGATATGGACTAACGCAGCGGCTCAATCCGAAGATCGCCGCCATCTTTACCCGCAGGGAGTATGGCATCAACGCTCCGCATGGTGGCCTGCCGATGGTGCTGCGTCAATCAAACCTTTTCTCTGGACGTAAACCTGAGATCTACATAGCTAACGATGAATTTAAGCTAAAGATCTTTGCCGCTTAAGGAGGCTGCCCCGGCACCCGATAAATGTCAAGGTGCCCATGTTTGTTGTCAGTATCCTCGAATATTCTGTCAAAGCTCTCGCGAAACACAGACTCATTAAGATTTCGGATTGATTTATTGTTTCTAACGCCGTCGTCTATCGCCACATATTCGATATTATTATCCCTTAGAGTCTTCAACAGCATGTTCGCATCGCGCATTGAGAATAATCGCCTGTAAGTTTCCTCCCGTTCTTTGAGGTCGTATCCGGCGCTCCAGGCAAAAAGCGTGTTGCCAAGGTAGATCTTTCTTCCGGTGAACAATATCGGATGAGAGAGCAATGTGTCGGTGAGAAATATATCTGACGGCTCCGTTGTCGCCAGCAGCCATGCTGTCAATCGATCGTTTTCGTGCGGCACTACGATCCAGCCGTCATTTCGAATCGGAAACAGATCTATAACTGAGCCGAATACAGTTACAACGGTCAAGATCGTTGCGAGGCCCGCGTGAACCAGGTTTCTTCGGCCGATCATCCAAATAGCATAGGCCTCATAGCTGGAGGTAAGTACATTCCACATATTCAGCAGCTTGTGATTATTGAATGCGTCGGTACTAAGCTGCGTTAGAAATACGACTGGAACAAGCAGTGTGAAAGCTGCCAATACACGCCGATGCGGCCCGGGCACGAAGTACACTGCGATGGCTAGCAATATCAATTTGAAGCCGAATGTCCATCCTATGTATTGGAGCACCAGGGGCAAAGTCGGATTGGTAATAGTGTAGCCGGGTGTAAACAGAGAGTAGCTGGTCTGTGATGCGCTTCCGCCCGTAAGAAGCATTACCTGGGGGATGCCGACAAGGCAGGCAGTAGCGAGCAGGACAAAGAGGTACTGCCGGAAGGAAAAAAAAAGAAATAATCCGCCGAGCACTATCAGCGCGGACACGAAAACAGCGCCGTTCCAGTAAGGCAAGAGCCCGACGATGATCCCGCACAAGATGATTGGTTTAATATCCGGACCAAACCGAAACAGCCGCAACTTGTCTCTGGAAGTCGACCGGTTTCCGGGTGCATCGGCAGTCGTCTGATCAGGGTTTGCAACATCGGCGTCGATCACAGGAAAGACGCCTTTCTTTCGATAGAAACTAACAAGATACACTACGACGATCAGTAGCAGCCCGGCGGCGCTGATAAGGTGTCGTTGATTTGAATACACCGCCACCGTCAACCCGCCCCAGCCTTCCCCACGGTACGGATAGCCCGATGGCAGATAGTCCTTCAGGCCCCCGACAGCTTGCAAAGCCGAACCGAAGTCGGGCTGCGCTCTCAAGAAAGGAATATAAGAAAGGGACGTCGAGGCGAAAAAGAATAAGACAGCAGCTATGCGTCCAATCACCCTTGTATTAAAAATCGTTTCCGCCATGGTAGTGACCATGACTAGAACCGCGGCCAACGACAACAAACTGAGTACGTTAACGCTTGTAACGAGATTTAAGCCTAGGTACGACAAATTAGCTGCCTGAAACCAGAACAAAAAATGATATCGGATCGCCTCGCCGGGAAAGAAGGGGTGCTCCGTGGGATAGTTGTTACCAAGGGCCAAACTTTGTGACAGTGAGAGGTTAGCGCCGAAATCACTCCAGCTCTTGATCGCAAATTTGAAGCTTCCGTCGTAGTAACCGAGCGTCGCGTACATCAGCCAGCATCCCATTAACAGACAGCCAGCGAGGCAAACTACGTCCCAAATCAAGTCACCCGGCGGGCGTGGATCTCCGTCGATCTTTATGGATCTGCTTTCTCCGCGTCTGAGCAGTCTGTTGAATAACATTCGCATCGTACCGTCCCCAGGTTCCGACAACGTGTGTGACGCTCGAAAACCAAAGATAAGGATCAAGGCCAATACAGTGAACGATAAATTTGCCCAAATAAGCGGTTGACCGGTTGCGGAGAACAGCAATGCGAGAAGATATGTGAGCCATGTGCTGAAAAGCAATCCAGTAAGGAAAGCCACTGCAAGCCGGTGGAGGATCGAATTGTAAGTAAGGACACGCCGGCATACCCTGTCGCCAAGCATCATCATTAACAGTAAATATGCAATTGCCAGCACCGGTTTATGCGTATCGGATAGTCGAAATCTAGAGATGGTAAACTACTGAATTCGTGAACAAAGATACCAAATTTCGCTTCTTTTGAAACTGCGCACCGCTTCTAATAATAGCTTGTAACATTTTCGCTCAATGCTGATAGACCTGTCTCCTTTGAAAGTCTCGCGCGACTACCGGCTGTTGTTTATGGGGCAGCTTGTGTCCTTTTTTGGCTCGATGATGACGTTCATCGTTGTGCCATGGCAGATGTATCAATTAACCGAATCGAGTGCGATGGTTGGATACATATATCTTGCCGAATTTGTACCTATGGTTTGCCTCGCCTTCGTTGGCGGAGCGTTAGCGGATTTTTTCGATAAACGAAGGCTTCTTCGTTTGACCGAGATCGGACAAACTGCCGTCACAGCCATTCTTCTCCTGAACTCATTGCTGCCGACGCCGCAGATTTGGGTACTTTTTCTTTGCGTCGGACTGCATGCAGGGCTGGCAGCTGTCCAGCGCCCCGCCTTCGAGTCTTTTATTCAAAAGGTGATCCCCCCAGAGATGATGTCAGCCGTCATGGCGCTTAACTCTGTCCGGTTCAGTATCGGAGCGATCATCAGTCCAGCGGTGGCCGGCGTCATCGCTACACAATTCAGCTCATCTATAGCCTACGCGTTTGATCTCATAACATTCGGCGGGTCGCTGATTGCAGTATTTCTCATTCGGGCGGTTCCCCCGCCGGCAAATGCCGAACGCCCAAGCTGGCAGTCGATCCGACGAGCATGGAAATATGCTTTTAGTCGGCACGAATTGGTAGGAACCTATTTCATCGATATCGCCGCCATGTTTTTCGCGATGCCTCAGGCGCTATATCCAGCACTGGCTGTTATGTATGGGGAAAAATATGTTGGATTTTTTCCTGCGGCGATCGCCGCAGGCGCGTTGACGGCGAGCCTGACCTCCGGATGGACCCGAAACATCCATCGTCATGGGCTAATGGTCACGATTGCAGCCGTGCTTTGGGGCGTTGCTATCTCTTTGTTTGGACTGTCGTCCAGTATTGTACCCGCGTTGGTGTTTCTTGGGGCCGCAGGCTTTTTTGATATGATCTCGGGTATTTTTCGTGGATCTATCTGGAGTCAGACAATACCAAATCATCTTCGAGGTCGCCTCGCGAGTATCGAAATGATGAGTTACCTGACTGGGCCAATGCTTGGGAGTGCTAAGATGGGGATCGTCGCAGAGCGATTTGGTGTCAAAGCGGCCCTGTTGTCGGGCGGTATATTATGTGTGATCTCTGTCGCCGGGGCAGCATTGTTATTGCCCGGATTCGCCAGATATGACGGTAGGGACGGCGTAAAGCGGAGAGAACTTGAAGAGGCTGAGCGTGCAGAGATGATGCGTCTTTCTCAGGCAGAGTTTTAGAAAATGGCCATACATCGCAAACGACAGATTGAGAACCTCGAGCAAATGAGCGGAGAGGAGCTGGAAGCTTTCCTGGATTCATTGCCTGCTCGACATGAGACGATCAGTGGACTCCTTGACCATGTAGAGGATGAACTATATGGGTCAGAATGCAATCACAGCCTACAATACGCTATGAGGTATATGATGGGTAATCACCTGGACTTTGGAAAGATCACGGCGTGGCTGACCGACAACGGCGGATACTGTGATTGTAAGGTCATGGAGCGGATAGCTCCCGAATGGCGCAATAAGTTCGGCGACGACTAAGCAGGTGCCTTTGTTTTGAGCGCTTCTTTTATGTATTTTGCGGTATGGGAACCCTCCGTCTGAGCTACGACCTCGGGCGTTCCGACAGCGACTATCCGCCCACCACCGACCCCTCCTTCCGGTCCCATGTCGATCACGTAATCCGCCGTTTTGATCACATCCATATTGTGCTCGATGACCAAGATGCCGCCACCGTTATCGATGAGGGCACGAAACGCCGCAAGAAGTTTGTTTATATCATCAAAATGCAGGCCGGTCGTCGGTTCATCAAATATGAACAGCGTGCGGGATGTGGTCTTTTGAGCTAGATGCGACGCCAGTTTCACCCGCTGGGCCTCGCCGCCGGACAGAGTCGTTGCCGACTGGCCTAACCTTAGATATCCCAAACCTACAGCCTCCAGAACCTTCAATTTTGAAACCAGCTTGGCCACGTCTTTGAAGAACAGCTGGGCTTCGCGGACCGTCATCTGTAGGACCTCATGCACATTTTTGCCCTTGTATTTGATGTCCAGTATCTCCTGCTTGAATCGCATGCCACGACAGTCTTCACAGGTTAGTTCGACGTCCGCGAGGAACTGCATTTCGATCGTCACGGTACCGCTTCCCTGACAGATCTCGCAGCGACCGCCGGGAACGTTGAACGAGAAATGCGAAGAATTAAATCCTTTCGACTTCGCACCGTTCGTGGCGGCAAAAACCTCTCTGATAGCATCGTAGGCTTTGATATATGTGACAGGGTTCGAGCGTGGCGTCCGGCCAATTGGAGATTGATCTACAAGGACCACATCATCTACGAGATCTGCACCCTTGATGTCCTTACAAAAGCCCACATGGGTGTTCCACTCCCCCCGCTTCTTCTTCAAGCCTGCATATAGAATGTCGTGAACAAGAGTCGACTTTCCAGATCCGGATACCCCAGTCACGCAAACAAGCATATCCATTGGGATATCAACCGACACATCTCGAAGATTATGTTCTCGAGCACCGACAATCTGCATTATCCGCTTGCTCACGGCTCGCCGTTTTTGGGGGATCTTGATCTCAGCGTCACCTCGCAGGTACTTCGCGGTGAGCGAGACCTGGCTGTTCATCATCGAATTGAAGTTGCCCTCAAACACCAGGTTTCCGCCGAACTCACCCGCGTGAAGGCCAATATCGACAATGTGGTCGGCCGCACGCATAGTTTCTTCATCATGCTCGACAACGATAACGGTATTGCCAATGTCGCGGAGGTTTTCGAGAATGCCTATGAGCCTGCCATTGTCGCGGGGGTGAAGTCCGATGCTCGGTTCGTCCAGAACATAAAGCGTGCCCACTAAGAGCGATCCTAAATTCGTGGCAAGCTGTATTCGTTGGGCTTCCCCACCCGAAAGGCTTGCGGCAAGACGATCAAGTGTCAGATATTCCAGACCCACTTCTACAAGGAATTTCAACCGTCGGCGGATCTCGAGCAGAAGCTTGTCAGCGATCTCAGCCCGTTCGGCCTGAAGCTGTAGCGACTGGAAAAACCCGTATGCGTCATTTATCGACAATGACATGATCTGTGGCAGTGAAAGACCGCCTATCTTGACATCGCGAGCCTCCTGCCTGAGGCGCTGGCCATCACAGTCAGGGCATCTTGTGTAGCCGCGATACTTCGCCAGAAACACCCTAACATGCAGCTTGTACTTCTTAGTTTCCAGGAATTGGAAAAATCCTTTGATACCCCGCCAACCTTCGTCGCCATAGATAACGCAGTTCTGCTGGTAGTCGGCGAGGTCTGCATAAGGCATCTTCATATCGATGCGTGCCGCGGTACAGTATCGGATCAGTTCCTTCTGCGCCCAGGCGTGTTGGGGACGAGTGAAAGGCTCAATAGCCCCTTCTTTTAACGATAGCAGCGGATTTGGAATGACAAGGTGATAATCGATGCCGATCGTGTTTCCAAAACCCTGACAGGTCGGGCAGGCTCCAAACGGTGAGTTGAAGCTGAAAAGATGCGGCTCGGGTTCTTCATACCGAGTTGCGTCATATTTGCAGACAAAACAGTCCGAGAATTTCAGCTGTTTGCCATCAGTCGTTTCAGCTATCGCTTCGTGGCCCTCGCGAAAGCATATCTCGAGTGAGTCTACCAACCTTTGACGAACGTCGGGATCGGCCTTAAGGCGATCGATCAGAACGTAAGTATTTTTGAAATCATCAAAGGGATAGTCCTCGGGTTTCTGAAGTTCAATGATCTCCCCCGCACGATAAAGGCGGGAGAAACCCTGCTGCAGCAGCGAGATCAAAAAGGCCCCGGTCGTAAGGCTGGTGGAAGTCTTTTTATCCTTCGCGGTTTTAGTCCTTTTTGCTGTCTTTACGATCTCACGGGAAAGTTCATCCTGGATAGGAAAGAGAAGGTAAAAGCGGGTGCCGAATTCAAGATCGGTCAAAATCTCCGTTGCGGCTGATTCAGGGGAGTCTTTCTTTACCTCACGGCCACAGACGTGACAGATAGTGGTGCCTGCGCGTGCAAATAGAAGCCGTAAATAATCGTAGATCTCGGTTTGAGTAGCGACCGTTGACCGCGGATTTTTGGTCGTGTTCTTTTGGCGAATGGCAATGGCCGGCGCTATGCCGCGTATCTCGTCGACGTCCGGCTTATCCATCCGTTCGAGGAACTGACGGGCATAGGCAGAGAGTGACTCCACGTAGCGTCGCTGTCCCTCCGCATACAGGGTGTCAAACGCCAGCGATGACTTGCCGGACCCCGATACACCGGTGATAACTGTTAGTTTATTGATCGGAAACGAAACGGAGATGTTTTTTAAATTGTGAACACGGGCGCCGCGAACGTCGATCTGTTCCTCTTTCGGTTTCACAGCGTGCATAGATGAGATCCCGGGCCCCTGGGCAAAGGAGTATTTTACCAAATCGCCCCGGCGGCACGAAGCCGGCCTCCGTGGGTCGCGAGCAGGTAAAATCAGCAGCTTATTCTATTAGAGAGGTTTGATCCGCAGAGGTAATTACCAACGGACGTCGTAACCGCAAAAGTTTTGCCGCCAATCTTCTTCCTCAGAATGAATAAGAACTGGTACGACGCCTTCCCAGCAAATCGCGCTGTCGAGGTCACGCCGCAGCCGGTATGTACCCCCAGACGGAGAACAGACGGTTAGAACAACTCTCTCCTCAGAGATGCGAGATACGGCGGCGAAACGCCAGTCGTTGCGCGACCGCACTACCAATCGAGAACCGATCGGCAATTTGTCCAGTGTTAATTTAGTTTCGGGAGTTTCCAAGATTTGCGACGGGTATCGTAAACGTCTTCGGGCATCTGCACGAGATACGGATTATTCTTCGGTGACAGCCACGCAGCTATTCGTTCCAGGTTTCGCCGCTCCATGGCTGTGCACCCAGACGTCCCTGTAGACGGGTCCTTCCAAATGTGGAGAAATATGCATGAGCCTCGCAGAGGTTCCACCGGATAGGTGTTATAGGCGACAAAAACCCCGAGACTGTACTGTTCGCCCACCACAAGCATTTTCTCAGAACTTTTCCAGTCAAAATTCCCAACCTGCATGCGATTGACGATCCGATTATAAAAGCTCGACCGCGAGTCATCGACGCACTCGGTGAACTGGTTGAGTTTTGTGTACGGAAGCTCAAGGCCCTCAGGTTTCGTACTAGTGCCAAATGCCGAGGTGAGCGGGAACATCCCAGCAGGAGCGTTACCATCTCCCTCCTGCTTGATCTTCGTCATTCCCGGATCGCTGGTCAGAACATCACCCCACGCCAAACCGCTGCGACCAACGACGACCGGGAAGCTTTCTCCCACCTGCTTCCAGTCTGCGCGCGCATTTTTTCGCTGGTAAAGGCGGCCGATGCCCTGAAACGAATCCCATCCTTTAGTTGTAACCACGACCGCCTGTGTCGAAACAGCGAAACTAACCTTTACCTTCCGCAGCTCCGGACGTTTTACCTGACCGGCCACGGACAGAGCTACTATCAAAATTAGAGATGCAGCCGAAAATACTTTCATTATCCTTCAAAAACGGAGTCGCTCTTCGCCCCGGGTTTCCTCGACGCAAACAGCCGAAGTCCAATCGTCAGCATTACCAGCGAGATGATTGTCCACGTGAAGACCCAGATCAGCGATGGGACGCCAGTGGCGGCCGCCATATTAGCGGCGTCGGAACCCTGTGTGGTCACAGCCGAAATAACAAAAAGCTCCTTTAGACTGAAAAACGCGTTTAGGAGGCACTGAACCGAGAGGAACGCGACAGCAAAGTTCACCCATCTTTGGCTTGCGAACTTGGCGATGGCAAGAAGGCCGATAGTAAGTACGGCGCCGGAAAATACCGTGAAAACAACACTTCCGAAAGAAACATTCGCTAAGAGATTCCAAAATGGGGCAACGCAGCCAAAGATCGCCGTGAGTGCAGCCACTATTCCGGCGGATATAACCATCGCGCGCCGGGCGGAATATCCGTACCGTATCCATGCCATCAGCAGGATGCCAAATGCCGTTGTGCCCAGATAGCCGGAGCTCGAGATCAGCAGAGACGATAGTCCGGATGCCTGCGACCAAACCACACCGCTCGTATCGGGCGAAACTGTCATGCTCTGTACAGAGTTGCCGGTGATTAACGTTGCGAGGACATGGCTACCTTCATGGATGAAGGTCGCAAACAGCTGGAGCGGGTAGAAAAGGTATGACGCAGCCGGCAAAACGAGGGAAACGGCCCAAAGCCCCATGCTCACCGCCATGGCGGTAACCAAAAGCGTCATTTGCGGCTTGGCATCGTCAGCAAGCTTGTATCTCATACGGCGGATCACTCCTTTTACTCTCTACAAGCGATACGTTCATTGTAAGCCAAAGTTCGTTATTTGTCGTCGGCGAGACCGTCTGGCAAACGCTGATAATATTGCTTCCCGCCCGTTTTGGCTTCCAGCCGAATATCGGTAATAACGATGTCCTTTTGCACAGCTTTACACATGTCGTAAATAGTTAACGCGGCCACTGAGACCGCGGTGAGCGCCTCCATTTCAACGCCTGTTTGAGCCCTTGTAATGACCTCTGCTTCGACATAAATCCCATTGCCGCCAACTTCACACGTGACATTGACCTTGGATAGATTGATCTGATGGCAAAGGGGTATCAGTTCAGCCGTCTTCTTTGCGGCCATGATTCCGGCGATTCGTGCTATCTCGAGCGGGTCGCCTTTCGGATTTGTCTGTGCCTTTAGGATCGAAAGTGTTTCGGGCGAAAGAATTATCGTGCAGGACGCGCGGGCGACCCGCTCGGTAATCGATTTACTACTGACATCGACCATCCTTATACCGCCCTGCTCATCAAAATGGGAAAGATCTTTCATAGTTAGTTTAAATAAAAGATTGTCGCTACCCCTCCAGCCGCTAACTTTGAATTCTTCGGCACAAAGATGAGTGAGTCAGCCGCCCCAAAACCAATGAAATCGGATGATCCGACAAATTTCACCGAATGAGCGATCAACCGACCGTTATTGTCGGTGTCGAAACGCGAGGGTATGCACGCATCACGCTCTCGAGGTGCTTTGACGTCGCTTGCGAGAACGGCAGATCCCTCTCTAAGATCATTGGCCGACGCATTCTGCATCATCAGTATCGTTTTTCTAACGAAAAGATAAAACGTAACGGCCGCAGAGATCGGATTACCTGGCAGGCCAAAAACAAGGGTTTCTCCAATCCGGCCAAATACGGCGGGCTTGCCCGGCTTCAGAGCCAGCTTATCGAAGTAGACCTCCGCTCCGAGCATCTCGAGAACCGTTTTTGTATGGTCATGTTTTCCAACCGAAACACCGCCCGTTATAATCAGGAGCTCCGTGTCTTCGGCAATTTCGGCTATTGCCGATCGCAGCAGTTCGACCTCATCTTTTATTATTGGCCCAGCCGTCGTCAGAGCACCCGCTCTCTGGCAAAGAGCCTGAAGCATTACTGAGTTGGAGTTTCTTATTTGATCTCGACCCGGTGTTTTATCGATCTCCACAACTTCGCTGCCGGTCGACATGATCGTAACACGCGGCCGTCGCCCGACTTTCACTTTTGAATATCCAAAAGCGGCAAGCATGGCGACCCGATTATCGGTGATCATTGTTCCACTCGATAACGCCACGTCGCCTTTTCTGATCTCGCTCGCTCTTCGTACGATATGCTGTCCCGGCGAGACAGATTCTCTGATTTCGACGAGCTCTTTCTTTCCGACAGTGACCTCGCTTGCAAGTTCGAGTTTCTGCACCGCGTCCGCACATTCGGGCACGGGAGCCCCGGTCATAATGCGTACCGCTTGACCAGCAGTGAGCGTTTTACGCCAACCGTGCCCGGCGGCCGATTCGCCAACGATCTCCAGAGTAGCGGGGACCTGTTGCGTATCTTTTGAACCGACAGCGTAGCCGTCCATCTGGGACCGGTCGAACGGCGGAAGGTCCATGTCAGCCGCAACCTCTTCGGCTAATACTCTTCCGACAGAATCAATTAGCGACACAAGCTCGGCCCCTAGCGGCGTCGTCTCGCGTTCTATGATCCGGAGTGCTTCAGAGATCTTGATCATGGTCGGTAAAGGGTCAGCGCGATCGCTTTCGCGCTTCTACAGTGCGAAATGCTAAGATGCGTATTTGATCTACAGCCAGACCTATCATAACTGAATCCATAAAGAAGGAAATACAACCGTGATCGATCTTGAACTGACGGAAGAACACCGAGCGTTACAGCAAACTGTCCGCGAATTCGTTGCGGGTGAAGTAGCGCCTTACATCAAGGAGTGGGACGAGAAGGCACATTTCGAGCGCTCAGTCTTCAACAAAATGGCCGAACTGGGGCTGATGGGCGTATGCATTCCCGAACAATATGGCGGTGCCGGCTTTGACTATATCTCGCTGGGTCTGGTATGCGAGGAACTCGAAGCCTGCGATACGTTCTTACGGGTCGCGATGTCTGTTCACGTGGGCCTCAATTCTCTCAGTGTTTACAGCTGGGGCACGGAGGAACAAAAACAGAAATATCTTGTTCCCCAGGCGAAGGGCGAAAAGCTTGCGACATTTGGCCTCACTGAACCCAACGCCGGTTCGGACGTCGTCGGAATGCGGTCATATGCGCGGCGTAACGGCGACGACTGGATCCTAAACGGGGAAAAGATGTGGATCTCGCTTGGGGACGTGGCCGATAATTTCCTCTTTTTCTGCTGGACAGATACCGAGAAACAAAAAGTACGCGACCACACGGGCATGAGCTGCTTCATTGTTGAACGGGGCATGCAAGGGTTTTCGAGCGGGACGCTCCACGGCAAGCTCGGTATTAGAGCGGGCAACACCGGGTACTTTTCTCTGCAGGATGTGCGCGTGCCAAAGGAGAACATGCTTGGCCTCGAAGGAGAGGGTTTTAAGATCGCGATGTTTAGCCTTGAGAATGGTCGCTATACGGTTGCCTCGGGCGCAACCGGCGTTATACGTGCTGCTCGTGACGCATCTGTCGCCTATGCAAACACCCGCGAGGTACAGAACCAGAAGATAGCTAATTTTCAGCTTGTGAAACAAAAGATAGCCAATATGGAGGCCGATTACGAGATGGCCCATCTCCTGTGGTTAAAAGCGGGCTATCTGAAAAATAATGGCTTGCCGTCGGCGAGGGCAGCAAGCCTCGCTAAATGGCAGGCCACGGTCCGCAGTGAAACTGCCGCATCGATGGCGATCGAGATACACGGGGCAAACGGCTATACCAATGACTATCCGGTTGAACGGTATCTGAGGAATTGCAAGGCGGCCATCATTTACGAAGGGACTCGTGATATTCATACCCTTATGCAGGCCGATTGGGCCCTCGGTATCAAAAAGGAAAAACCAGCCCGCGTCGTGTTGCCGCCATACGTCACAGCCGCTTCTGCCTGATGGTTCAGAAGATCATAAAAAGGCGGACCGAACTGATTCGTTCGTTCCGCCTTTTCCATTGTTTTGATTCTCTTAGGGCTGGGCCTTCTTTCCCGTATTAGCCAGAACATCGTTGGCCGCAGCAGTCGATTTCTTGGTTGTTTCAATATCCGGGGCTTTATTAGTTAGCTTCCATTCACCGTTTTCCTTGACGAAAAGAACTCGAATTCCGCTCGGGTAAGCACCCGTCTTGATTTCAGCGATCGCGCTGTCGCTCTTGATCTCCTCATTTCTGACGGAGCAGGTGTCGCCGGGCATCTCGTCCTCAAGAAATTTCACGAGGGTGCGGATCTTGTCTTCCTTCATCTGAGACTCGAAATCCTTGATGGTGTCACTTGAGTAGGCTTTCCGGATGGCAGCCTCATCTTTTTTCGTTACTGCTTCGCAGTAAGCCTTAAAGACGGGTGTTAGGGTCGGGGCCTCGTTGGAAGTCGCCACGGGTGTTTTTGCCGTCGTACCCAGCGGGTCATTTGAATTGCCGCCAGGTGCACCGTTGCCCGCAGTTGAATTCGCCGGGGCGCTGCCTCCGCAGCCCGTCAACCCGGCGAGCAACAAAACGATAGTTAAAAGAGTGAAAATTCCTGAGCGCATATTGCCTATTCTCCCAACAAAATGAAGCACGAGTATAATAAATTTGAGAATAATGAACAAAACGGCTCAAACCGAATACTACCGTCTGTTTCTGCTGGAAAAGCTCCCAGAACCGCTGACCCCGGCAAGCACTCACGTGCAGATCTTTGATAACTATATCGAAAATACGCGGATGCGGATGCGGCAGGTGCGCGATCCATACACCAACACGTGGAATCGAACACTTCAACAAAGCTTTTCGGTGGGTGAAAGTGAAGATGCGGTCACTAAGCTTGCAGAGATCTATCTGGATGGAGCCGAGTTTGAAGTATTTTCAAAACTTGATGCACCGGCAGCGGTCCGAAAGAACAGATATTTTCATGAATTCGACAATGTTGCTTTTTTCCTGGACGTCTACCTTGGACCGCTTTCGGGGCTGGTAACCGCCAGGGTTGACTTCCCCACTGCGCGGTTGGTTATGGAATTCATACCACCTGCGTTCGCCATTTTTGACGTTACGAGCGACCGATTCTTTATCGGAAAGACGTTATCCGAGAAGACGTTTGACGAGGTTGTTCAGCATATCGAAGGCTTGACCCCATTGACGGAACTCCGCCGAATTTCGGCGGGCATATAAGTGTTGGTGCTTCATTATCGGTGTCGGCAACCTTACCTAAAGGCAAACAATTTATCGGATGCCGACGAGGCCGAGAGGGGCAGCAGCCCACGGCCCCCCTCTAGCTTCTGCGGATCTGAAATATCATTCGATACCCTGGAAATCTATGTTGGCCAGACTGTCGGTCATCTGTAAACTCCTCGCGGCGAAACGGTAACGCTTAGAGGCGACACCTATTACATATGTTTGTCCAACCGGAACGTCCTCGAATGAAAAATATCCAAAGGAACTGGTGAGAGTTTCGCGGGTTGCCCCGGCCGAATCCGTGAGCCAGACACGTGCGCTCCGTAGGCCAACACCTTGAGGCGACAGCACGCGCCCACTTATATCCGCCCCGGCGGCGGTCGTGACCAAGACCGTGGGCGCTAATCGCGGACACGGCGCCGCGCTTCCCGTTAATGGCCCCCGGTACGTAATGCACCAATTGCCGTCAAAGGTATTGCGAGCCCCGTCACTTGTACCCTCATCCTTTATGTCGAAACCCACCTGGTCCCCAGTGATGGGGTAGTCTCGAGAGATCTGGGACGGCGGATTACCGACAATGGTGTTGCGTCGCAAAGTGTTACCGGTAGCGTTCGCATGGATCAACACGCCGTTAGTATTTCCGCCTATCTGATTTTGCTCGATGAGATTGCCGGTGCTGCCAAACACGAGCCCGATGCCGAAATCATTATTGGTTTGGACCGTCACAGTTCCGGCTGCGCAAAGGGCAGTCGGGCACACCGAGCCATTGCCGCTAAAATGATTGTTCCGGACCACATTGTTGTGGCTGTTGGTGATGCAGTTGCCACCGCAAGGTGCGGCTCCCGAATTTGCCGAGTTTCGGACGGACACATTGTTTTCTATCAGGCTGTTCGTCATGCCATTGCCGAAGATACCACTGAAGCAATTGTGATGTATCGTGACGAACCTGACGAGGACGCTTGAGCTGTTCAGAACAAAGATCCCGTGGCGCCTGGCCTTCTGGACCATGCCCGGGCCGAGGATCTGAACGCCGTTTTGGGTACCGGTGCCGATGAGATCGGCCTGCGATGCACCAGACGTGGCGATGCAGGTCGAAGTGTCGTCAGGGTTAGCCGGTCCTGTAATGATAAAGCTATTGAGTCGCAGCGTGATATTGGGCGCTCCGAACTGGATGCACGGAGTCGCGATCACTCCACAGGTGACATTGCCGACTAGCTGGCTGTCCTCCGTGATCACAAGGGTAGCGTTAATGTTCCCGCTGATGTTCACTGCATTCGCCGTCCCGACGAGGCTGAGAACGAACAACAAGATCAACGTTAAAAGCTTGGGGTTTTTCATCTTCCTTGGCTCCTTTTTTTGGTAAATTCACTTTTTCCGATAAGAATTTATCAACTATAAATCATCGGTTGTCAAATTTTTTGATCCTATAAAGCAACAATTCTCCAAATGAGCCATTGCATGCTGTGGGAGATCGTTGCGAGATTCATGAGTTCGCGGGTTTTTGGCTCGACTCGGAACGAGATGTTCTCACGCTCGAGGCCGGAATAATCCCCTTTTTGACCCGAAAGGCTTCAATACTCTACGGTACCTTGTTAAAATACTGGCTCCATTACTTCGATTTGCGCCAAAAAAAGAGGCCGCCATTGTAGACAGCCTCGTCGATATCCATCTCTATAAAACTAGACCCTACGTTGCTGCAGAGCCACCGCCCGTTCCAAAGAATCCCATATCTGCAGATATATCCTGGTTTCACGCGGGATTAGAGTCGCCCAATTTGCTCCACCCCGGGCAATATACCCGGGCAGCTTGGAGGGGTTAGAATTGTACCCAGCCGCCATCAGATGTTCTTGAGAAGCGATACCTGTCGCCAATGCATTCTGGACGGTTGGATTTGCGGCAAGATCGTTCCATGTCATCTGCATGTAAAGCAGCATGGCTTGAGTAGCGTTCACATGGTTTCGCATGCCCTCGACAAAGTCGGGCATCAATACAGCATTTGGGAATCTCTGCCGCATCAATCGATACGTCGGAGGTATCATTTGAACCATACCGCCGGCGCCCGCTGAGCTGACAGAATAGCGATAGGTCTGTCCTTCATTCAGGGCGTACAACGTGAAGATATCGTTGTAGATATTGGGGTGAAACTCCGTACGAAAACGTAGATGATCAACGTGCTCCACTGTGGACAGACGCTCAGCTATGTCCGCGATCTTAGGCTGGATCAGATAACCTTTTGCCCGCAGTTGTTCGCGAGCCAGCTCGATCACATTGTGGACATAGAAACGACCCGCGCTTACCACTTCCGGCGTTACCAAACCAGGGTGTGCCGACATATAATATGCGGTCTCAACGAACCGTCCACCTTTCTCGACTGGGTACTGCACCAGCAGGGGTAATTGAGGCTGACCGTTCTCATCTTTGATCACAAGGGGCGTGTTGACGCCGTTCGCGCGAATAGTCGTTGACGTCACGGACCGTCCATTCGACGAGATCGCAGCCGTCGGAGAGTTTGCTGTCAAAAATGCATCTTTGCTGATCACGATGTACTCCACCTTTTTCTCGCGCCAATCGTAATAGGCGATACGAACAGGACTCATCGCCGCCAGAGGCTCCGCCAAAGCGATAGTAAGCGGTCGGGTCTGCATTTGGCGCCTGGCCTCAGCGATCCTGCTTTTGATCTCGGAAAAATTCAATCCCGTATAGTTGAGATTACTGGCCTGCGAGGGCTGTGTCGGGGTTCCGGTGACAGGCACCATACCGCTTTTCGGCAGCGGCGTCGGAGTCCGTGCGGGCTGTGCCGGAGGCATGTTATTGGTCACGACAACCCTGTCGGGAGTCGGCACGGGCTTCGCCTCACCTGTCTGAGCGGCGATGGACGGCACTAGAGTCATTAAGACCAACAAGCCGGTAACAATACTCTTGTTCATAGTGATTAAAATCGAAAAAAGGGAACTGAATGAGGCTAGTGGGGACGAGTCTCGGTCTCGTATAAGATTCTCCCAAGTGCCGGACCGTTGTCAACCGATTTTTACGCGGTCGAGCAACAAGAAAGTGTTGCACGCATATGCTAGGAAAAAAGCCCCGGACGCCCGGAGCTTTTTCATCTGTGTCGGTGGCCGACGTGGCTTATTGGCGATCGGCTATCTGTCCGCGATAGGGGTGTACTTCAGATCGCGGGCACCGATGTATTCAGCCCTAGGGCGAATGAGCTTGTTGTTTCCGTATTGTTCGAGAATGTGGCCAGTCCAGCCTGAGATCCGGCTGACCGCAAAGATCGGGGTATAGAGATCGAGCGGGATATCCATCAGATAATATGTGGATGCAGAATAGAAATCGACGTTCGGGAACATCCCTTTTTTCTCGAGCATGATCTGCTCGATGCGACGCGACATTTCAAACCACTTGCTAACACCCTTTTTCTGCGCCATCCGCTCTGAGTACCTTCTAAGCCACGTTGCACGCGGATCCTCAGTTTTATAGACCGCGTGACCAATGCCCATGATCTTGCGTTTTTCTTCCAGAGCTTTATCGACCCATGAATCCACTTTATCAATGTCACCGATCTCGAGAAGCGTTTGCATAACCGCCGTGTTCGCACCACCATGCAAAGGACCGGCGAGAGCGGCGATACCGGCCGTGACCGCGCCGTACATATCAGCGAGAGTCCCGGCCACCACCCGCGTGGTAAACGTCGACGCGTTGAGCTCATGGTCAGCGTGCAGAATGAGGCACACGTCGAACATACGTGCTTCCTCGGCATCGGCTCGCTCACCACGCAGCATGTAAAGGAAATTGTCCGCGATACTCAAACTCTTGTCCGGCGTTACGACGCTCTTCCCAGTTCTCATGCGGTCCCAGGCGGCGGCTATCGTACCCATCTGACCCGTCAGCTTTATGGCAGCGCGCGTCGCATTCTGTCGATCCGTTCCATGCCCGTCCTTATCGTAAAAATCGAGGGCTGAAACGCAGGTCCGAAGCACATCCATGGGATCTGCATCCCGCGGCATATACTTCATGCCTGCGATGATCTCAGACGGAAGTCCATAGTTCTCTCGTATTTCGGAACTCAATTCCTCTAGTTCGATCTGCGATGGCAAACGTCCGTTCCAAAGCAAAAACACGACCTCTTCGAACGTTGAATTCTCTGCTAGGTCGTGAATGTCGTAGCCCTGATATATCAGGACTCCTTTTTCTCCGTTTACGTCTCCGATAGCGCTCTGAGCAGCGACCACCCCACGTAATCCAGCGGCAGCGGCGGTTGATTCTGTTCCTGTACTCATCTTTGTCCTATACTAAAAACGATCAAATCTATTGCCAATCTTTAATCTTATCCGAGAGCGATTTTCTTCACAAGCGAAGCTCCCGCGCAACACCGCAGTTTCCGGCTCCTCGATACTTCGAATGCGTGAGCGGGAACGGGAACAAAACCGTTTCTCTGGTGTCTAAATTAGTAGCGGATGGCACCGCCGCTCTAGGAGGACAGGAAATGTTTGACAAATTGATCGAGTCGGAACCTGAAGGCGCAGAGTTCAAAAACCGCCGAGGTTATTTTATGGTGTCATCCCTCATCGTCGGCGTGTTTTTTGCCGCCGCCGTCGTATTTAGTATCTATGCGGCCGAGATCGGTCTCGGG
>JBHENG010000011.1:39941-40401 GCA_046262195.1 Pyrinomonadaceae bacterium | reverse complement strand
GTATCCACGATGCTACCTCCCGTAGAGGGGGTCGTCGTTGGAAAGTCACTTGGGAATCCGGAAAAATCTGTTACCGGAGGGTTATTCATCGCGTCCAGGGCGGCCTGATACTCGATCGGGTTAGCGATCTGGAAGTAACCCTCCGGATATGAAAGGGGCGGCGTTAGGCCCGTGACATCAACAAACGTGATATCGGCATCGCCGAGTTCGGTCTTGTCATAGACAGCATCGACGTATTCTCGATCAGTGCCAAACATCTGACTGCCAACGTATACGGTGTCCAGTACCTGGCAAACCCTTCCCACAAGCGGACTGTCGCAGCCCTTCATTGTTAAAAGAGAAGTCTGGGCAAAAACAAGCAAAGCAAAAACGTTTGCCAGCGCCGACATGCCGAGGATCTTGTAAAGGCGCGGCGATAGTTCCCAGCTGCGGATCTCGTAGTTATGAAACAAATCGCCGG
>JBHENG010000011.1:30704-39931 GCA_046262195.1 Pyrinomonadaceae bacterium | reverse complement strand
TGGTCGTGGCGACGGGCTCGTAATGATATAATGACTGCTCAAACATAAAACAAAACCGATCTGTCTATCTTGTTCAGCTAAAACCTCTTATCTGAAAAATTTAGACGCGTGCCCCGCTCGAAACGTTGCGGAGCAATTGACTATTTTACATGGTACGGACGCCATTGAAAAGATTAGACTTTCGTACCTCAACCCTCTAACATACGGCAATATGCGCCGCAGCAAGGACCGGAATCACCGGAGAGACCGCAACTCGCCCACGAGATCGCGGTCAGAACGACGCGATCGAAGGAATAAACGAGCACCCGTCGGGGAAAGTTCCCCCCAGAGGGTGGTGCGTGAACAGACACCTCGCCAGATACGAGCCGTTGAAAGGTTGCTGTCAGGAATAAGCGTACCCGTACCGCGGCCATTCGAGCCCGACAGTTTCCAGCTTGAGGCTCTTAGTGCCATAGAGACCGAGGACGTTCTCGTAACGGCACCGACGGGCAGCGGAAAAACCTGGATCGCCCGTGAAGAGATCAGGCGACTGCTTGCCGATGGAAAAAGAGCCTGGTACACGACACCGCTAAAAGCTTTATCAAATTCAAAATACACTGAGTTTTCGCTGGAATTTGGCCCGGAGAACGTGGGGATCCTAACAGGCGATCGCAAAGAGAATACGAACGCTCCCCTCATAGTTGGCACCACCGAGATCTACCGCAACCAGCTTTTTGACGCACTTCGCGGCGGTGCCGAGGTCGGTACGGATTTCTGCATCCTGGACGAAGCCCATTACCTTGCTGATGAGGACCGCGGACATGTTTGGGAAGAATCCATCATACTTTCACCGCCGCGGATACGACTTTTGCTTTTATCGGCCACCGTAGGTCGGGCATCGGAGTTTGCTCGATGGATCGAGGAGGTCCGCGGAACCACGGTCCGGGTGATAACAGCAGGTCCGCGTCCGGTTGTATTGAGAGCTGCTTATCTGTCAGCAGATCTGCAGCTTTTTCCTTTGTTTGGCGAGGACGGTAAGTATAACCGCGACCTTGATCAGTTCACGCGGCAAAGATCAGACGGTTATAGGCGCCGCAACAGGTAAGAATCGAAGGCGATTAAGGCGACCTCCGACCCACTAAAAAGCGAGACGGAGGCCGCGTACACAAAATTACTTATGCCCTGCGATCAGGATATCGATATCGCTTTGTGGAACCAGGAGATCCAGGGACACTTCATTGCCGCGCTGGTCGAACTTCGCATTTTTCAGCATACGGGCATAGACCTGTTTATCCGCGGCTTTTGACGACCCGAGCAGTACATTGCCGATCACCTGCAGACCCTCGATCGTCTCCCGCAGGCCCTTTGCCTGGTCGGGCTGTTTGGTCCTTGCAACCAACTGCACCAAAGTGCCAGCCGCCGACACGTCCGCGGAACCGTAGAGGTACTGAATGGAATCCAGATTCATCCCAAGCTCATCGTTGTCGAGTGGAAGCATTCTCGAAAGCCCGCCCGCGGATCGGAATGCAAAGCTCGCAACCGCGGTATCTTTCGTCGAAAGAAGTGAACTGACATCGGCACTGATCCGCGACCTGCCTTCGAGCGTTTCCCGGACCCGAGCAAACGACCCGATCACCAGAGTGTTTCTGTCAAGCGCCGTAACCGCTACATCATGGGAGATACCAGTCAATGCATCATCGATGTAGCCTGCGATCTTCGAGTTTGTGGTTTGCACCGGTAAGACCTTTTTCGCGACATCCTTTACCGAAAACACGTATACGGTTTTGCCGCCGATCTTTTCAAGGCGGTAGGTGCCGTTTGACGCAAGTCGAGCGACCGCCACTAGAGCACCCGCGTTAATGTCACCGCTGGCTATCGCGACCGGCTCATAATCCAGCTCTTTTGCGGACACCTGCTTGATCGCGATGCCAATCGCAACCTGGTCGAATTTGCGAAGATCAATGCCCGTTCGCGATTCCATCTGGCTGATCTTCGCCATGATCTCGCTCAGCAACGGCTGATTGGCTGACATCACACGCGGCAGCGCATCATTGAGGAATCGTTTCGCGTCAAAGACCGCGACACCGTCAGATGCTGGCAGCAGGGAAACGAGTCGTGACGTCTGGCGACCGGCAGTCGACGGTTTTTTATCAGCAGTCGCAAAAACGACAGCATTAGACATCAGCACAACGATCGCGATAAATGTTAAAAACTTGGATCTCATAATAAATAGCTCCCGAAAACTAAACTGTAATTCTAAAGATAAAAGATGCTCGAAAGCCGGGTAGAAGTTCGCCTGCCGAGTGAGCATCCGTGTTATTAAGACGCGCAGTACTGCCAAATGTTAACCCGGCCCTTAACTATTTTATTACCTCGAACTCAAACCGTAGCTCCTTGCCTCGGCAAACGAAGCTTAAATACTGTTCCCAGAATTTCCGCAGGAATCTCAGCTTTGGGTTGTTTTGGTCCAGATTGACCAGGAACTCGATACCAAGCACTTTCCAAAGATTAAGCAGGGAAACATAGCAGCTTATTGGCCGTAGTCTAACGTCGGTGTAAAAATCGAACACCTCGCGACCCGGAATGAATGTATTAAAAGTGTAGGAGTTAATAAAATTTCGATGAGTGGGGTCATTGGCCCAGTCTGGGTTCGTATAATGTGGCGTAAGGAGGCGGATCCGCCCTCCGGGCCGGGTCACGCGGTGGAGTTCGCCGATAAATGCCATTACATCGGGAACGTGCTCAACAACATGATTTGACACGACGAGATCGAACTCGCTGTCGCTGAAAGGATAGGGGACTACGCCCAGATCATGGATCACATCGGCAGCCGTTTGCGGGTTATTATCAAGCCCGATCGCACCGGGTGTTTTATTGGCTCCACAGCCGACGTCCAGGATCTTCATCAACAAAACCGTAGGTGAAAAAGTGAAAAAGTGCAAAGGTGAACGAAGTTGGCGGATCCTCCGGTTCTTCTCGCTCTTTCACATTTTCGCTTTTTCACTTAAATAGAAGTGCCACAAGAGGCGTGCCGCCACCGACCGGTAAGGTCTCCATTTTAGTGCAATCATGAGAAATTCATCCGGACTCGGCCGTGAGTGGCCGCTCAGCCGGTGCCACGCGGTGTGAAGTGCGATATCACCTTTTGGCATGACATCCGGTCGCAGTAACGCCATCAAGAGATAGATGTCCGAGGTCCATTCACCCACGCCCTTGAGCTTTACGAGCTCGGCTTTCACCTCGGCATCCGGAAGGTCGCGGAGAGAGTCGAGATCAAGCTTCTGCTCGATCAGAGCCTCGGCCAAATGCCGGGCGTAAACCGTCTTTTGACGGCTAAACCCTACCGCCCGTAGCTCTGCATCATCCAGAGTCAACAAGGTCTCCGGCGTGATTTTCCCCAGCGTTTCTGAAAGCTTGTCGAAGCAGGCCTTTGCTGATGCGAGTGAGACTTGCTGTTCGAGTATGATCTGCAGCAGCGTCGCAAAACCGGGCGGCCGATCCCACAAAGGCGGCGGCCCGTATTTGCCATGGATCGACCGTAGGATGTGGTCTTTCGAGATAAGAACACTGCAGGCTTGATGTAACAGCGCCTTTGTCAACGGCGTGCACTGATCTCTCGCCCGGTCTGCCGCAATTGTCACAGGGATACTGCTCATTTAATACTTTAACTGTTAAATAATTGGAGCAACGCGGGTTTAAGTCGTAGCTGGCAAATCTTCAGAATAAAGAGGTTCCGGCTACTTAAAGTAAAACATTATATTATCTAAGCGGTTATGGAATTAGCAATCTGGAGCAATACGAATACCTCGGCGACATGGGTTACCAGATCGACGGGACACCCGACTCGTCAAACTCTATCGACTCGCCGTTAGGGAGTATATGTATTATTCGCGGGATTCCTTTCATCCGCAGCCTTGGGGCGAGCATGCCAACCCGGTGGCAGGTGGCGCGAGCGACCTTATGGTCGGACAAAGGTTTTGATTCAGAGCACATTATGACCGTCCGCATCTCTGCGCCGATCTCGACGATCCGGCTAACACCCCACTCCAGGTCCTCAGGTTTCGGCTTGTTCTTACCGCCCGTCTCGGGAATGTGTTCATAGCCGATTCCGTTTTCCCGCAGTAGCTCGGACAGGACGAGACCATTGTATTGCGGCCACCGAGAACGTGCAAAAGCGCGGACGTCGCAAACGAATTCGATGCCGTATTTTTGGAGCAACTCCAGAAAATGCAAAAACGGGTGTCTCCCGTGGCCGATCGTGTGTAGTGTCAGCTGCTTAATTCTTTTAGCTCCTCAACGGTTTTTGGATTTTCAAGTGCCGAGAGATCGCCTGGGTCTTCGCCCAGATAGGCCGCGCGGATGACGCGCCGCATTACTTTTGCGTTTCGGGTCTTCGGCAATGCAGAGAGGAAGTGGACCTTGGAGGGTGCGAGAGGTTTACCCAGCTCGCGGGCGACGAGTGATTTTAACTGTTCGGCCAGCATCTCCCCGGTATCTATGCCCAATCGGTTCACGTCGGTTACCCCGTCGGATGCCGGCATTGCGAGGACGCAGAACGCGACCATTGCAGTACCCTTTGCCTCGTCGGGTACGCCAATAACAGCTGCTTCGGTCACCTGCGGGTGTGCAACCAGCAGGCTCTCAACCTCGGCAGGGCCTACGCGTTTGCCGCCGACTTTTAGTGTGTCGTCGCTGCGGCCAAGAATGAACCAATGGCCGTCGGTGTCGCGCATGGCCCAGTCGCCGTGCACCCAGATGTTTTTGAAGCGGCTCCAGTAGGTTTCGACATAGCGCTCCTTCTCATTCCAGAAGCCACGTGCCATTCCGATCCAGGGCTGTTTGATGACTAGCTCGCCGACCTGGTTCGGGCCGACTGGTACGCCAACTTCGTCGAGGATGTCGACGTCCATGCCGGGACACGGAGCGGGAAAGGAGCATGGCTTTTGAGGGAGCAGCAAGTTGCCCATCAGGATTCCCCCCGATATTTCCGTACCGCCCGAGTAGTTAATGATCGGCAGCTTTGAATCGCCGACCTTTTCGAAAAGCCACCACCAGGGAGCCGGATTCCACGGCTCACCCGTGGACGCAAAGGCGCGTAGGGCTGATAGGTCGTGCTTCTTAGGCAGATCGTCACCGCAGCTGGATAGAGCACGGATCAGACTTGGTGAGATGCCGAGAATCTCAACTTTATGTTTAGAGCAAAACTCCCACATGCGGTCAGGCTGCGGGTGGTCGGGCGCTCCATCATAAATGCAGATCGTAGCCCCATTTATCAATGCTCCATAGATCAACCACGGGCCCATCATCCAGCCTATGTCTGTGTACCAGCAGATTCGGGTGCGGCGGCCGACGTCGGCGCCGAATGCCATGTCCTGCGCCGCCTTGATCGGGAAACTCGCATGAGTGTGTGCGATGCCTTTCGGTTTGCCGGTCGTGCCGGAGGTGTAAAGGATTATAAGCGGGTCTTCTGCGGAAGTTCTGACAGCCGTAGTATTGCCCTCATTCAAATTTTCTCTCTCGATACTCCACATCGCGACCCGTCGTCCACCAAACACGTCATGTCTGAGATACTCGTACTTCTTGGTTAGCAGCTGTTTGCGATCGTGTTGCGGCAGCAGATCATCGGCGGCCGCAGGGGTGGCAGAAAACGATTTTCGCTCAACAACGATAACGCTTTCGATAGAAGCCACGTTCGCGACCGCCCTTGCCGCGACCGTCAGCATATCGATGGGTTTTCCGCGTCGAGGAAATCCGTCGCACGTGAACAAAGCTTTGGCACTCACAGCTTCCATTCGGCTTGAGATCGCATCGATCCCGTAGCCCGAAAAGACCGGCACGGCGATGGCCCCGATCCTGTTGATAGCAAGCAAAGCCACCACGGTCTCGGGCAACATGGGCAGGTGAATACCGATCGCGTCGCCTTTCCCTAGGTCGAGATCGTGGAGCTTTTCGACGCAGTCCCGGACGTTGGCGAGCACCTGCGAGTAGTTTAGGATTGTGCTGCCCCCCTCTTCACCTTCCCAGATCACCGCCGGCTGGTCCTTCATTTCGTCGGTCTGCCACCGATCGAGGCACATTTCGGTGATATTTAATCCTGCTGAAGGAACGCGGACGTCCTCGTCCGCACTCGCCGCCTGCGGCGATTCGCTTTCGTGCTTCGCACTCACTGCGGACGAGGACGTAAGCGTTCCAAACCATTTCGGAAACTCAATCCCGCCCGAAGTGTCGAGCAACTCTTCATATGGCGGGTCAAATCTGATGTCGAGAAACTTGATTACTTCTTCTGTAAACCGCTCGACGTCGGCGATCGAGTACTGATAGAGCTCATCCCAAGTCGAGACGCCGACCTGCCGCATGAATTTTGTCACTTGAGCCCTCTCGACGACCTCCGGCGAGGGCGTCCACGCGATCGGTTGATCTTCAAGAAGGTTGGCATCGTGCATAAATAAATCTATTGACAACTTCATTCTGTCACCCGCTTCGCGGGTTCTGCATTCCTTTCGCCACTGACCCCACGTTCCGCTTACCCCACGTGGGGCTATCAATATCTCGCTGCTCCGCAGCTTAAGCCGACACTGCCGCTTCAGTTTTGACACAGGCTAGGTCGGGCGAGGCTCTCACTTCGGGGCCTTTCGTTCCATAATGGTGGCATCAGGATCCGAGCCAGGCACATCCACCGACATATATTCAGTCCTAATATACTCAGCCAGCTGTCCCACGTGGTCTCCGGGCTGGCGCAACTCATTGGCGAGATCATAAGAATTTACCCACCAAACGAACCGCGGGGGCCGACGTTTGAGATCTTCGACGACGCCTCTCACGTGCTCCGGTCTGGTATATTCCGTTGGGAATATCTGACCATAACGCGATGGGTTTCTAAGCCCAAGCGGAAAGTAGATGAAGGGAGCATCCACCTGGTAAGCGTGATCGCCCGGTACAGTGTGATCGCGCAGCCACATGTACATGTTTAATCTCTCACTTGGAAGGGCATATGCCATTCCTCGAGGGGTTTCAAATGGTACATATGTCCAAGCCAGCTGAATACGCCACACCTGTGCCGCCGCGAGCCCAATGAGCAAAGTGGTTAGGACCCCCGCAGCCAATTTTGCATGGCGGCCAAAAATATCAAAATGATACAACAGCCATGCCGTAAGCATTAGCGAGGGGCCGGCTATGCCGAAAAAGCGGACGTGTGTCGGATTGGGCATGGAAATGATGTTCATCGCCGATACCAGAGCAAGCAACACAGGTGCCCGCCAATATTTCCAGGGATGCTCACATCTGCGATAGAAATAATCGACGAAAACGGCGATTGGGGCGACCGGCACGACGAACAGGTAAAAAGCTATTGGAATGATCTGAAGGGGGCTGAGGCCGGTTCCGGATATTGCTCGACCGGCACCTAAGAGTAGTGCTCCGTAATTGTTTTGGTCATGAAAATGGTAATAGAGGGCCGGGTACACTATCGTGGACTCAAAAAAGGTGTTCCAGCCGGCATCGAGGATAAAATACAAACAAAGGGCAACCAACGTGACCGTGAACGATGCGGCGAACGTCATAACCGAAAATAAACAACTCCGTAGGCTCTTCGTAGAGAAATGCGCGTCTGCAGCGAGGAAGATAATGATAGCCACACCCGTGACCAGTCCTCTCTGCTGTGTGAAACAGCTGGCCGTTGCGCATGCAGCGCCGGCAAGAGCTATGTAGAAACCGCTCATTTTTCTGAGCAGGAGCGTCACAGCAAGAAGCACGAATATTGGGCTGATCATACGGTGCGATGCGTCAAGCCCGTACCAGCGGAATCCAAAGAACAGAAACACAACTGCCGGTAGGTAATAATACGGAGCTCCTATGAAATGTCGTGATGTGCGGAGGGTCAACCAAAAGGAAAAGCCCCCGATAGCTACCACCGCACCGTTTATCACCCATAACCCTGGACCGAACAGAAGGAAAAGACAGTAGAACAGAACCGGTGCTCCTGGGAATGTGAACTGAAAGAAGTCCAGGTACATATGCTCGCCACCGAGCATGCGGTCGGCATTATAAGGAGCAATCAGGTGATCCCCCTCAGCGAAAAATGGGTACCACGGAAGCTTAAATTGAAGAGCGTAGACAAAGACTCCGGCAGCTAGTAGGAGCAGCCTGTCATGTATGGAGACGGTAACACCCTCGGTGAATTGCTGGGACGGGTTCATCGTGTGCTGGACCAGACTAAGTACGGTGAGTTTTTATCGCACTTACCAAGGCCGCCAAGCCACTCGTGAATACGCCCCAAGCGCGCGCCGGGTAATATGCGGACGGCTAAATTTGCTAATGAGATTTTTATTAGGCACGGCCATTGTCGTAAATTGTTATTAAATTGCAAATGGATAAATCGCCGGTTCCCATCAGTTTACCCAAAGCCCTCTTTCAGGGGCAAACCGCGATCGTAACGGGCTCATCCCGCGGTGTCGGACGCGCCACGGCGCTGCGCATAGCCGAGGCGGGCGGTGATGTCATGGTCAATTATCTAAGCAATGAAGCCGAAGCCATTGAAACCGTCGATCTCGTAAAAAAGGCTGGCGTCGGGTCGATCGCTATCAAAGCAGATGTATCAGAGTTTGCGGGTGCCCAGAGCATCGCTAAACAGACGCTCGAGGCGTTTGGCCGGATCGATCTGCTCGTGTGCAATGCGGGAGTTTGGGACGGAGCCCCGATCGAGGAACTTAGCGAGGAGCTTTGGAACAAGGTTATCAATACCAACCTGAAATCAGCCTGGGCGATGACCAAAGCGTGTGTGCCAGCGATGAAGAAACAGCATAAAGGCTCCATAGTCATGGTTTCGTCGACGTCTGGACAACGTGGCGAGGCTAATTACTCTAACTATTCAGCGTCAAAGGGTGGACAGATCGCATTTACAAAGGCCCTGGCGTGCGAACTCGCTCCGAGGATCCGAGTGAATGCTGTCGCACCCGGCTGGATCGAAACGGCTATGGTGCGTGAGGTCTTTGAGGATAAGGATTATCTCGAAGAGCAGCTCAGCAAGATACCACTGCACCGCATGGCCACGGTCGACGATGTCGCCCTCGGCATCTGCTTTCTGCTCTCCGATTGGTCCCGGCACATCACGGGCGAGATCATGAATATTAATGGCGGCGCGGTCCTCAACGGCGGCGCCGGCCGGTGGCTGCCCGGTCATGGTCCGGATCCCGCAGCGTCGCCAATGCGTCGACGAGCAGCGCGTGCGGTATCGGGGCATAGTGCCGGAG
>JBHENG010000011.1:0-30694 GCA_046262195.1 Pyrinomonadaceae bacterium | reverse complement strand
GGTAAGGCCACCGGCGGTACTGAAAGGAAAAACAAAAATGACAATCCCACCTGCAAGGGGAGCGGCAACCGCTGAGTCCGATCGGACCGACAATTTCAGACAACGGCCCGATTATGGGCCGTTTTTTTGTGGACAGAGTAACTTTGTCAATTACTTGACAAAGGCCTGAGAAATGTTTGAACTTCACTAATCGTGGGCGAAAACCTCAACCCAATCGTGATGAAATTTGGCGGGACCTCGGTTGGCGACATCGCCTCTTTTGATAGGGTTGTGCATATCGTTTCGACGGAGGCTTACCGGCTGCCGGTCGTTGTGGTGTCAGCCATGGCAAAGGTGACCGATGCATTGTTGGAAGCCTTTGACGTAGCGAAAAAGGGTGATGCGGCCGCGGCGATGGGTTCGCTTGAACCCCACTTCCAGCGTCATAGCGAGGTTTCCGACCGTTTTATTCCCAGGTGTGGGCCAAATGCGTTTAAAGAGGAACTCGAATTGGCTCGGGGCGAGGTCTCGGACCTTCTGACACGGGTCTCGCGCCGCAGCCTTCCGCTGGCGATGCTTAAGGATGGTATCGTTTCGTACGGCGAACAGCTTTCGTCGCGACTGCTCACTGAGGTACTGACGGCAAACGGGGTTGCTGCACGCCACATTGACGCACGGCGGCTGATCGTCACCGATGACGAATACGGTGCGGCCCAGCCGATCTGGGACGAGACGGAAAAGCTTGTCAAGCTCGAGCTTCAGCCGATAATCGCCGACAGGGAAGTTCCCGTGATGGGCGGTTTTATCGCCGCCAGCAGAGGAGGCGAGACTACAACGCTAGGGCGCGGCGGCTCTGATTATTCGGCCGCGCTGGTTGCGGCAGCACTCGGGGCAAGCGAGCTGGAGATCTGGACGGATGTCACAGGCGTTATGACCTGCGACCCGGGTGTTTGCGGTGACGCCCGGACAATTCCCGTTTTAAGTTATGAGGAAGCCGCCGAGCTGGCATATTTTGGCGCCAAGGTGCTGCATCCGAAGACGATCAAGCCGGCCATAGATCATCGAATTCCCGTGCGGGTATGCAATACGTTTGAACCGGCTGAAGTCGGAACGATGGTGCTCGACGAATCGGGCGAGGCTCCCAACAAGATAAAGTCGATCGCCCACAAAAAAAAAATCACCATTCTCCGCATCACCTCCGCCAGAATGCTTGGCGCCTACGGCTTTATGAGCGCCGTATTTCAAGTATTTGACCGTCACCGAACCGTAATAGATGTTATTTCAACGTCAGAGGTCTCCGTGGCATTGACTCTGGACAATACTGACACCATAGATGACGTCGTAGCCGATCTAAGACGCCTTGGTGACGTTGAGGCCGAATCCGGCTACGCGGTCGTGTGCGTTGTTGGCGAGGGGCTGCGAGCAAGCACAGGGCTCGCTTCGAAGATATTTTCAACTATCGGGGACATCAATGTCGCCCTCGTGTCTCATGGAGCTTCGAGCGTAAATCTCACATTCGTTGTCAGAGAGTCGGACGTCAACAATGTTATTAGGCGATTGCATCAACAGTTTTTCCAGAGCGGAGCGACCGATCCGTCCCGGTGAAAGATAATAAATGTCGCTAATCAAAACATCTATACGTACAGCCTCCCACAGCGCACCGATGCGTGGCCGTCGGCCCAACATTGTCCGGTGCATCGTTATCACGGTTCTCGGCCTGCTTTCCTACGGCTGTTCACAAGACGATCCGAGCAGGTCTGTGTCCTTTGACGGAAAGACATACAACTATCGCGTGTACGTGCCGGAGAACCTGGACCGCGGTGGTACAGTGCCTGTGATGCTGTACTTGCATGGCGCCGGCTCCCGGGGCAGCAACAACGTTTCCAACATGGAGGAGATCCCATCACTTGCAAAGGAGCTGAGAGACCAGTTTCAATACATAATTGTATTTCCTCAGTGCCCTGACGGCTTATTCTGGGACGAGGAAAACCTCGGCCAGGCCGTCGCGGCGGTTGACCAAGCTGTGTCCGAATTCAACGGAGATGCCTCGCGGCTGTATCTCGGGGGATACTCGATGGGAGGCCATGGAATATGGCAGGGCGCCGTGACATTCCAAACAAGTTCGCCGCTTTGATTCCAATTGCCGGCGAGATCTTGGCGCAGGGCCAATTGTCACAGGAGCAGAGATCGAGTCTTTCGCCCGCAGTCCGAGCCGTCGCCGACTCATCAGACCCATACGCAGCCTTTGCCGCCGCCATCGGTAACACCCCAGTGTGGGTATTTCACGGAAGTGCTGACGACGCCGTGCCCGTAGAGGGATCGCGAAAAATGGTTGGAGCATTGAGGGCTCGAGGCAATCCAAACGTGCAGTACACCGAGTTTGAGGGCGTAGGCCATAATTCCAGGGGCAAGGCGCTGCGGACGCCCGAGCTTGCTACATGGCTCGCGGGGCAACGTCGTAATTAGAAATGGAACTGTTTGAACTCACCACGTCACTGATTAGCATTCCTTCGGTTTCCGGCGAGGAGGAGGCCGTCGGGCATTTCCTGCGCGATCATCTGGAAAGTCTCGGCTGGATGGTAGAGCTGCAGCCGGTGTCGGCGGATCAAAACAATGTTATCGCCTATCTCAACGACACACCTCGCGTGTGGCTTTCAACCCACATAGACACCGTGCCGCCGTTCATCGCGCCAACTGAGGATAGTGAAAAGATCTACGGACGTGGGGCATGCGATGCGAAAGGCATCATAGCAGCACAAATAATCGCTGCCGAGAAATTAAGGAAAGAAGGTGTCGAAGATATTGGCTTACTCTACACGGTCGAAGAAGAGCGAGCGTCCACCGGTGCAAAGACCGCCAACGAGCATCCGATCGCCGCAAAATGTGAATATCTGGTTAACGGTGAGCCGACGGACAATGACCTTGCCATCGGTTCCAAAGGGGCCTTCCGCGCCATGATCCGAACCAACGGGAAGGCTGCGCATTCGGCCTATCCGGAACAAGGTGACTCTGCGATTGAAAAGCTGCTGGACATTTTAGAGGATGTCAGGCACACAAAGTTTCCTAATGACGATTTCTTTGGCGACACGACCTGTAACATCGCGACGCTTGGAGGGGGCGTGGCCTTAAATGTCATTCCTGCGGCAGCCGAGGCTGGCCTTCTGATACGCTTAACTACGGCAATGGAACCCATCCGGGACGCGCTGGTCAATTTGATCCGTGGACGAGGCGAATTGGAGGTGCTGTCCTACAGTGTGCCTGTAAGAATGCTGCCAGTGGACGGGTTTCGGCAAAAAGTAGTCAGATTTACAACGGACATTCCGCACCTGACGAATTGGGGACAGCCGCTCTTGCTGGGGCCCGGTTCCATCCTTGCCGCGCATACGAGGGATGAGTTTGTCCTGAAACGGGAACTGGAAAACTCCGTCGACCTGTATGTGAATTTGGTACGCAGATTGTTACGGCGGGAGATCGCCGGCAGTGCAAAGATATGAGAATAGCGCTCATTGGGTGTGGTTCCATGGGACGGCTGATCGGTGAGTTTGTCGAGAAAGACGGCCACGAGATCACAGTCATCATCAATCAGTCACATGCCGGTTTGGCTGCCGCGCAACTGGCCGAGACGCTAAAGGCCGCCGAAGTTGCTATTGACTTTACTGCCGCCGCGGCGGTTCGACGCAATGTCGAAGCGTGCGTCATGGCAGGGGTGCCACTGGTAGAAGGCACGACTGGCTGGCTTGACGAGAAAAGCGACATTGAACGCATTGTCAAAGACGGGGACGGCTCGGTCGTCTTTGGAGCCAATTTTTCGATCGGGGTAAATCTTTTTTACCGCATCACGGATTTTGCTGCGGGTATTTTTGAGAGATTTCCCGATTATGAAGTTTTCATCGAGGAGCAGCACCATTCGCGGAAAACGGATGCGCCGAGCGGCACAGCTCTAAAGCTAAAGGACATTATCGAGGCGCACGGACGCAAAGATCTGAGTGTCGCCTCCACCCGTGCCGGGAATATTCCCGGAACTCACAGGGTGGGTTTCGACGGTGCTGCCGACCAGATATTACTCGAGCACACGGCCAGATCGCGTGAGGGGTTTGCGTCGGGGGCAATTTTGGCTGCAGAGTGGATAGTTGGAAAGAAAGGATTTTATGAATTTAGCGCCATTATGGACGAGATACTGCAGAAATGAGGCCCCGCGTAAAGATATGTTGCATCGCCAATGAGGCCGAGGCATCTGTTGCGATCTTGATGGGCGCAGACGCTATCGGACTCGTAGCAAAGATGCCGTCCGGACCGGGCCCGATACCTGATGAAGATATTTTTCGCATCGCCAAAATGATCCCACCGCCTGTCGCGACCTTTCTACTCACTTGTGAGCAAACCCCGCAGGGCATAATTGAACACCATTTGAGAACACGAACAAACACCATCCAGATCGTCGATGAGCTTGAAGGCGGCGACTATGACGCCGTTAGAGCCTCCTTGCCCGGTGTGAAACTAGTTCAGGTCGTTCATGTTACCCGTGAAGAGTCTGTGGATGAAGCATGCGAACTTGCCCTACATGTCGACTCGATCCTGCTTGACAGCGGCAACCCTAAATTGGCGGTAAAGGAGCTTGGCGGCACGGGACGCCGGCATGACTGGAAACTCAGCCGCAAGATCGTTGAGACGTGTGGAAAGCCGGTATTTCTTGCCGGCGGGTTAAACGCTGAAAATGTTCACGAAGCCGTCGAGTCGGTAGGGCCTTTCGGAGTGGACATTTGTTCGGGTGTTCGTCATGAGGGCAAGCTCGACAGACGGAAGCTCGAGCAGTTTATGGGAGCAATTCATAGATCAACGGGAGCCAGAGTTGAATGACTGACGGAGTTAGGCCAATAAAAGTAGCGGAAGTGCCGGTCGCAGCACAAGCCCTTGCCAACGCTTTTTTCAAGGACCCATTGCAGAACTACGCATTTCCGGATGAAAAGGAACGCGGCGAGCGGTCGCCCGGTCATTTCAAGGTCGCCTTAGAGTATGGAGTGCGGTATGGCGAGGTTTATATTGCTGCAAACGGCGCCGGTGCCTCGATCTGGCTTAAACCCGGAGAGACTGAAATTACGCCCGACCGTGCCGAGAGATCCGGGTTTACCAATTTGCCATCGATAATGGGTCCCCAGGGTTTCGATCGTTTTATCAGCGTTATCGGGTATGCGGAGGAATTACACAAAAGCGATATGCCTGAGCCTCACTGGTACACAATGGTTCTGGGGGTGGATCCGCTGTTTCAGGGTCAAGGATATGGACGTCTTTTATTACAGCCAGTCTTTGATAAAGCAAAAACGGACGGCGTTCCGATTTATCTGGAAACCGCACAGCCTGCTAATGTCAGTTTTTACAAAAAACTGGGTTTTCAAGTCATTCGCGAATTAGTGGAGCCATCGAGCGGCATGAAGATGTGGACGTTCAGACTCGATCAGTAAGCTTCAAGAGTGACTGTTGCGATATGATCGAGCGAGCTTCTTGTTAATATGACAGCGAAAGTTGATTGGATGCGCGGTTGCGCCACGGCTTTGGTGACGCCCTTCAAACGGGACGGTTCTGTCGATGACGGTTGCTTTCGAAAGCTCGTGGAACGGCAGGTAAGAGGCGGCATAAAGCTGCTTGTGCCGTGCGGCACTACCGGTGAAAGCGTCACCATGAGCGAGGATGAACGGCTGCACGTTATTAGAATGACTGTCGAGACAGCGAAACGGCTGGGCGCTCGGGTCATCGCCGGTACGGGCAGCAACAACACCGCAGCTACAATAGATTTCACTCGCAGAACACGTGAAGCAGGCGCTGACGCAGCTTTGGTTGTGGCTCCGTACTACAACAAGCCGACGCAGGACGGCATGTTCGCACATTTCTCCGAGATCGCCAGGTCCGTAAAGGGCTTCCCGATCATGCTTTACAACGTGCCGTCGAGGACGTCGTCAAATGTCTCAGCTGACACTACGTTGAAGCTGGCAGCAAAATTCGAAAATATCGTCGCAAGTAAAGAAGCGTCAGGAAATTACTCCCAAATAATGAAGATCATTCAGGAGAGACCCAAAAATTTTAAGGTGTTCTCCGGTGATGACGCTTCCACCTTGCCGCTGATATCGCTCGGCGCCGATGGTCTCGTTTCCGTATGCGCGAACGAAATACCAAAGGATACGGCCAAGATGGTCGAGCACGCGCTGAACGGTTCGTTTCATTTTGCGCGGAGAATTCACTACAAGATCCTTCCGCTGATGGAGGCAAACTTTGTCGAATCATCACCGGCCCCGTGCAAGTTTGTGATGAAGGAGATGGGTCTGCTGGAGGAAAATCTCCGCCTACCCCTTGTGCCCGTTAGCGAAGCGGCACGGCCCCAGCTTCGTGCTGCAATGAAACCTTTTGTCAAAAGGTAACGGAATCCGGACCGGTTGTTACGGCAAAACACGCTCACATGGAATTGCAGGAACAGATCGAGCAACTGAGTTCGAAGTCAGATTTCACCGCCGACGATCGTTCGGTTTACGAAGAATTTAAATCTGCACTTCGCCGGGGAGAGATACGGTCTGCGGTACGTGACCGTGACGGGAACTGGACCGCAAATGCCTGGGTAAAGCAGGGAATATTGCTCGGCTTTAGAATGGGCAAAGTGGTGGAAATGTCAAAAGCGACGGAGACGTTTCGCTTTTTCGATAAAGACACGTTTCCCCTGCGGCCTATGACGCTGGATGATGGGGTGCGCATCGTGGTGGGCGGCTCGACAATTCGCGATGGCAGCTATGTTGCTCCAAATGTTGTCCTTGTCCCGCCGTGTTACGTAAACGTGGGCGCATACGTCGACGAGGGGACGATGATCGATTCACACGCGTTGGTGGGATCGTGTGCCCAGATCGGAAAACGAGTTCATCTGTCCGCGGCGGCTCAGATTGGTGGGGTTTTGGAGCCTGTGGGTGCCGTGCCCGTCATTATCGAAAACGATGTACTCGTGGGCGGGAACACAGGCGTATACGAAGGGACGATAGTTCGCGAACGAGCAGTTCTGGCTTCCGGTGTAATTCTCACCCGCTCGACCCCGCTATTCGACCTGCCAAATGGAACGATAATAAAGCCGGACGGCGACAGACCGCTAGAGGTACCGGCCGGGGCCGTGGTTGTGCAGGGTTCGAGGGCGGTGACGAAGGGATTTGGAAAAGAAGAAGGTTTGTCGATCTACGCTCCAATCATCGCTAAGTATCGAGATGAAAAGACCGACTCATCCACCAAGCTTGAGCACTATTTGCGCTAGTTGGCACTGGTATGTGCGTGGTAACGTTGTATCATGCCGCTCTGCGATGTGATCTTAAACTCCCAATGCGGCAGCTTTGTCGAAAATGAGACAGAGCAGCAACTAAGGGACGAATTTGCCCGGGTCGGCATTAATGTGAATATCCACTTGGCCGCAGGATCGGAGGTTGAATCGATCGCCTCAAAAGCCGCGGGCGGCGACGCCGACATCGTGGTAGTTGGGGGCGGGGACGGTACGGTCAACACGGTTGCCACGGCCCTCAGGGGCAAAGGAAAGCTTCTGGGTATCCTGCCTCTCGGAACTCTCAATCACTTTTCAAAAGATCTCGGCGTCCCTCAGGTTTTGACTGATGCGGTAAACGTGATCGCGAGTGGCATGGCCACCCGTGTCGATGTGGGTGAAGTCAACGGACGATTATTTTTAAACAATTCAAGCATCGGGTTATATCCGCGGATCGTGCGACGACGAGAGATGCAGCAGGAGCGGCTAGGCCGTGGAAAATGGTCGGCCGCACTCATCGCTGCGCTGCAAGTCTTTCGGGTTCATCCATTTTATCGAGTTAAGTTTAAACTTAACGATCGGGAGTTTAGAAGAAAAACGCCGTTTGTTTTCGTGGGCAACAACGAATATGAGATGGATTTTTACAATATCGGTACGCGGAAGCGCTTGGATGGCGGTCAGCTAAGCATCTACTTTCTGCATCGCGGCGGGCGTTTGGGGGTTATGCTGCTGCTGTTCAAGACGGTGCTTGGAATGCTGCGGCAGGCGAAGGAATTCGAAGCCATTACCACGGACGAGATCACGATCGACACTCGTAAAAAAGCTATCATGGTCGCCCTGGACGGTGAGGTGGTTTCGATGCAGACGCCGCTCTCGTACAAGATCCGGGCCGGTGAATTGCGTGTCATCGTCCCGAAACCCGAGGCAGAATCGGATGCGTAAGATCGTTCATCTTTCGGACATACATTTTGGAAAGGCCGATAAGGCCGTGGCGGGCCGTGCCGTTGAGAAGATAAACGAACTCTCTCCCCACGTTGTCGTTGTCTCAGGCGATCTTACGCAGCGGGCAAGGAGTAGTGAGTTTATTGCAGCGAAAAAATTCCTGGATCAGCTGCCGCAGCCGCAGATCGTTGTTCCCGGAAACCATGATATTCCGCTTTATAATGTTTTCGACCGGTTCTTTCGGCCGCTTCACAAGTTTCAGAAATATGTAACCGCTGACCTGACGGCCACGTATTTTGATGATGAACTTGCTATAGTAGGCGTTAACACGGCCCGTTCGTTTGTGGTCAAAGGCGGGCGCATCAACCACGAACAGATCGCTTTCATCCAGTCGAAATTATGTGCCCTCGACGATAAGCTGCTTAAGATCGTCGTAACTCACCATCCCTTTGATTTGCCTGCAAATAGTCATCACACCGATGTCGTCGGTCGTGCAGAAAAAGCTATGCCCTTGATCTCTCAATGCGGAGGCGATGTGTTTCTTGCGGGGCACCTGCATGTAGGTCACATCGAGACGACCGCAAAACGCTACAAGCTTGAGAACGGCCGAGTGGCGCTCGTCATCCAAGCAGGTACCGCGACGTCGATCCGCGTAAGGGGTGAATCGCAATCCTTCAATCTGATCGAGTTTGAACATCCACGCCTGCGTGTCGAACGCCTTGAATGCAAGAGTCCGGACACCGGGTTTCTACTCGCGGAGCACAAACTCTACGAGCAAAGTGAGCGTGGCTGGGAACACATAGAAGCGGTTGCGATGGCGTGATGAACGACAATCGCAACATATCTCAGTTCGCGTCCCGGGCTCGCCAGACATTGGTCGATAACGGGTTTCAACCTGAGTTTTCCGAAGCTGTAGACGATGAAGTGTGTCAGCTTCAACGAGCCTCCGTAAACGGCACTGAGTCAATCAAAGATCTTCGGTCGCTGCTTTGGTCCTCGATCGATAATCGATCTTCGAGGGACCTAGACCAGGTAGAGTGGGGCGAGGGGTTATCTGACGGCGATATTCGTATACTGATCGGCATTGCAGACGTCGATGCACTCGTACAAAAAGACAGCGCTATCGATCAACACGCTCGACAAAATACTGTCACGGTTTACACCGAGGGCAGGATATTTCCGATGCTGCCGGAGGAGCTTTCCACAGATCTGACTTCACTCAATGAAGGCGTCGACAGACTGGCTGTCGTTGCCGACATGACGATAAAGCCTAACGGGGATGTACCTGAAAGCACATTTTACAGAGCCATCGTTCATAACCATGCAAAACTGACATATAACAATGTCGGCGATTGGCTCGAAGGCGGTCCTGAGCCCGCAACATTTGCTTTCACCACCGGCCTCAAGGAACAGGTCGCGCTCCAGCATCAGGCGGCGGTGCGGCTCAAAGCGTATCGACGCATAAAGGGTGCGCTGCATTTTGAGTCCATCCAATCGGAGGCTGTAATCGAGGACGGGGAGGTTAAAGGTATCGAATCGGTTGAACCGAACGCCGCCCGGAAGCTGATCGAAAACTTCATGGTGGCGGCAAACGTTGAAATGGCCGAGTTTCTCGAAGCTCACGGTGCAACCTCGATACGCCGGATAGTCAAGACGCCTAAGAACTGGAACGGCATAAGACGGATCGCATCTGAGTTTGGTGTAAATCTGCCCACAGAACCTGATCAGCCGGCTCTCGCCGAATTTCTTGCGGCACGAAGGGAAGCAGATCCCCTTCATTTCCCCGATCTTTCGCTTTCTATTATTAAGCTGATTGGCAGCGGTGAATACGTTATCGAACGCAAAGGAGAGGACAGTGGCGGACATTTCGGACTCGCTGTTCAGGATTACGCCCACTCGACCGCGCCGAACCGACGCTTCCCGGATCTTGTCGTACAACGACTCGTCAAGGCTGTCGTCGCAGGCAAGCCGGTGCCTTATTCTGATGGCGATCTGCAGTCGATCGCGGATCGTGCCAATCAAATGGAACGAGCCGCGCGCAAGGTTGAGCGTAAGATGCGCAAGATCGTCGCCGCGACCGTGATGCAAAAGCACGTTGGCGATGAATTTACCGCTGTCGTTACCGGCGTGACCTCAGGGGGAACTTTTGCAAGGATATTGCGGCCGCCGGTCGACGGCCGGATCGAGCGTGGCGAAAAGGGCCTCGAGGTGGGCCAAAAGGTACAAGTCAAGCTTATCTCGGCGGACCCACGCAGCGGTTTTATCGATTTTGCCGCACAACGTTGAAATGCTGCGAGTTTAATCTATTTATTAAATTGTCTAAGATAGATGTGGGGGAAATATTAATAATGCCGGATAACGAAAGCGATAACCCCGCCGATGAACCGTCGGAGAGCAAAACTCGGATCACGGGCCTCGCACAACAGATCATAGGTGAACTGGAGGTCGTAGGGGGCGTTTTGACGGGCGACCCGATCACCCAGGCCGAGGGCGAATTCAATGTTGAAGTTGGGACGGTGCGAGAAGGGATCGAGGACGATCTGGAAGAAAGCGGGGACCTCAGCGACCGATGATACCTGCGCAGCGAACGACTGAGTTTGTTTTGCCACGGCGACTGCAGGGCCTGCAGCCAACCCTGATCAGACAATTCTTCGAACGGGCATTGCCGGACAGCATTAATTTTGGTCTCGGAGAGCCCGATCTGCCGACACCTGAGTTCATTCGTCGTGAGGCAGCTCGGGTAGCTCTGGAGGAGCAGAACGGCTACACATCGCACCCAGGGATCCCCGCACTTCGTCAAAAAATCGCAGACCAATATCCGCATCTCGGACTACCCATGACAGACGTCGTGGTCACAGTCGGTTCGCAAGAAGCGATGACAGCCGCGTTCTTGTCGATTGTGGACGCGGGCGACGACGTATTGCTGCCGAACCCGGGCTTTCCCGCTTATTCCGCATGTGTAGAGATCTCGCAGGGGAATCCGGTCTATTATCGTCTGCCGGCTGATACACATTTTGCCTTTGATATTGACGAGTTCAAGCGGGCGATAACGCCGAAAATGAAGGCGGCCGTCGTGATCAGCCCGTCGAATCCAACAGGTAGGATCTTGACGAGCGAAAACCTCGCGCAGATCGCAGACGCCCTGAAAGGTACCGGCATATTCCTCATCTCCGATGAGATCTATAGCGACCTCTATTTCGGCGAACGGCCGCGCTCGGCGTCTGAGTATTACGAAAAAACAATAATTGTCAGCGGCTTGTCGAAATCGTTGAGCATGACCGGGTGGCGCATTGGGTGGGCGGCGAGCGCACAGCGAGAGATCACGCAGGCGATCCAGATCCTTCATGGCTTCCTGACCGTTTGCACCTCGGCAATAACGCAGAAAGCCGCTCTCCTCGGTTGGACGCCGGAAGCCGAAGCGGCAAAGCAGCACGCGCGGGACATTTACAGGTCGCGAGGAGCGTTCCTCGTGCAACTTCTCGAAAAAGAATTAGGTTTCCGGTCGACCTCGCCCGACGGCGCGTTTTATACAATGCTTGACGTCCGATCAGCTGGTGATGACATAGAGGTGGCCGAAAAGTGTTTGCAGAACCGGGTCATTACAGTGCCGGGCGTGGCATTCGGAAGTGAAGCTAAAGGTTTCCTGCGGATATCGTTCTGTAATACTGAAGATAAAATGGTCGAAGGCGTTCGGCGGATGAAAGAAGCTCTGAGCAGGTAAGATACCAAAGTGAAGAAATATCGTGTTGGAATTTTGGGTGCTACGGGCACCGTGGGGCAGCGATTTGCGCAGCTTCTCGATGGCCATCCGCAGTTTGAAATTACGGCCGTCGCAGCCTCAGACCGCTCAGCCGGCAAAGTTTACTCCGAGGCATGCGCCTGGAAACTGCCGGCATGGATACCCGCTTCCGTACGTGATCTCGAAGTGCGCCCAATAGAGCCGCCGCTTGACTGTGACATTATATTTTCCAGCCTGCCATCCTCTGTGGCACGTGAGACCGAAGAGGCGTTTGCGCGGGCCGGTTACCCCGTAATCAGCAATTCATCCAGCTATCGAATGGATGAGGATGTACCGCTCCTCATCGCCGAGGTCAACCATGACCACGTTGGCATTATCGAGCGGCAAAGGGAAAAGCGGGGATTTTCGACCGGTTTCATCGCAACGAACCCAAACTGTGCTGTTGTCAGTTTTGCGCCGCCGCTCGCCGCTCTTCAATGGGCATTTGGAATTGAGTCGGTGGTGGTTACGACCATGCAGGCGATCTCAGGTGCGGGCTATCCGGGAGTTGCGTCTCTGGACATTACGGACAACGTATTTCCCTACATTGCCGGCGAAGAGCCAAAAGTTGAGACCGAGGCGCAAAAGATCCTTGGCGTTTTCGAGGACGGCGTGATCCACAAGGCGGACTTCACAGTTTCGGCCCAGTGTTTCAGGGTAAATGTTATTGACGGCCACATGGCATCAGTGCGTGTAAATCTAAAGCAAACTGGCACGCTCGAGGACGTGGTTGAAGCAATGAAAACATTTCCCTCGCTTGACCTTCATTCGTCGCCGAAACGATTTATCCACGTAACAGACGAACCGTCGCGGCCGCAGCCAAGGCTCGACCGCGACAACGGTAATGGAATGACAATTACGGTCGGACGGATTTTCCCGGATAATATCTTCGATTATCGTTTTGTGGCGCTCAGCCATAACACCGTGAGAGGGGCGGCCGGCTCCGCGATACTGAACGCGGAATTACTCATCCAGAAGGGGATCATTTAACATGGATCCTGAAAACAGGCGGGACCGGAACTTTGTCGAACGTGTTTTGATCACCATTGGTTTTGTGGTGCTGGCGGTGCTTCTGATCGCGCTGCTTTATTTTACTTTCGACGTCATTCTACTTCTCTTTGCGGCAGTGCTGCTCGCGATATTTTTACGGGGCCTGGCCGATCTGCTGGGCAGATACCTGCACATCCGCGAAAGTTTTCTGGTTTTGATCGTCGCTGCAGCTATGGTGGCGATCCTTGCCGGGGCCATAGCCGGTCTTGCCCCCAGCATCGCGGACCAGGTTACAAATCTTCGTGATGAGCTTCCTCGCTCGGCCGGCGCTGCTCGCGATTATGTTTTGCAATATGGTTGGGGACGGGCGATTCTGGGACAGCTTCCGAGCACTGAAGCCATTTCACAGAACCTCGCCTCCTCGGGCATGCTGAACCGGGTCGGGGGCATCTTTTCATCGACCGTCGGCGCTATCGCTAACTTTTTTATAACAATTCTCCTCGCTATATATTTTGCGGTCGAGCCCGGATTCTATGCCAGGGGCTTTACGCGCCTGTTTCCGATGGCAAAGCGTGAGAGGGTCTACCACGTCCTGTCCGCGATCGGAGCAACGCTCCGATGGTGGCTAATCGGAAAGGCTGGATCGATGCTTTTCATAGGTGTATTGACCTGGATAGCGCTGTCTATCCTCGGCGTGCCCCTTGCGCTGACCCTGGGCCTGATCGCCGGGCTTTTGTCTTTCATACCAAACTTTGGCCCCATCTTGTCCGCTGTTCCGGCCATCCTGATCGCTTTTGTCCAGAGCCCTATGACGGCGGTCTACGTGGTTGCGATCTTTGTCGGCGTTCAGCTGATCGAGTCGAACATTGTCACGCCACTCATTGAACGCGAGACCGTCGAGCTGCCGCCAGGACTGACGATCATCTTTCAGTTGGCACTGGCTGTCATGGTTGGCGGCCTGGGTTTGGTACTTGCGACGCCACTTTTGGCGGTAATGATGGTGTTGATCCAGATGGTTTATATTCAGGACGTGCTGGGCGACGTCAGCACTGACCTCGACCAGATCGAAGTGCCTGGGTCGTCAGAGCCCGCCTTGGATAATGTCAGCTGATCTGAAAAGCTTATGATCGAACGTTACACCCTCGCCGAAATGGGATCTGTGTGGTCCCTCGGGAACAAATTTCAGAAATGGCTTGATGTAGAGATCGCCGTTTGTGAGGTCCATGCCGAAATGGGCACGATCCCGGCTGAAGCAGTGGACGAGATCAAAGCAAAGGCGGCGTTTACCGTTGAGCGTATAGACGAGATTGAGAAAACGACAGATCATGATGTGATCGCGTTTACTACAAACCTCGCCGAAAACATCGGCGAAGCCGCACGATTTGTTCATTACGGCCTGACTTCGAGCGATGTAGTTGATACCGCAAACGCCTTGCTGCTGAGAGAGTCGTGCGACATCCTGCTATCAAAAACCGACGCACTGCTGGAGGTTCTTAAGCGGCGAGCGTATGAGTTTAAAGATACGCCGCAGATCGGACGCACGCATGGCATACATGCCGAGCCAACGTCGTTTGGATTGGTCTGGGCGCTCTGGTACTCGGAAACCGTTCGCAATCGGGAACGTTTAACCAAAGCCAGGGGGATGGTCGCCGTTGGCAAGATAAGCGGGGCAGTAGGTGCGTTTGCTCATCTTTCACCCGAGGTCGAGGAACGCGTGTGTCAGAAGCTGGGACTAAAAGCAGCTGACGTTTCAACACAGGTCATCCAGCGGGACCGGTACGCCGAATATCTCTGCACATTAGCGATCATTGCGCCGACCCTTGAGAAGATCGCCCTCCAGATCCGTCACTGGCAGCGTACCGAGGTGCGCGAGGTCCAGGAAAAGTTTAAGACCGGGCAGAAAGGGTCGTCTGCAATGCCCCACAAGCGCAACCCAATCCTATCGGAGCGGATCTGCGGTATGGCTCGCACGGTCAGGGCAAATTCCATCGTCGGACTCGAGAATGTTGCGCTTTGGCATGAGCGGGACATTTCGCACTCGTCGGCTGAGCGCATTGTCCTGCCCGACTCGTCGGCGACCCTTGATTACATGCTTGCAAAGACGACGAGTCTCCTGGATACCCTAATCGTTTATCACGAGAACATGCTCACGAATCTCGAATTAACCGGGGGCCTAATATTCAGCGGCCAGTTATTGCTGTCGCTCACGCAAAAGGGCGTATCGCGGGAAGACGCTTACGCCTGGACGCAGCGTAACGCGGTGAAGGTTTGGGACGAAGGCGGAGATTATCAGAACTTGGTAAAGAACGACGCGGACATCTCACGTTTCCTTACGGAAGAAGAAATTGCCCGCGTCTTTGATTTGCGACATTACTTACGCAACGTCGACAAGGTTTTTGAACGAGTTTTTAGTTAGACCAGTTATCCGCCATGTTACCAATGACGGGGAGCTTAAATATCTGGCCCTGATAGGCCTTAACCATGCAGAAGATCACGGCGCCTAGTATGCCGATCAAAACGATCAAGTAAAGCAAAAGCCCTACTAGTGCAATAGCAGTGGAGTTTGCCGCAGCGGCAACACCCGATACGAACATGACGGCTATATATGCAACTATGCTGACAGCCATCAAAAGCAGCGACTGGAACGCGTGAAATCGCGCGAGTTTGTTTGTCTTGTCTGTGGCAATAATAATGATGCTCACGATAAGTCCTACCAGACAGATCGGAAGGTATGCTAACAAGGCCGCTACATTTGCGTCGAGCCCGAGGGCGGATTTACCACCAGATGCATTTTGCATATAGATACTGATCTCCTTCTGAGTTTTGAATTGTGTGCTAGTGCTTGAAAATGTAGGTGAAATCTACCATAGGAGTTTGATAAATACAAGAAACTCCGTACAATCTACAATTTATTTCGGGAGCCGTAAAATGAAAGCAAAGGTCTATGTGATGCTTAAGCCAAGTGTGCTCGACCCTCAGGGCAAAGCTATTCACCATTCGGTTGAGCAGCTCGGTCACGACAATATCGGAGACATCAGACAGGGTAAGTATTTCGAGATCAATTTTGCAGACGGCACTTCCGAATCGAACGCTCAGACCGCGGCCACTAAGATCGCAAAAGATGTACTTGCAAACCCTGTGATCGAAGATTACCGGGTTGAGATGAACCCGTAACCTGAAAACGCCTGAACAAACAGCCGCCCGAGATCAACAACCAATCAGTTTATGAAATTCGGTGTTGTAGTTTTTCCCGGTTCTAATTGTGATCATGACGCGTATCACGTGTTGTCCAAGCACGTCGGTCAGCCGGTCGATTTTATCTGGCACCGGGAGGCGGATCTCGGCGGTTTCGATGCTGTTATTGTTCCGGGCGGATTTTCTTACGGCGATTATCTCAGGGCGGGCGCACTAGCCAAATTCTCACCCGTAATGGGCGCCATGAAGCGGTTTGCGGAGGAGGGGAAATTCATACTTGGGATCTGCAACGGCTTTCAGATATTGTGCGAGGCTGGATTGCTGCCGGGGGCGTTGATGCGGAACCAGGGCCTGCATTTCATTTGCCGCCACGTTAATCTGAAGCTGGAAAACGGCGATACCCCATTCACGTCTGACGTCAACCCCGACAAAGTGCTGTCCCTTCCAATTGCTCATGCGGAGGGTAATTACACCTGCGATGACGATACGTTTGACCGGCTCGAGGAAAATGCGCAGATCGTTTTCAAGTACTGCGACGAGGAAGGACGGGTGACTGACGAATCGAACCCGAATGGAGCTCGTTCGAATATTGCAGGTATATGTAATCTGAACAGAAATGTTCTTGGAATGATGCCCCATCCCGAACGGGCATGCGAGGAAATGCTGGGTTCTAATGATGGCCGGGATGTATTTCGTTCGCTGGCGAATACGATCGGCTGTTTGGCCGCCTGAACAAAAAAGAGGAGCCCGCGTGACCTCCTCTTCATCTACTCCGCACTTAGATCTACTGCTTCTCGTTTGGAGTGCTGATCCTTACACCGCCGTTAGTTGTTACGATGCGAATCGGGGCTCCCCCGCCGTTGAGATCGGCACTGATCTTGGTAGCTCTATGGCCGCGTTCCTTATCGCTCTTTTCAGCCTGAAGAGCGGGGATCTCACTCGAAAAGCCGCCGTTCACAGTCGCGGTTTCAACGCGGGCTGCAAAGTTGGCGGGCATCACGAGATTAATACCGCCGTTTGTGGTCGATACGTCCAGGCCGCTACCTTTCCAGGAACTGCCTGACAATACGACGTTGACTCCGCCATTCATGGTGCGGCCCTTAACGCTGCCCGAAGCGTTTGAGACGCTTACCCCGCCATTCATCGTTTCGAATTCTGACGATCCGTCAATGCTGCTTACTGAAATGCCGCCATTGTGCGCCTTTAGACTCAGATTTGTAGAACGTGGAGCAAGTATTTGGTATGAAACCGACCAATTTTTGTCGCCGTCGGCTCCGTCCGCTTTGATCATACCGCCGGCACTGCCGATCCTGATATTGCTGGCGGCTGCCCTCGCCGCTGCATCCGTCGGGGCCCAGACCTGAACACATGCGCGAATGAGAATGTCTCCCCGGTCCTCACCTTTCACACTGATACCCCCATTCTGGCCCCCGTCCACGTTGACTGTGCCGGACGCAGTCGTGGTGATCTCTCTAAGCTCGGAAAATGAGACCTTGTCGTCGGACGACCAGCTGTTATTGCTGCAAAAGCCTTTGGCTTTGTCTTTAAATTCAGCCTTGTCTTTATATTCAGCCTTGGCGTGGTTTTTGGCTTTTGTATCGTCCTGTCCAAGTACTTGTGTAGCAGTGACGCCGATCAACATTGCGATCGTAGCGACCGCGATAAATCTGAGATTGCGCAAGATAACTCTCATTTGAAGTCCTCCAGGTGTTTTTATTAAGAAATTACTGATTTCTATAACCAAAACACCGGGCTTAAATTAATTGTGACAGTTTTTTTAGACGGACGCGTGTCGCTCGGAAGATCGAACTATGAGACCGGTAGTGTTAACGCTCCAGTTGAGGACCTCGGCGCCGTGTTCCGCGGCAAGTGCGGCTTCAACGTCAGAACGGCGGCCATCCTCGCAAAAGAATGCAATGCACCCGCCGCCGCCGGCTCCGCAGACCTTTGGGGCGATCGCACCGTTTGCCAACGCGGTCTCGATCAGATGGTCCATCTGAGGCGTTGTGATGTTTGGGGAAAGCCGCCTGCGATGTGGGTGTGCATTTTTCAGAAGAGTACCGACGGCGTCCCAATCAGATGCCAGCAATGCAGTACGCATCGCAACTGCCGTGTCGCGTATGCCCTCAAAGATATCGAATATCTCCGGGTCGCCGTCGATATGACGTTTGGTGACCTCCCAATTGTTGATCCCCGAATTTCTCGGCTCGCCGGTATAACAAACGACGATGCGTCTCGCCAGGGCCTCACTATCTATCTCAAGCGGCTCCCGCCGGATACCGTCGGGTCCGAAATGGATACAGGCCGTGCCGCCGTACTGAGCAGAATAGTAATCCTGAAAGCCGGTGGGGACGCGGATCACCTGGCATTCAATATTGGCGGCGGTGGGAATAAAATGATCCGCACTATAGCGTTCGCCAACGAGCTTGTTTAGGGAGCCGATGCACGCAATGTTTAATGTAGATGAACCGGCGAGGCCCGCTCCTGCCGGAGCTTTGGATTCCGTGGTCATGTGAAAGCCGACAGCTGGCCGAAAAAAATGCACTAGTTTGGCCAGCAGCTGAAGCCGCGGCTCGTTTCTGAGCGAATCGATCTCAGATACCGTTGTCTCCACGACCGCCCTTTGATCTATAGATTCTAAGACGATGCGTTCATCTGAGCGCGTTTCGATACGGCAATGAGCAAGCATGCTCACGGCAAAATTCACGGTGGCCGCCCCGTCATGGAATAGAAAGAGCGGTGGAATATCAATGGTTCCTCCGGCAAGATCGACACGGGTAGGTGCGGACGATTCGATTATCACTGATTTTTTACCCTCGATTACCTTTGAAAAATGAAGATTCTAACGCAGAGCGCGAAATGAGCGCACGTCACTTTGATTTTTTTGGTTTCTCTTTTGCTTTTCCCGCGTCGTCGCGGTGGGGATCGCGAGTCAGGTGGAGACGCTCGCTCAGATCGTGCAAGGTTATCTTTCCAACCTCTTCCACAGCGTGCAGCTTCTCTTCGATCTTCTGAATAGTTTCAGGATCAGCATCTTCCACTTTTTCTGACAACCAGTATCGCTCGATAACGTAAAACCCGATGATGCCGATCATCACGATAAAGAAGAGGGCAATCCCGATCTGACGAAAATCGCCGATCATTGAGGTAATTGCACCACTAAAAAAATAGCCTACGCCGGACAAAAGCACTACCCAGATAGAGCAGCTCAGAGCACTAAGCCCGACAAACCTTAAAAAAGGCATCTTGCCGACGCCGTAGAAAACGCACATTGCCACGCGAATACCGTATATATATTTCGAAATTATGATAGCGGAGCTGCCAAACTTGTCGATGATCTTTTCTACGCGTGGCTGGGCTACCTGATAAAAGCGATAATCCTTAGCATTCTCGTGAAAAATGCGTCCGACAAGGTAGCCCATCGAGTCGCCGACCATCCCCCCCAACGTGCCAAAAAACAGAACCTTGATGAAACTGTAAGATCCGAAGAAACCGCTGTGAGCGAGAACGCCAGCCATCAGCAATGTGATGTCACCCTCGATCGTACATAGAAAGAACACCGCGTATATGCCGTATTGGGCAATGATGTCGTAAAGCGGATGTTCCATACCGGAAGTCAAAAAAACGAGACAGATGAGGCGGCCGCATAAAAGAGAGTATCTTTACGCGCCTCACCAGTCAAAAGAAGTTAAAGGTGAAACGGCACGCTTCTTAAGCCGAATGATTGTTTGACAGGCCATTTGGCAGTGACTAAAATCGCGGTAGTTTATTCAAACGAAAGGCTTTCCACGTATGGTTGAATCCCCAAACCAAAATTCCGGTCGTGTCGGTATCGAGATCTCTGACTCGGCGCTGAATGCGGTTGTCATCGACGAACAAGACGAGATAATCGCTAATCAAACCCTACCGATCACATCTTCTCAGGACACGATCGAGGAGCTGATGGGGCTCATTGAGCGCCTGAAAAAGGATCACGGCGGCGGCGACCGGATAGGTATCGCCATCCCTGGCCTGGTCGATCGACAGACGGGCCGCGTCGCTTTTTCGGCGAATATTCCTCGACACTCAAATGTCGACCTCGTTCATGATCTTGAGAGTGCCACTGGCTCGCGGATAGTCATCGAGAACGATGCGAATGCCGCGGCGTACGGCGAGTTTAAAATGGGTGCGGGACGTGGTTCTCAAAATATGTTCTATGCAACTCTGGGGATTGGCGTTGGCGGCGCGTTCATTTTCGATGGTGAGATCTGGCGCGGAGCATCGGGTTTTGCGGGTGAGTTTGGCTATGTGCCGATCAATTCCTCGGGCACTCGTCTTGAGGACGTCGCCTCGGCGGCGAACATCATCAGGCGAACCGGCAGCCGGCTGCATCAGGACAGCACATCATCCCTAAATAAGATCTCCGAAGAGTCCATCAGCCTCGCCGATATCATTTCAGCCGCACAGAGGGACGACGACTTTGCACAAATGATGGTCGAACGTACGGGCATGTACGTAGGCACAGCCATTGCGAGTGTAATCAATCTTTTGAATATCGAAAGGATCGTGCTGGGCGGTCCCATCATTCAGGCAAAGGGATTGGTCCTCGACGCGGTGATCCAACGGGCGCGCGAACTGTCATTCTCACCTTCGTTCGAATCCACAACAATCGTCGAAGGCGAACTCGGTGCTGACGCTGCGGCAGTTGGCGCTGCGTTTGTCAGCGGCCATACAGACTAGCTGAAAATGTATAAAGAATAATCCGATTCATTAACGATACTAATTTGCCGGTTAATTGCAGAAAGCGTCTAGGCGCAGTAATTATAAATTGTGCAATTTGCGGATCAGTCGAGTTTTAGTAAAATCAAAACAAGTTTTACTTGTAATAATGTTGAATTTTATGGGCTCACGGGCACGTTCGCGTTGTGAACGAACGCGAAGGGCCGGGGCCCAAATTGTTGATGACTTGTTTCGGCAAGAAACCAGGAGATGGCGCAATTTTTTAATAAAAGTGCAAATAACATCGCCCGCATCAGCATGGTGATGGTTGTTCTACTGGCCGGCACTGCATTTTACGCATACACGCAGATCGCCCGGTCGTCATATCTAACCGGACAATATATTGAAAAGCAGCAGCCCGTACAATTTAGCCATAAGCATCACGTCGGCGACGACGGTATTGACTGCCGTTATTGCCATCAAACCGTAGAGACCACTGCTACGGCGGGCATGCCCTCGACACAGACGTGCATGAACTGCCATAGCCAGATCTGGTCGGACAGTCCATATCTCGAGCCCGTACGTGCCAGTTTCCGCGAGAACAAACCCATCGAGTGGGAACGGGTTCACGACCTGCCGGAATACGTTTACTTCAATCACAGCATTCACGTTGCGAAGGGTGTCGGCTGCTCAACGTGTCACGGGCAGATCGACAACATGCCGGCGGTATTCCAGGAAAACTCCCTTCAGATGGAATGGTGCGTCGCGTGTCACCGCGACCCGTCCAAACATATTCGGCCGAAATCTGAGATCTACAACATGGAGTGGCGTGATGCTGACGCCGATGCCGAGGCACGGAACCAGTTGAAAGCTGATTACAAGATCAGAAGTAAGGAAATAATGACCAGCTGCTCGACTTGCCACCGTTAGAGCAAATTTTGAGGGATCTGAAACAATAATGCCGACCCCAGCAACCAAATCAAACTTTGCATCGCTCCGTGACCGGATTCTGTCACAGAACGGTAAGGAGTACTGGCGCAGCATCGAGGAGCATGCGGACACCCCTGAATTCCGCGAATTCATTGCTGAGGAGTATCCGCACGAGATCGAGGAGTGGGATAGCAGCCTAAGTCGTCGAAATTTCGTAAAGGTAATGGGCGCCTCGCTCGCCTTGGCCGGATTGAGCGGATGCGTCATTCAACCGCCTGAAAAGATCGTTCCGTATGTTACCTCTCAGGAAGGCATGCTTCCCGGTAAGGCAAATTTCTTTGCGACCGCGATGTCACTGGGCGGTATCGCCACCGGGCTTCTCGTTAAGTCTTACGATGGGCGGCCTGTAAAGATCGAGGGCAATCCTGACCATCCCGGCAGCCGCGGAGCGACCGACGTTCGGGCTCAGGCATCGCTGCTAAGCATGTATGACCCCGATCGGTCGCAGGAGATCACCTACCGGGGAACGCCTAAGACGTGGGAAGCCTTTGTAAGCGGGGTGCGTGCCGCTATCGAGGAAAACAGGATCGACGGCGGCGCCGGCATCAGGTTTCTCACCGAGACCGTGACGTCGCCCACTTTGATCGATCAATTCAGAAGAGTTAGTGGTGAGCTGCCAAATTCCAGGTGGATCCAGTACGAGCCCGTTAATACCGATACCGCGACTTCGGGGGCGATGATGGCCTTTGGCACGCCAGTAAATACCGTATACGAGTTCGATCGGGCCGAACGTATCCTGTCGCTCGATGCCGACATATTTTCGGGGTTTAACGTCGGCTACATGAAGGATTATGTTGCCGGTAAAGCTTATTCACACGATAGACCGGACATCAATCGCCTCTATGCCATCGAGACGACCATAAGCCTAACGGGTGCCAAGGCGGATCACCGTCTCGCGGTTAAGCCGAGCGAGATGGCCGAGGTGGCAAAGGCAGTTGCTATGGCTGTCGGTGTTGCGGGAGCACAGTCCACATATACGAGCAATGCGCCGTGGATCGCTGCGATGGCAAAGGACCTCCTTGAGCATGGCGGACGATCCGTTGTCGTCGCAGGCGATAACCAGCCAGCCTTCGTTCATGCGGTTGCTCACGCGATAAATGGAGCGCTTGGTAATGTTGGACAGACGGTGCTTTATACCGAGCCGCTGTCACCATTTGCCGATCGGCCCCAGATAGATCAGCTGCGCGAGTTAATAAGCGATATCGATGCCGGACGGGTAAGAATGCTCATCATTCTGGGAGGAAACCCTGTATATAATTCGCCGGCCGACTTGAAGCTCAATGCTGACAGAATGTCCAGGATCCCGATGCGTGTCCACCTCGGGATGTACCAGGATGAAACGGCCGAACATTGTCACTGGCACGTGAGCGAAAAACATTTTCTCGAAGGATGGGGCGACGCGCGAGCCTGTGACGGCACCGTTTCGGTTGTTCAACCGTTGATCGCGCCGCTTTACGGCGGCCGCAATATCCACGAGATGGTCCAGCTTTTTCTGAGGGAAAACTTCGAAAAACGCGACTACGACATTATCAAGGAATTTTGGCAGGGCAAGAACATCACTGCTGCTGCTGCTCCTGCTGCAGTAGTGCCGTCGGCAAATACTGCACCGCCGCATGGCGGCGATGTGCCGATAACGGGACCGGCGCCGGCGCATGGTGAAGCACCGCCGATTGCCAATAGCGAAACCGCGTCGCATACGAGCGCGACACCGGCCACACCGCGGCAATCGCCCGCGGCAGAGCCCGGAACGTCGCGCGCCCCAACGACTGCTGCACAGCCTTCGGCGACGCCAGCGGGTTCTCCAACCAGCCCGTCGGGCTCGCCACGCGCCGCTGCCGCAACCAATTTCGAGGATAAATGGCGAAAGGCCGTCCACGATGGGGTGATCCCGAATACTGCAGCAGCTCCTAAGGCCGTTACCGCCAATCTGGCGTTCCTGACCCAGCATGCCGTGATGCCGGCAGGGAACGGGGGAGTGGAAATATCAATACTCCCCGACCCGGCAGTGTACGACGGCCGATTTGTGAATAACGGGTGGCTTCAGGAGCTTCCCAATCCGCTTACTAAGATCACATGGGATAACGTAGGACTTATTAGCCCGAGAACTGCCGCCCGGCTCGGCATAAATACCGGAAACGATGCTCGAGAGTATGCCGGCGGTTCCCAGGGATCAAGCTTTATCACTACGTATGGCGGGAACCAGTACTCCGACCTCGTGAACCTGCGATAGCAAGGCGCTGATATTCAAAAACCCGTTCCGATGTGGATCGCCCCGGGGCAGCCGGATGACGTTATCACGATCTATATGGGTTATGGCCGAACGCGTGCAGGACAGGTCGGCACCGATCTGGGTTACAACGCCTTCGACGTTCGCCGCTCGGATGCGATGAACTACGGTTTTGGCGAGATCACCAGGCGGGCCGGCGAGACGACGACGATCGCGTCAACGCAGATCCATTTCAACATGGAGGGCCGCGATCTGGTTCGCGTTTGGAACCTGGAAGAGTTTGAAGCCAATCCGGATATGGGGCATCAGCACGATGAATACCCCAAATCAATGTACCCGTACGAAGAGCACCAGGCGGTCTACGCTCACAATTACAAGTGGGGTATGACGATCGACCTGAACTCGTGTGTTGGCTGCAACGCGTGTGTTGTGGCGTGCCAGGCGGAAAATAATATTCCAGTCGTCGGCAAGGAGCAGGTCAATCGCAGCCGCGAAATGCATTGGCTGCGGATCGATGCCTACTATGGCGGCGGTGACATAAACGATCCTGACGGTCCGCACTTCGAGCCGGTTCTCTGCATGCAGTGCGAGCAGGCACCGTGTGAAGTTGTATGCCCCGTACACGCCACCGTCCACAGCGCCGAGGGCCTGAACGACATGGTCTATAACCGCTGCGTCGGCACTCGGTATTGCTCGAACAACTGCCCTTACAAGGTCCGACGATTCAATTTCCTCCTGTATCAGGATTGGAATACACCGCAGTACAAGTTAATGCGCAACCCCGAGGTGACTGTCCGGAGCCGCGGTGTGATGGAAAAGTGCACATACTGCACACAGCGAATTGCGATCGCACGCATTGAGGCGGAAAAGGATGGACGACGCATTCGTGACGGCGAGGTGGTGACCGCCTGTCAGGCCGTTTGTCCGACGAACGTATTCACTTTTGGCGATCTGAATGATCCAAATAGTGCAGTTTCCAAGGCAAAACAGGATCATCGCAACTACAAGCTGCTCAACGAACTTAATACTCAGCCGAGAACGACGTATCTCGCGAGTTTGAAGAATCAGAACAAAGATATGCCTGACTATAAGGCGCCGGTGACGAAGGCCGAAGCGAAGGTCGATACGAGGTCTACTGGGGGAGGCGAAGGGCACTAGGAACATTCATTTCGGTTTGTCCGGAAATAGTGGAATTCGCGAATATATGCAGGACGCAAAAGATCTCCAACAGAAACTTCACCCGGCGATGCTCGAGGGAGACCACACCTATGCGACTGTCACTGACAAGATCAGTGATGTCACGCTAAAAAAGCGTACCCCGTTTCACTGGTTTATTGGGTTCGCGATCGCTTTTATGATCGCGCAGCTGCTTTTGCTCACCACTATATGGCTGCTTGCGAACGGCATCGGGATCTGGGGCAACAACGTTCCGGTCGGATGGGCGTTCGACATTATCAATTTCGTTTGGTGGATCGGTATCGGTCACGCCGGCACACTGATCTCCGCGATCCTGCTGCTTTTGAATCAAAAGTGGCGAACATCCATTAACAGGTTTGCCGAGGCGATGACGCTTTTCGCCGTGGCCTGCGCCGCCATGTTCCCGTTACTGCATACAGGGCGTCCGTGGCTGGCCGCGTACTGGCTTTTCCCGTACCCGAACACCATGGGGATCTGGCCACAGTTTCGCTCGCCCCTGATCTGGGACGTGTTCGCCGTGTCGACTTACGCTACGGTTTCGCTGCTTTTTTGGTACGTCGGACTGATTCCCGACTTAGCGACCCTGCGCGACCGGGCAAAAAATAAGTTTTTTAGGTTCATCTACGCCATTCTCTCCTGGGGTTGGCGGGGAAGTGCGCGGCACTGGCATCGATACGAGATCACATACCTTATCCTCGCGGGTCTATCGACCCCGCTCGTGTTGTCGGTTCACTCGATAGTGTCCCTCGACTTCTCGGTTTCACAACTCCCGGGCTGGCACGCGACTATCTTTCCACCCTATTTCGTGGCCGGGGCTGTATTCGCTGGTTTTGCAATGGTGCTGATCCTTTGCATACCGCTGCGGCGATGGTACCGGATGCAGGATTTCATTACGCACCAGCACCTTGTCTATATGGCAAAGGTCATGCTCGCGACCGGGCTGATAGTCGTATACGGCTATGCAATGGAAGCGTTTTTCGGCTGGTACAGTGCCTCGCAGTATGAAGTGTCCATGATCAAGAACCGAATCTGGGAGGGGCCTTATTGGTGGTCGTACTGGCTTTTGATCTTTTGTAACGGATTGTCGATACAACTGCTTTGGTTCGAGCGGTTCCGCAACAGCGAGTTTTGGCTTTTTACGATCTCGATAATCGTAAGTGTCGGCATGTGGCTCGAGCGTTTTGTGATCATCGTGACCAGTCTGCATCGTGATTTTCTGCCCTCGTCATGGGCGATGTACAGTCCGACCATCTTCGATATATCGATGTTTACGGGAACAATCGGATTTTTCTTTACCCTGATCTACCTGTTCGTGCGGTTTGTACCGATCATCTCGATCTTTGAGGTGCGGACACTATTGCCCCAGGCAAATGTTCACGGGCATCAGCAGGATTTTGAGGAGAATGTGAACGAGGTTGAGTACACCTACGATCGTACAGATCCGCCAAATAGGTAAAAGCAGGCAAGTTGGTTAGAGCTATGGCGAAAAACCTTTACGGCATAATGGCTGAATTCGATACGGCGACTGAACTCGTCGACGCCGCACGAAAGGTGCGTGACGCGGGGTATATCAAGACCGATGCTTTTTCGCCGTTTCCGTTACACGAGATCGATGAGGCTCTCGGTATCAAACGCAGCGTGTTGCCATACCTCATCTTCGCGGGCGGCATAACCGGCCTGCTAGCAGGTATTGGCCTCCAATACTTTGTCCACGTGTACGATTGGCCGATCATTGTCGGCGGCCGACCGCATTTCAGCTTGCCGGCTTTCATTCCGCCTGCGTACGAATTAACGATCTTATTTGCCTCATTCACAGCCGTTTTCGGCATGCTCTTCCTCAACGGGCTGCCGGCTCCGTACCATCCCGTTTTCAACGTTCCGCGCTTCGCCCTGGCTACGCGAGAGAAGTTTTTTCTACTTATCGAGTCGAATGATTCGAAATACGACTATCACGAAACGCGAAGATTTATGCTCGGGCTGGACCCGCAGGAGGTATTCGATGTTGAAGAATAACTTCAGCGTAAGGATTGCCTGCACGGTACATTTAGTTTTGTCGGTCTTTGCTATGGTCGGATGTCGTTACGACATGCAGGACCAGCCGAGGTACGAGACATATAGACGAAGCGAATTTTTTCCGGACAATCGTGCTTCGAGAGACGTGCTTGAGGGGACGGTAGCACGCGGCCAACTTCGAGAGAACAAGGCGTTTTATACCGGCAAGATAGACAATCCAAATGCTAATGTGCAGGTGGAAACAACTACCGACGCTTCGGGGAATACACTGGTCTCGAGCTTTCCAAACGACATAGACGAGTTTCCGGTCCCGGTCACCAAAGAGCTTATCGATCGTGGCCAGGAACGCTTCAACATATACTGCATTGTTTGCCATGGCCCTGTGGGCAATGGTGACGGAATGGTCGTCCGCCGCGGCTTCTCTCAGCCGCCGACCTATCATGATGATCGGCTGCGAAATGCTCCGGTGGGCCATTTTTACGACGTCATTACAAACGGGTGGGGGAAAATGAACAGCTACGCAGCTCAGGTACAGCCCGCGGACCGCTGGGCAATAGCCGCATATATCCGAACGCTGCAGGTAAGCCGAAATCCCGATGAGAATCTGAGAACGAATCCGGGCACCGCCCCTCACACCGGGCCGACAACACATGGTGAGACGACTGAAACTCACGGAGGAAGCCCGTAAATGATGAACCTCGAGAGATATCGGACACCGGAGGATGTCGGGCAGCTGCGTACACTCGCCCTGGGAATCGGCGGCATCGCACTTATCGTATGGGCGGTCGGCGCGTACTTTAATACTGAACAGGCACTGAGGTCCTGGTTGCTTGGCTTTATCTTCTGGGGTGGAATTGGGCTTGGCTCGCTGGGTGTTCTGATGCTCCAGTACCTGACAGGCGGGGCCTGGGGCGTTGTGATTCGCAGATTTGTCGAGGCGGGATCTCGAACTCTACCGGTCATTTTCTTGTTTTTCATTCCTCTTGCAGTAGGCGTTTATACACACAGTCTCTACGAGTGGACACATTTGCCGCCCACAGATCATGCAATAGCGGCCCGCGGCATATATCTGCTGCCGTGGTTCTGGATCTTACGTTCGCTCATCTATTTCGCCCTCTGGGGCGTAATGGTCTACCTGCTCAATAAATGGGGCGCTCAACAGGATGTTACTAATTCGGTGGAGGATTCAAGGCTGGTCCTCGAGCGGGCATCCCGCTTTTCGGGACCAATGCTTGTAATTTATTCCCTAGTTGTTACGTTTGCGGCCGTTGATTGGGTAATGACGCTCGATCCGCATTGGTTCTCAACTATCTGGGGGCTCCTCTTTGTAGCCGGGTGGGCTCTGAGCTGCTTTTGTTTTGTTGTGGCTATCCTTGCATACCTAGCCCACACGCCGACGGTTAGCTCCGTGCTGGGGAAACGCCACTTTCACGACTTGGGTAAGCTGATGCTGGCGCTGGTGATGGTATGGGCGTATTTTAACTTTTCACAGTTCCTGATCATATGGTCCGGCAATCTGCCGGAGGAGACGGGTTGGTTTCTGATACGTATGAGGGGCGGATGGGGCTATGTCGGAGTTGCTCTGATCGTTTTTCATTTTGCCTTTCCCTTCCTGGTTCTGCTTCAGCAGGACTTCAAACGACGTGCAAAATGGCTTGCGTTGCTAGCAATATTTATACTGATAATGAGGCTCGTCGACATGTTTTATCTGATCGGGCCGAGCCATCGCGTGGCCGCGGCAGGTATTGAACAGGGGGCCTTTTATATCAGCTGGCTTGATTTTGTTGCTCCTATCGCGATCGGGGGCATTTGGCTATGGTGGTTCTTTGGTGAGTTGATCAAACGTCCGCTTTTCCCGGCGCGGGATCCTTATTTTGCGGGAGCGATCGAGCATGGCCATGGTCATTAGAGAGGTGGACAGGCAGTAAAGTATGTCAAAAAAACAGACATCTCAAGAGATAGACCTGAATAAACCCTATGAAGAGAATGTCATCGGTCTAAGAGGCATCATGGGGTTCGCGATCGGTTTGGTGCTTTTGATCGTCGTCACATTCGGGCTGATGTGGGCTCTTTTGAACGTGTTGAAGGATTACCACGAGGAGAATGCCGCTCGGGTAAACCCGATGGCCATGTCTGATAAAGAACGTCTTCCGCCGGAGCCGCGCCTGCAAAGCGCGCCTGCCTTTGGGGTTGACGCGGAGAACGGGCGCGTCAATCTTGAATTGAGAGGGCCCCAGGCCGAGTATCGCGAGCTGCATAAGCAATGGCTCCAGATGTGGGAACACGGTCAAAAAGACGCAGCGACCGGTGTCCAATCCGGTATGCCGATACAGGCGGCAAAGGAGAGATTTTTGTCACAGGGGGTTAAAGCGAAGTCTGATCCGGCAGCAGCAAAGGCGTTGGAAGACTCTAGGCTCTACGTTTCCGAAGCCAGCTCGGGCCGGCAAGCGTCCATGCGGCGGCGATAAATGGATATGCAATTATTTATCTATAAGTCAGGGCGGCGGTTATTGAGCTTCATCTTCTTGGCTCTTTTCGTCACACCGTTCTCGGTGAAAGCGCAGAAGAATGAGCACTATAATTCACCGCTCTATGCGCCAAAGACGTATGATCCGTCCATGTCTGAGGGGAGCGGTCTGCCGGAGGTCTTAAAGAAGATCGGTATCGAACAGAAACTTGGAGCGCAGCTGCCCCTCGAGACCGAGTTAAAAGATGAGTACGGCCAAACGGTCAAGCTCGGCACGTTCTTTAACTCGGGACGTCCGGTGATCGTCGCTTTTGTCTATTACGAATGTCCGATGCTGTGCAATCAGGCGCTGAACGGGCTCACTGGCTCCCTGAAGGGGATAAATTTTGACGCGGGGAAGGATTTTGATGTCATTGCTATCAGCTTTGATAGTCGCGAATTCGACAAACCTGACCTCGCCCGGAATAAAAAGGCGAGCTACATGGAGCGCTACGGCCGCCCCGGAGCCGAGAAAGGCTGGCATTTTCTCACCGGCACACAGAATGCGATCGATAAAGTAACTTCGGCTGCAGGCTTTAGCTATAAATGGGACGAGAAAAGCGGCCAGTTCGCACATGCCGCCTGCATCATGATCGCGTCTCCCGAGGGAAGGTTGTCACGATATTTATATGGCATTGAATACGCTCCCAAGGACGTCAAGTTCGGTATTATGGAGTCCGCCCAAAGCAGGATTGGAAATACCACCGAGCAATTGCTTTTGTATTGCTATCACTATGACCCGTCAACGGGTAAGTACGGCCTTGCTATTCTCCGCCTGGTGCGGATGGGCGGGGTATTAACACTTCTCGGATTGAGTGCTATGGCGTTCGTATTTTGGCGAAGGAACAAAAGAAAAGATCAGTCTCCCGGTAGAGATCAGTAGATCGACAAGTTTAAGAC